>DNYJ01000004.1:0-23430 GCA_003505155.1 Candidatus Uhrbacteria bacterium | reverse complement strand
TTTCATAACATCAACAGCATTGCCGCAGATGATTTTATTCAGAAATTTTTTTGTAAAATCTGTCTTTTTCATATGGTTGAGACCACTTTTTTGAGATACCCTCTACAAGGCTCGAAAAGGGCAGATGTCTTTAAAATCACAAGTTCCGCAGTGGAATCCCGGCGTTGGATCAAAGTGTCCCTCCTTAATTCCCGCCACCGCTTCTTTGATGCGCTCGCGCACTTTGGCGAGGTCGTTTTCACTTCCTAGAAAACTCACATTGGAATTGTCCAGCAGATACTGATAAGTGAGGCGTCGAACCGGCTTTTTCCAAATTTCCTCGGCGGCCAGTTGATAGATGTAGAGCTGATCTTTCTGCTCCGTGCCAAGTTTCTCAAGCGTCTTTGGCGCTCCAGCTTTGTAATCAATGAGATGAAGACCTCCTTCGATCTCGTCTACGCGATCAATCTGCCCTTTGATTATAGCGCTTCCGAGCTTAAGCGTGAACGCCTGTTCAACCGCGAGCGGTTTGGGAGGATTTATTTTGAGCTCTTCATAGACTTTCGCAAGCGATGCGCGGCCGCGGTTTCGGTACGCTTCACGTGCTTCGTCATTTAGATACCACTCATCAATCCATGACGCGCGGTAGAGATCGTAAAGCGTTTCTTCGGCTGGCAACACCCCTTCCTTTATCCAGCGTTCAAAGAAAATCTGCAATGTCGTGTGCAGAGTTTTTCCAAACGACATCGTGTCCTTGCTCATCACGGGAATTTTGAAAAGATGGGCAAATTTATATTGCAACGGACAGGCGCGATACGCTCGATACTGTGTGAAGCTGAAGTGTTTTGGGAGTTCCAAGACGATTGCTTCTCTGCCGTGGCTTGGCACAAGTGTTTGATTGGGTGCCTCCTGAAAGACCGAGACCGGAGCGCGAGTCGTCTCCGAGGCCGTTTGAAGATCGAGCTCCTGCAAAAATCGCGAGAACTTTTTTTTGCGCGCTCCGCCATAATCCTCCGCCGACGTCAGGAAGAGCCGCTCTTTCGCCCGCGTCATGGCGACGTAAAAAAGCCGCCGCTCTTCTTCCAAATGTTCTCCGGATGCCATGGAGGGGATCAACTCATCAGGCACAGGGATGGCCTCTTTTCGGTGTTGACTCGGGAAGCGACGGTCAACGAGATTAACGATGAAGACATGCCGAAACTCCAAACCTTTGGACGCATGCACCGTCATCACGCGGATCGTGTCCGGCCCCGTTTCCATATCAAAATCAAGCGCGCCGGTTTCACCCGCTTCGCGTTCATGAGCGAATTCTTCAAGAAAACTGCGCAGAGATTTTTCGTCGTTGCGCGCTTCAAAGTTGCGAATGCGGACATAGAATTGCTGAAGAAGCGCAAAATCGTCTTTGGCTTGCACCTCGGGAAGCGCGGAAACCCATTCGACGAGGCCAGACTGACGCGCCGCGAGAATGAGCATTTCCGCCGCGCGCTTTCTTCTGGCAAGATCGGCGAGCTCGTTTCGGATGCCCTGAATCCGCTCCATGATCTCTCTTCCCGATGATCCAAGATCTTCAATCAAATCCAAATTCAATCCAAGCAAAGACTTTCCCTGTTTCACCGCCGCGTGTGAGAGACGCTCAAGATCCCTCGTCTCCATCTTCCACATCGGATGCGAGAGCACGCGGTAGACGCTCACGCTGTCAAACGGATTGTTGATGATGCAAAGCCACGCTGTCATGTCCAAAACAACCGGTTTCACATAGAGACCTCGCATGGCAAGAAATTGGTATGGCACGCCTCGAGTCTCAAACAACTCGACGAACGGCGCGGCGTGGTCGTTGGCTCGAACCAGAATGCCCACGTCTTTCCACGCGAGCGTCGGGTCTTTTTTCCGAGCCTCAAGAATGGCATCAAGCACGCCTCGCGCCTCCTCTTCGAGGCTTCCATAGTGAACGTGTTCCACAAAACCTCCCGTCTTCTTCTGCGCCGAGAGCTTCTTTAAAAGCCCCGTCTTCACTTCGAGCCGCGCCGGATTGTTGTGCTGGATAAAACCGTACGCCGCATCGAGGATCTCCTGATGCGAACGGTAGTTCGTCGTCAAGACAACATGCTTGGCATCCGGATACTGCTCGTCAAAGACGAGGATGTTCGCAATGGAGGCTCCGCGAAAACGGTAAATGGACTGATCGTCGTCCCCCACTACCGTGAGATTTCGCTCCGGCTCGGCTAAGAGCTTCACGAGTTCGTATTGCGATGTGTTTGTATCTTGAAACTCGTCCACGAGGATGTGTCGGTAGCGACGGCGGAGCGTCTCAAGAACAACCGGACGTTCCTTGAAGAGCTTGAGCGTGTAGAGAATGAGCCCGCCGAAGTCAAGCGCATTCGCTTCATGAAGGATTGCCTCGTAGGTTGCATAGGCTCTCGCAAGCTCTTTCAAACGGTTGTTTTCATTTACCCCTTCGGGCGAAGGGTTCAAAGCCTCCACGAATGTCCGATAATCCTCCGGCCAAACTCCCTCCTCCTTGAGTGAAGCAAAATGCCTAAGAAGATCGCGCAGATGCCGCGTCGGATTGCCAAGCGGCCGATAGTGATCAAGGCGGAAAGCGTCGAACCGGCTTCGAGCAAGGAGCCAAGCGTCAATCTCGGTGAGAATACGGAAGTCGCGTGCGAGGCCGATTTCCATTCCGTGTTCTCGAAGAACGCGCTCGCAAAACGCATGGAAGGTATGAACGGAGAGATCAAGATAGCCCATGGGCAGAAGCCGATCCACACGCTCCTCCATCTCACCCGCCGCTTTTTCCGTGAACGTCAGGGCGAGAATCTCGCTTGACTTCGCAAGCCCCTGCTCGATGAGCCATGCAATCCGCCGCGTGATGACCGTCGTCTTCCCCGTCCCCGCTCCGGCCACGATCATCAAAGGCCCACCGCGGTGCGTTACGGCCTCACGCTGGGCGTCGTTCAAATCGGCAAGAAGGTCAGACATAAGAAGCCATTATAGCAGAAGACCCCGACGAATGGTCGGGGCAGGAGCCTCTCGAGAGAGAGGCGAGATAGTCATGATCTGACACGGTGAGTGGCCGTCTCGGTTGCCAGACGGATGAGACGAGGCTCGTTCTTGGGATCACGTTCCAAGGCGGTAAAGGCCTCCGCGATGGCACCACGAGCACCAACGCGGTCGAGAGCCCGGGNNTAGAGCACGTACTGGCCGGACTCCAGTTCAGCCGTGAGATGCCACACGACGAGACCGTTGTCCTCCAGCCAGTCGAAGCACTTATCCGGGTTTCTCTTGCGCGGCCAGAAGTTTCGGATCACCGCCCAGATGATTGCGGGCGGGAGGAGGTTCTCATCCCTCGTCCATCGATGATTGCACACCAGGATATCGAGGACGATCAGGAGCGAGCGATGCGTCGCGGCCATCCGTTTGGAGACCGTGCGAACGCTGACACTCTCCGTCGGCCTGCTCTCCATTTTTGGTCTGCTTGCACCCGGATCAGTGATGATACGAATGGGAGACCGATGCGTCACCACAGGATCGAGCTCAGGGAAGAGGACGACCTTGACTGAACTCGCGAGTGTGAGTTCGTAATGAGCGCCAATGTTGAACCCATACTCTTCGAAGACCGCACGGAGCAGGGCTGGCTTGACGTTGCCGGCGGAAGTGACGACGCCTTCACGGTTCAGGATCGCTTCAAGAAGCCGGCGGTCGCTTTCGAGGACGACGTTGTTCTCGATGGCTCTGCGAATCCTCGCGTTGGCGATCCGCGTCGAGTTGTCGAGCTTCTTGAGCCAGGGGACGTTGCGGATCAACCGGTCGCGAGGATCGATTCGGCGCGCATCAGACTCGCGGGCGATCTTCGCGATGCCCGCTCGGTGCGCTTCGAGAAGAGCCCAGCACAGAGCCACCGGATCGACCTTGCCGTTCGCGTTCAGAACGGGAACATACCTGTCAATCCACTGGAAGAACGCGAGGATGCTTTTGTTCTCCCACCCCTTCTTCTGAAGACGTGGGATGAGGTCAAGCCAGAGGATGATCGCTTGATCACGAAGAACCAGCTCGAGGATAGCGCCACAAGAGCTGGGTTTTGGGTCAGCGAGAACTCGCTTAGTCTGTCGGTCAAGACACATCAGCTTGGAACCTCCGCTTCAGCTGTGGAAAGGCCGTTTGCCGCATGGAAGCGACAGACGAACTTAATCGAAAAACGACCATTTGTCAAGATAAAAGGTCATTTTTCTTTTTAGAATTCCTCTTGAAAACTTCCTACATGTCCGTTCCGGAATAACTCAAGTTGAGCGATTTGTTGCAAAGGGGGAAATCAGGGACGATGTTGCCGGGACCGATTTCGCCAAAGAGAGGCCAGTTACAAAACGACGGATCGCGAGGAAAGCAACGCTCGATCTTCCCATTTTTCAGATGAACCGCCGTGAGGATTTCTCCTCGCCATGATTCAACGGCCGCGACGCCCCATCCGTCTTTGAGGGAAACGCGCGTGACAACCGGTTCTCCGGCATGAAGATCCACAGCCGCCAAGAGAACGCGCAGAGAGATTTCCAGCTCCTCCACTCGACAACGATAACGAGCATAGACGTCTCCTTCTTCAGCCGTCACGATTTCCCATGGGAGTTGTGCATACGCCGCGTAGGGATGGGAGAGCCTGACATCGCGCGCAACTCCGGAGGCGCGGGCGGGAAGACCAACGGCTCCGTACGCCACCGCCGCTTCGCGCGTCAAGATGCCCGTCGTCTCAAGACGCTCCCGCAATCCATCGGACTGCAAAGCCATCTTCACGAGATCCTGCATCTCTTTAACCGCTTCCGTCGCTGTCGTCTTGATGAGAGCGCATTCCCCGCTTGTCCAATCACGAGAGACGCCGCCAGGAACGATCGCCCCTCTCCAAAACCGATTTCCCAAAAGCGTTTGAGAAAGCCGCACGAGACGTTCCTTGATCCGGAATCCGTTCGCCGCCATGAGCGTGTATCCTGTCCCCATTCCCGTAATGTTGGCAAGATCGTGCAGATGCATCGTGATGCGCTCAAGCTCGCACAGTGCCGTTCGGATCGCCTTCGCGCGGGGAGGCACAACCGTCTCGGAAATTTTTTCTATCGCTTGGCAAAACGCCAGCGCGTGCGAAGCGGCCATGTCTCCGGAGAGGCGTTCGATAAACGGCAGAGCCTCCAAAGGCGTCTTGCCCTCGAGGAGTTTCTCGACTCCCTTGTGCGTGAAGAACAGCTTGCCTTCAAGTGTGATGATCCGCTCTCCGGCCACATTGAATCTGAAATGCCCGGGCTCAATAATGCCAGCATGGATGGGTCCCACGGGAATCTCATAGATCCCCTCCCCCTCCACATGATGCAGAGGATAAGGAACTTGCGCATGATCTAATTTCGTATCCCATCGAAAATCTTTCCGAAGTGGATGCGTCCCTACGGGAATGTTTTCGTGATGGACGAGACGACGAGGATCCGGATGCCCCTCGGGGACAATGCCGAACATATCCTGCGCATAGCGTTCGTACCAATGCGCTGCCATGACGGATCGCGTCAGAGACGGATACGTCGGATCATTTCCCGAGACAGACGTGGAGAGCGTCATCCAAAGCCTCTCTTCATCTAAAGACAAAATGACATGGATGCCAAACGACTTATCGGTGGCTCGATCATCCGTGGCGTAGAGGCTCGAAAGCGGCAATCCGCCTTCTTTCATCAGCCGTTCCACGATTCCGGCAAAGAGCGGTGCCTCCACGCGGCATCGAATTTCGTCGTTCACCCGTGAAGACGCGGAGGGAAGGAAAAGTTTGATTTGTTCGTACGTCATAGAGAAAGGAGATCAGCACTCACGGAAGAAAGAAGAGGCCAGCCTTGCCCCGAAAGCATCCAAAGGCCGAAGATGAGACCGATGCCGAGCTGGAGCGCCATAACCGTGTGAGTGAGATTCCATGTTTCAACCGGAACATCCTGTTTCTCTTCCGGAATCGTCGGATGAAACAGGAGTTCGAACAAATGCCGCATGAGCCCGAGTCCCGCCATCGTGATTCCTGCCAATGCCGCGGCGGAAAGAAACGGATGTGCGACGAGCCCCGTACCCACAAGAACGTACTCGCTCAAAAAGAGTCCGGACGGAGGCACGCCGATCAAGAACAGCGCGGCGGCCAAGAAGAGCAATCCCGTGCGAGGCGCGCGCTTTAATACGTCGTGTACCAGATGAAACTTCGTGGACTCAAACCGCTGGAGCAATTCGCCGGCGCCAAAGAACAATGCCGACTTTGAGAGGGCGTGTCCGATCATGTGAATGGTAAATCCGACCATTCCCAAAGGTCCAAGACCCGCAAGAAACGCCATGATACCCATGTGCTCCACGCTGTGGTAAGCCAACATGCGTTTGTAGTTGCGCTGGGACAAGAGGACGATGGAAGGGAGGAGAATCGTGAGGACGCCAAAGACGAGGAAGAATTGATCGGTCCACGCACCGCTCTTAAGCGTTAAGTCCACGATGCCCTTAAACCGCAGAAGAGTGAAGAAAGCGACATTGAGCAAGATGCCCGAGAGCATGGCGGAAACAGGAGACGGCGTTTTGCTGTGCGCGTCGGGAAGCCACGTGTGCATGGGCACGAGTCCGATCTTCGTGCCAAACCCGATAAAAAGAAACACGAAAGCCCACATCACGATGCCCTGATCCATGGATCCAGTTGCGCCGCGAAGAAGACTGATTTTGAATGCTGATGCCTCCTGCAGTCCCGCTTGTGCTCCGGCGTAACCCAAAATGAGGATCCCGAAGAGTCCGAGCGCAATGCCCGTAGAACAGATAACGATGTACTTCCATGCCGCCTCCATCGAAGATTTCTTTCCGTAGAAGGAGACAAGAAGCGTTGTGGAGAGCGTCGTGGACTCGAGAGCGACCCAGAGAATCCCGACGTTGTCGGCAAAGATCGCCGCAAGCATGGAAAGCACGAAGAGCGGAACGCACACCATATACAAACGCATCTGGCGGATAGAGACGATCCCCTTGCGCTCTTCGACGTGAAGATAGTGAAGGCTGACGAGCATGGCGCAGACGTAGAGCCACGCCACAAGGATTCCCATCAAGGACGCAAAACGACTGACCTCCCACCAAGACGTAAGTCGCGGATCCGTCCACCCCAAGAGGACGGGACCGACTGACCAAAGGATGGCGCAGAGTATCAAGACGGACGAGGCGAGGCCGGTCCATCGCAAGGAACGCCCGCTCATCTTCGGGAGAAGGGAGAGGAGGGCGGCAAGAAGGAGAATTCCAAAGGCAAGAAAAAGAAGCATACTTAGTCGGTCAATTCGCTCAAACGAGAGGTATCATGAGTGCCAAAGAGTTGTTGAACGCGACCGCTCAACGTCGCCATCAGAATCGCTCCGATGAGGACGGCGGAGTACACGCCGAATTCGATGGCCACGGGAATGCCTCCCAAGGCGCTCAAGGAGAAAGCCGCAATGCCGTTTTCTAAAACGAGAAATCCAAGCAGTTGGGAGAGCACGTCTTTTCGAAGAATCATCATCGCAAAACCCATAAACACCACTCCGACCGAAATGGGAAGCAGTGCGGTCATTTGAGTGGGTTCCAATCCGCCCACAAAGAGTGGCGAGCGCAAAGCCAGATAAATCCCGACGGCAAACACCGCGCCGCCGACAAACCAGCTCGCCGAAGGGCGCAGGGAGGAAGCGAGGCGCTTCGATGCGTGCGAACGTTCCGCCATGCGTGAAATCACGGACGGCACCAGGAACGATTTTACGACGATTACGGCGCCGGCAACGGTGATGAGGTGGATTGCAGACTCCTCCACGGCCAAGCCGAGCGCCAAACCTCCCAACGCCGCGGAAGAAAAGGCATACGACCGCAAAAGACTCTGCAGGCGCATCGTGGAAAAACAGGAAAGCGTGCCCGCAACGAAGAGCCCGATCATGAGCATGGAAAAAAGCGAAGCGTTGGTCATAGAAGAAACACGAGAATAAATCCGGAGAGAGAAAGGAAGAACGCAACGCTCATGTATTCCTGCAGGCGGAAGAACCGCATCTTCGCGATGCTCGACTCGAGGAGCGCAAGAGCGAATGATCCGACGATGAGCGTAGAGAGGATGCCTGCGGCCGCCAAACCGATCGCCTCGGGAGCGAGAGCGGCAGACGGCTTCACCCAGATGAGGTTTCCAAGCAGAACGAGAAACACCGTCAACTTGATCGAGGAAGCATACTCAAGCATGGCGAGATACGGACCCGAGTACTCCAAGAGCATGGCCTCGTGCACCATGGTGAGTTCCAAATGCGTGGCCGGATTGTCCACCGGATAACGGGCGTTTTCCGCAAGGGCGACCAAAACCAGCGCGGCGAAACTCAAGACCAAAGCCGGATGGGAGAACACGGACATGCCGTTTCCAAACACGTCTTGAATGGAAGAACTTCCCGCCACCACGGCAAAAGCAGAAAACGTGATGAGTGCCACCGGCTCGACGAGCGCGGCGATCGTCATCTCGCGGCTTGCTCCCATGCCTCCGAATGCCGTTCCGGCATCCAGTCCGCCAAAAACAAGGAAGACGGAACCGAGCGAGAGCACGCCCGCAAGAATGAAAAGATCAATTTGAGGAAGTCCGCCGTTTGAGAACAGGAGCGGAAGTGAAAGGACCAAGAACGCCGCCATTCCTAAAACCGCAAACGGGACGAAACGGAACACCCAAGAGACGTTCTCCGAAATGACGTGCTGTTTTTTAAGCGTGGTCAAAAGAGCCGTGTACACAAT
The DNA here is from genome assembly GCA_003505155.1 of Candidatus Uhrbacteria bacterium. Lineage (GTDB taxonomy): Bacteria > Patescibacteriota > Patescibacteriia > UBA9934 > UBA10169 > UBA10169. Next base: position 14,703 of record DNYJ01000004.1, on the reverse strand, counting down.
CCACGGAGGAGCTCCAAGCCTCCCTTGCAAGCGAGCCTTGAACCACCGGACCAAACCGATCGTCAAAGGTGAGAGAAGAAGCACGAGGACAAGTTGCAGAATGAGTGCGACAATCGTGGTCATAGGGCGATGCGGAGAGTCAAAATGAGAGCGGCAAAAATCAGGAAAAGATAGAACCGGATATTCCCGCTCTGGATTTTCTTCACCTGAAGGGAAAGCCCGATAAAAAATCGACCGAGGGGAAGATACCCGAAATCCATCCAAATGGACCGAAGGTTCATGTTGAAACTCTTTGAGGCAATCCAGGGGTTGGTCGCGAGAACCGGCAAGACATCCACGCTCTTCTTGGTGCGAAGGATAAGCCGGAAGAAGAAGCGAATGGGAGCGGAAAAAGCTGTGGCGGTGTATTCCATGGAAGCGTTTACGGGCGCTCCGCAATCCCAGCGGTGATACGCGCGTTCATGCTCCACGCGGCTCATGAGACGGCGCAGAATCCAAACGGCAAGCACGCACGCGAAGAGAAAGAGCAGAAGGACGGAAGGCTGAATCGCCGCCGAACCGACGGAGAGGAGCCAAAGCGATGGGACAGCGGCTTCTCCCCGAATGAGAGCCATGACCGCGGGCGCAAAGGGTCCAAGCAGAAGAACGCTCAAAGTAAAGACTCCGATAGAAAACATCTCTCCCCAAGCCGGCCGCTCGCAGTGCTCCAAAGCGTTCTCCGGGCTTCTCGACTCCGCAAGCATGGAGAGGGCAAACAGCTTCACCATAGCAAAGATCGCAAGTCCTCCCACGAGCGCCGAGATGGCAAACGTGAGAAGCAGGATGGCGTTCACAAACGGATCATGCAAAGAGAAATGCCCAAGGAGACTCTGGAAAAACATCCACTCGCCAAAAAAGGGACCGAAGGGCGGCAGGGACGCCGCGGCAAGCGCGAGGATGCAAAAGAACGCGGAAAAAACCGGCAGGCGTTTGGAAAGTCCGCCCATCTTCTCGAGACTTCTAGAATGGAACGCGCGCACCACGACTCCTGAAATAAGAAAGAGACCCGACTTAAAGAGGGCGTGGGCGATCGTGAAAAAGACGGCGGCGGAGAACACCACCTCAAACAACACTTCCAAGCCGCGGGAGGCGGCAAAAAATGAAATGCCGATCATCGTAAAGATGAGACCGATATTTTCGATACTGCTGAAGGCGAGCGTGCGCTTGAAGTCGCGGTCAAGGGCGGCGTAGAGAACTCCGTAGAGCGCCGTGAGAAGTCCGAACCCAAGAATCACGAGCGACGCCGTTGTTCCGATGGGAGGCAGAAGAAAGAGCGTTACACGCAAAAATCCATAGATGGCAATCTTCAACATCACTCCCGACATGAGAGCGGAGACATGGCTCGGGGCGGCCGGATGAGCTTCGGGCAACCATACATGGAACGGAACGAGACCAGACTTGGAACCGAAGCCGAAGAGAAACAGACCGAACGAAACCGGAAGTACCCATGCTGGTGCCGTCCCAGCCAAGTTTGTGAGCAGGGAAAAATCCGCAAAGAAGGATCCTTGAGCCAACAGGAGGAACGCGGCGAGAATGGCGGCGGCTCCAAGATGCGTCATGACCAAGTACAGAAGCGCGGCGCGGACAGATTCCGCCGAGCGGTCGCTCACGACCAAAAAGAACGAGGCGAGAGACATGATTTCCCAGCCGATCATGAAAGGAAAAGGTCCGGTAGATACGATCACGATCTGCATGCCGAGCACAAAAGCCGCCACGAGCGCGTTCAGGCTTGGCAGATGATACGTCGTCCGATAAGAACGCAGGTACGGCACGGCGTAAACGGCGCACAAGACGCTCACGAGAGAAACGAGAAAAAAGAAGACAGCGCCAAACAGATCCAGTCCGAACACGGGAGAAAATTTGGCGGAAGCGATAGAAACGCGCATGCCTATTTCGGGAGAAAGGAACACCGCGACGCTTGCCGCCATACCCAGAAGGCCGGAAAGCGCGAGGAAAATTTGCGAGAGCTTATGAAAGATCATCGCACGCCCGCCAAGAGCCGCGATGCCCGAGATAACGGTAAGCGAGAGGCTCGCAAAGAGAAGATAGGGAATGAAAAACGACATAGGTTAGGCAGGATGCTTCAAAACGCCCATCAGAGCTTTCAGAATCTGCGCGGGCGACGGCGGATCGCCGGGGATTTTGAGGTGAACGGGAATGACATTCTCAACCGCTCCGACCACGGCATAAGAATCTTTCCAGATGCCGCCCGTGCAGGCTCCGTCCCCCACCGCCACCACGATGCAGGGATGTGGCGTGGCTTCATAGGTCGTTTTGACCGCAGTTTCAAGATTGCGAGTTACAGGGCCCGTAACAAACAGCATGTCGGCGTGGCGGGGAGAAGCAACGAAGGAAAGTCCAAAACGTTCGATGTCATAGTAAGCATTGCCAAGCGCCGTGAGCTCGATTTCTTCCGCATTGGTAGACCCTCCGTCAACCGCGCGGATGCGAAGTGATCGGCCGCCATAGAGAGCATCAATGATCCGCTTGAGCTCGCTTCCGGCCGTCTCCAGTTCATCATCCGACGCAAATGCCGATGGGTGTTCTGTCACTTTGGGACCCAAGAATAGCGTCTGAAACAGATTCAAAATATACATAGGGTAAAAATCAGCCAAGATTGTAGACCCGAACGAGAAACGGATCAATGGGATGTCAAGAGTAACTTTGCTGAAATCTCAAATGCGAAGGCCCTGCAGATGACTACAGGGCGAGGTTGGTCCAGACGCCGGTTCTAATCGGCGAGGACGACGAAGTCGGATGGTGCAACCGGAGAAATTCGGCGGAAGGTCGGCGTTCGATCATGCCGATGGCACCACGCCTCCCAATCGCGTCGCGTGATGCGGTACATGCGGCGGTTGTGGCCGCCCCAGTCCACATGGACGGCGCAGACCACGCGCGGGACGTAGAGATGCTCCTTGAGCCGAGCCTTGCCCACCAGAAGCGACTGCATCTGTTCCTCGTCGCTGATGCCCTCGAGCCCGGCCTTCCCGCACGGGAAGTGCGCGATGAGAATGACCGTCGTGATGCCCTTGACTGATGGGAGCATCGTATCGCGGATATCCTCCTCGAGGGTGAGGAGGCGATGCTTGCCCTTTCGGTGCAGAGACGAGTCGGGATCAAGCGCGATGCCCGCCGCGTTCACTTTGAGCTTGTGGTAGAGCTCGGACACACCGCAGGCCTCGGCTACGCGGGCGAGAAACGCCGACATGTCCTTGCGCTGATGGCAGTCGGAGCAGACGACGACGATGGCGCCAGTCTCGTCAAGCCGGAGCTCCTCGGGCACGAAGTCCGTGAGGACGCGTTCCGAGGGGTCGCGCAGGGATTGGAGGAAGGTTCGAGTCTCGTCAGAAATGCTCATCACGTCCGGCTTCTCCCACAGCTACGCCATCGCTTCATGCGAAAGGCGGCGAAATGATGTACCTTTTCCCACTAATTGTCAACTAAAAATCGGTGAGTAAAAGTATCCGATCGGACATCTTTACTCACCGAACATAACTTGTCACGTCGTGACAATTATTTTTTAGGAAGCGGCTTCAAGGATTGCTTGTATGCGAACGCGGAGAGCTTTGTCGCCGCCAAGGAGACCGGATTTTTTCTCACCCAACGCATCTTGTAATGCTAGCAAGAGTTTCTCATGTCTTCCTTCAGCAACTCTCGCTCTCTTCTCGATTTTGTTCACCTCATCCCCTACTTCAGCCAAACGCTTTGTGAAGCCTGTTTCACTTTCAGCACCCGAGGCCTTCAATTCTTCGTTTCGTGTCCTTACAACTCCAAGTTGAAATGCCAAAGACCTATTTTCGATCTGTACTTCTTCAATGCTTCTCTCTTTTCCGGCGACCTCCCGATCTCTCTCCGCAACCGTCCTCACGAGTATGGCTCGAGCATCACGCCGAGCGCGGAGCAATAAATCCTTTGCCTGCCCAAGCGTATAGACTCTCAACTCGCTGCCTTCACCCTTGATGTCAAAAGCCTTCTCTGCCGAAGCGATTGGATGAGAGAGACGTTCAATGGTAGCGGCAAACTGTTTGTCGAGAGCGCGCACATTGCCATCCGGAGGAACCAGGGCACCAAGCTTTGACTCCGTCCACCCCGCCGCTTTGCGCTTATCCGTCAAGGTTGCAAAGTCTTCCGAATGATACGACGGTGTAGGAGGAACAATCTTATCAAGAGCGCGTTTGATATTAGCAAAGGTCATATCATCTGCCTCTCTTTGGTACTTTTGCCTTCGATGCTCCGGGATTGGTTCGTCAGACCATCCAGATGTATTCCCATTGAATCGCGTTATTTTGCCCGCCAGTTGTCTTCTTGGAGAGATATGATCCTTCTTGTCCGTAGGTGAGATGAAACCACTGCCATAACGCACGAAAGCGTCGTAAAGCCGATAAGACGCGGGGTGGTTCATCTTATTTACGTTCTCCAACATCCTCTCCGGTTCGAGGAAGTTGCCAGACCATGCGGTGACAAGTTGACGCAGTTCCGTCAGAGCCGTTCGCAATTCATCTTCGGAAGTGATCGTTTCAAGAACCGACTCGACCCTCATGCGGTTCGCTTCAAAGAAAACGAGATTTTTTCTTTGAGCCTCTTCTCGCGCTTGGATAGCTCCTTCTCGTTCTTCTAGTTCGCTTGTTAGTGTCCGTTTTAGCATCCAAGAATAATTACCGTCACTTTCCTTGAGTTGCGCGCTACCACGCAACGCGAGCATGGCATCCCTGAGCGCTTTGAAACTTGCATGTTCATTAGCTTGTTTGGATGCATCTTCATGAGCCAAAGCTTCATGAGCCGGTTTCAACTTCTCTTTCATCGCGAACGTTTCTCCATCCCACTCTGTCATGGCTTTTGCCGCCGGTCTGAAAAAAAGCTCCATGATCTCCATCTTCATCCCCTGTTCGCGCGCTTCGGGAGAATCGGGAGGAAACTCCAGACGCGCGGTGAGCGGGCTTGCCTGCAACACGCGAAACTTCTCTTCAAATTCGGATTCCTCGCCTCGATATTTTAGTTTCACCGATTCCAAAGCTTCCATCGCAAAATCACGCGCTTTTTCAAACAGTTGTTCGCGTACGTCCCTAAGTGCTTCGATCTTGCCTTCAAGATCTTCCGTCTTTGGTTCAACCGCCGTCAGGCGTCGAAGGGCATCGCTTACTTTGCGCAGACGCGCGATCACCTCCTTTGACCCCTCGGGAGCCGCAATGCCGGTTTCCTCTTCGGCGGCCTGTAACGCCCATTCGTATCCAACATGATCCACGCCAGCATCTTCCGAGGAAAGGAGAGCATAAGCTCGCTGAAGTTCCTCCGCGCGCAGGGCGGCCGCCTTTGATTGCTTTTTCTTCTCCTCCACCGAAGCGATTTCTCCGGCTCTTGCCGCGCGCACCGCTTCAACCGCCGCCACGTCGGCAGATGCTAGAAGAGCGTCTAAGTCATCGAGGGAAGATTCTCCTTCCTCGCGTCCATGTTCCAAACCGGAACCTTGTTGTTCTCTAGACATAAAATGATTCTAAAGGATTTATGCCTTCAATAATAACACAGAGCACATCCGCTTTAAACCTTCCCGACGTCTTTGTACTTCTTCCGCTTGAGAGCCACGCGATGGCGGGCGAGTTCCCTTTCAAGGCCGGCTGTCAACGCGCCAAAGTCAACGTCTTCTTTATTGCGGGCTTCTTCGAGAGTCCTCGCGGCGCGTTCACGGGCTTCCTCAATAGACTTCAAGTCGAGCTCCTCCGCCCGCTCCGCCGTGTCTGCCAAAAAGACCACCTCGTTCCCGGGACGCACTTCGATAAATCCCGTCGAGGCGACGAGAAGTTCTTCGTGTCCGTCCGTCTTTGTTCGAAGTTCACCCGATCGAAGCGTCGCCACGAGCGGGATGTGACCGGAAAGAATCGTGATTTCTCCAGCTTCCGTCATGGCGGTTACTTGATCCACCTGCGCCTCGTAGACAATCTTTTCCGGCGTGACAAGTTTTAGTTTTAATTTTTTCACACCTTTGTTTCTTTCAACACTTCCTCAATCGTCCCCTTCATATAAAACGCCTGCTCCGGCACATGATCGAGCTTGCCCGAGAGAATTTCCTTGAACCCGCGAACCGTTTCTTTGAGCGGCACATACACGCCTGGAATATTTGAGAACGTTTCTGCAACCGAGAACGGCTGGGAGAGGAACTTCTGGATGCGGCGGGCTCGTCCCACGAGCTGTTTGTCTTCGTCGGAAAGCTCATCCATGCCCAAAATCGCGATGATGTCCTGCAAGTCGCGATAGCGTTGAAGCACGCGCTGGACTTCGCGCGCGACTTCATAATGTTCTTCGCCAACGATGTTGGGATCAAGAATGGTGGAGTTGGAATCGAGCGGATCTACGGCCGGATAGATGCCCAGCTCGGCAAGCGAGCGAGCTAACACGACCGTGGAGTCAAGGTGAGAGAAGGTCGTGGCCGGAGCCGGATCCGTCAAGTCGTCGGCAGGAACGTACACAGCCTGAATGGAGGTAATGGAACCTTTTTTCGTGGAAGTGATGCGCTCCTGAAGCGCTCCCATGTCGGTGGCAAGATTCGGCTGATAGCCGACGGCGGAGGGCATACGTCCCAAGAGCGAGGACACCTCGGAACCGGCCTGCGTGAAGCGAAAGATATTGTCCACGAAGAAGAGCACGTCGCGGCCTTCCTCGTCGCGGAAGTATTCCGCCATGGTAAGACCCGTGAGCCCAATACGCGCGCGGGCTCCAGGCGGCTCGTTCATCTGCCCGAACACGAGCGCGGTTTTATCCAAGACACCGGACGCTTCCATTTCACGGTACAAATCGTTGCCTTCGCGCGTGCGCTCCCCCACTCCGGCAAAAACGGAATAGCCGCCGTGCTCCTTAGCGATGTTGTGAATGAGCTCCTGAATGAGAACAGTCTTTCCCACGCCGGCGCCGCCGAAGAGGCCGGTCTTTCCTCCGCGCAAAAACGGCGCGATGAGATCAATCACCTTGATGCCCGTTTCGAAAATCTCCGCCTTCGTTGACTGCTCGATGAAATCGGGAGACTCGCGGTGAATCGGCAGGCGTTGTTTGATCTTGATGTCCCCCTTCTCGTCAATCGGAACGCCGGTGACGTTAAACATGCGGCCGAGCGTTTCGGGACCGACGGGAACGGAGATTGGGGCGCCAGTAGCCACGACCTCCATCCCGCGGCGAAGACCGTCGGTGGAGTCCATGGCAATCGTGCGGACGAGTCCCCCGCCGATATGCTGGGCGACCTCCAGCGTCAGAATCTTCTCCCCGCGATCAACGGTGAGCGCGTCGAGAATGTTTGGCATTGCCTCCGTGGGAAACCGGACGTCAACGACCGGCCCGATGATTTGTGCAATGGTTCCTTTCATAATTCTATTATCCTTACAGACCTACAGAACTAGAGATTAGTACGGATATACAGATCAAGAGAAAATCACTTGCGACATCTGTATATTTGTACAGATCTGTAATTCTGTAGGAGGATAAGGTTATTGTAAAGTGGCGGCGCCGGAGGAAATCTCCGCGATCTCCTGCGTGATGCCGGCTTGTCTGGCTTGATTAAAAGAGAGGGTGAGATCGTCAATCATTTCGGACGCGGCGTCGGACGCGCTACGCATCGCCATCATGCGCGCCGAATGTTCGCTTGCGGCGGCTTCGAGAAGCGTTTGCCAAACCATCGTTTCGGTGATGCGAGGAAGCATGACATCCAGCACGCGTGCGGGAGAAGGTTCGAAGGTGTATTCATGAGGGTCATTAGTAATCGGTAATCGGTAATCAGAGGATTCCGAGCCTGCCTCTCCCAATCCCTCCACCCCATCCGGAGCAAGCGGCAGGAGCGTGAACAGAGCCGGCTTCTGCGAAAGAGCGGAAACGAAATCCGTGTAGGCGACGATCACACGGGCGTACGTCCCCTTCTTAAATTCTTCCATCGCGAGCTGTGCGACGGGTTGGATCTCCTTAAACGCGGGGTTGTTGGTCACATTGACGAAGCTCGCCATCACGGCAATTCCGGCGCGCTTCATGACGCCCTCCGCCCTCCGCCCCACGGTTACGACGTCAAAACTCCCCTTCTCCCGTTTCTGCATATCGGCAAAACTCTCCTTGAGCACGCGCGCGTTGTATCCTCCGCAGAGCCCGCGGTCGCTCGTAAAGACGATGTAAAGCGTTCGCTTTGCCCCCTCTCGAGCGGACAAGAGCGGATGCAGAGAAGCATCAACATGCCCGCCAACCAGTCCGACCGTCTCCCACGCCAGTCTGGAAAACGGCCGCGTTCCCGTTACCGACGAGATGGCTTTACGCATTTTCGATGCGGCCACAAGCTCCATCGCTTTCGTGATTTTCTTCGTGTTCTTTACGGATCGAATCCGTTGTTTGATAACTTTTGTCGAAACGGGCATAGATTACAGAATGACATGGACCAGGGATTTACAAGTGCCCTACAGAATTACAGATGCCACTGCAGATTTACAGATGTACGGATGAGTACAGATTATACAGATGCGAGGGATAAGATTGGATCTTCGGAATCTGTATGAAGCGATCTGTAGATCTGTAAATCTGCAGTGGCATCTGTAATTCTGTAGGTCCGTGCTATCTACATTCTACTCGAACATCTTCACATACTCACTGCAAGCGGCGTTCAGTTCCTTCTCGATTTCTTCCGTCAGGTTCTTTTCCTCGTTCATCTTTTTCAAAAGCTCAGCCTTACTCCCTCGCAGATATTCGAGGAGCCCGATCTCAAACTCACCCACGCGCTCGACAGCCACTCTATCCACATGCCCCTGCGTGACCGCAAAGATCACCGCCACCTGTTCTTCAAACGGCATGGGCGCGTACTGCTTCTGCTTGAGCATCTCCGTCAAACGACGGCCGCGTTCGATCTGATTGCGCGTATTCTCGTCGAGGTCGGAGGCGAACTGCGCAAACGCCTCCAGCTCGCGAAACTGGGCAAGCTCAAGACGAAGTTTTCCAGCCACCTTCTTCATGATCTTCGTTTGCGCCGCGCCTCCCACGCGCGAGACCGAGAGACCAACGTTCAAAGCCGGACGAATCCCGCGATAGAACAGATCCGTTTCAAGATAGATCTGCCCGTCGGTGNNTGAAGATAAAATACGTCTCCCGGATAAGCCTCGCGTCCCGGCGGACGGCGGAGAAGGAGAGAAATTTCACGAAAGGCCCACGCGTGCTTGGAAAGGTCGTCATAGACGATGAGCACATCCTCACCTTTTGCCATGAAGTATTCTCCGATCGCGACTCCAGCATACGGTGCGATATAGCTGAACGACGCGGGATCGGACGCTCCGGCCAACACGACGGTGGTGTACTCCATAGCGTCGGCTTCTTCGAGTTTGGCGACAATCTTCGCGATCTTGGATTCCTTCTGTCCGATGGCGACGTAAATACACTTCACGCCCTGCCCCTTCTGGTTGATGATCGTGTCAATCGCCACGGCCGTTTTGCCTGTTTGGCGGTCGCCGATGATAAGCTCGCGCTGGCCGCGTCCGATGGGAATGAGAGCGTCAATGGCCTTGAGTCCTGTTTGAAGCGGGACGCCGACCGGCTCGCGCGTCATCACGCCCGGAGCCACTTTCTCAATCGGATAAAACTCGGTCGCCTTGATGTCGCCCTTGCCGTCGAGGGGAATCCCAAGCGGATTCACGACTCGACCCGACATTGCATCGGACACGGGCATCGAAAGGATACGGCCGGTTGCCTTCACCATGTCGCCTTCTTTGATGCCGGAGACGTTGCCGAGCACGATGGCGCCGACGCGGTCCTCTTCCAAGTTGAGCGCGACCCCGGATGTGCCGTCCGCAAACTCAAGCATCTCCGACGCCTGCACATTCGAAAGGCCGGAGAGAAGCGCGGTGCCGTCTCCCACGGAGATCACTGTTCCGACTTGCGTTTCTTTCGAGGAGGCGGTAAAGGCGTTGATCTGTTCCTTCAAGGAGGCGATGATGTCTTCTTTGGTGGCGGATTTTGTTGCCATACTAACTTATGAGTTGTTGCTTGAGTAATTGAAGACGGGCTCGAATGGTGCCGTCAATGACTCGATCGTCAATGCGCACGGATGCTCCTCCGAGAACGTCATTCGCAACCGTGCTCGTTACCGAGACCCCCGCAAACTTCTCTTCGAGCGCTTTCTTCAACTCCTTGGGGAGCTCGAAGGCCGACACGACCGAGACGTTTGCAACGCCGAACTCTTCTTTCCAAACGGCGTCAAGCGCGCGGATCACTTCCCGCCAGAGGGAGAGTTCATGCCGATCGGCGAGATATTTCACAAAAGCCCCTGTAACGTCGTCGAGGTCGGACGCGCCGCGAGCCTGTATCTCCGCAAAAAGTCCGCGAGCTAATTGCTTGGCATTTGTCTTCATACGTCAAGCCCCGCCTCTTTCAACGTATTTACGGCAAGGGCTTCGGATTTCTTCTTGTCAATCGTCTCGCCAAGAATCTTTTCCGCCGCAAGGATGGCCATCTGCGCCACTTCTTTGCGAACCTGGGAAAGCATCTCCTCGCGCTCGGAGGCAAGTTGAGCCTTGCCCTGCACGACGATCTTCTCGACTTCCGCACGAGCCTTCTCCCCCATCGCTTTTGTGCGGGCCTCCGCGTCCTCCTGTGCTTTCTTGGCAACCTCTTGAGCCGTGAGACGAGCCTTCTTCATCATCTCATCGCGCTCGACCTCCGATGCCTTCATCCGCGCTTCAATTTCCTCCGCCTGCTTGACGCTCTTCTCAATCTTCTCGGAGCGAGCCTCCAGCATGTTCACGATCGGACGATAGGCAAAGCGCCACAAGACCAACAGCACCAACCCGAAGTTGACAAGCTGGGCCACAAAGATTTTTCCATTCAGCCCGAAAGCGCCGATGGGACCCGCGGCCTGCGCCGCCTCCACGGTTTCTTTGATGAGCGTCGGATCAGCCATAGAATGAGGGGATTAGGGGGTAGGAGCTAGAGGGTAAAGGCGACGACGAGCGCGTAAATCGCGATGGCTTCGGCGAAGGCCATGCCAAGAAGCATCGGAACAAAAATCTTTCCGGCGGCTTCCGGATTGCGGCCAATGCCTTCAACGGCCTTCATGCCGATGAGACCGATCCCGAGACCTGGGCCAAGAGCGCCAACGCCGATCGCGATGGCTTTAGCAATGGGAACGAGGAGTTCTGGGGACATACGATAGAGATTAGGATTAAACCTTTTAGTTAAATGGTTGAATGAACCGAGCTTTGTCCGAGAGGCTCTCGAGCAAGGATCGAATCATCAACTCGCCACCCCGGCATGCTCCGTATCGTGCGTCGGCTTGGTTGTGGCCATCACAAGGAATGCGAGCACCAGCATCGCAAAGACGGTGGCTTGGATGATGCCGACGAGGACTTCGAGAAAGATGAACGGGATGGGTAGGATAAATGAGAAGAGCCCCATCATGACGCCGATCAAGACCTCGCCCGCGAAGATATTGCCGAAGAGTCGCAGGGCAAGCGAGAGCGTCTTTGCAAACTCCCCCACCACTTCGATGAGGCCGACAAAGAATTCAATGCAGGCGACCATGATTGCCATCGGACCTTTTTTGAGAGAGAGGAAGACACCGCGCAGGTTGAAAAATTTGGAGATGTGCGCAATGGGACCCACGGAGAGAAGACCGGTCAGGTGGGTATAGAGAATGGAGAGACCGGCAATGGCGAGCGTCATGTTGAGATCGCTCGTGGCGGGACGAAAGAGCGGGACAAGTTCCACTTCCCCGTGGATCAATTCATAGATGCCGAATGATCCGACGCCGGGAATGAGTCCCATCCAGTTGGAGACGAGGACAAACAAAAAGATCGTGCCGACGAGCGGAAGAAACTTTTTCGCTCGGGGACGATCTTCAGTGACCTTTTGAATTTCGGAAAGGGAAAATTCTACGACGGCCTCGATCACGTTGTACATACCGCGCGGAATCATGGCAACACGCCGAGAAGCCATAAAGGCAACGGCCACGAAAAACAGCACGGCGATCCATGCGTTCAGCATGGAGTTGGTAATGGGAAGTCCTGCAAAACTCCCGATCGATTCGGCGGCAAGTGGGACGATTCCTAACATAAATCGGCCAAAGTATAGCCTCTTCCACCATCAACGTCAATCCAAATTTGCACAGAAATCAAAAAACCTCCCGAAAGGAGGTTGTTTGATCTCCAGAAGCCATCTCGTTGAGACAGACTCTGGGGGGTGCCATGCAGTAGAACGGAGGCGTTCACTGCACGGCTGTGGAGGGACGAGGAGCGCGATGCGCTACAACTCGTCCTCCGAGAGGTTCTCCAGCACCTGGTGCCGGAAGGACAGACCGCGAGGGGCTCGTCCCGGTGGGTCTCCTTGGCCGGCTAGGAGCGGTTGCCGCGCGGGGGCGCCGCGGGGGTCTCCTCGGCGGGGGCGGGCGGACGCTCGACGGCGGGCTTGGGCTCGGAGCCGTCCGCCGCGGGCGGGTCCGCGGCCACGGGGACGGCGGGCTCGGCGGCGGGGGTCTCCTCGGCGGGGGCGACCGGACGCTCGACGGCGATCTTGCCCGTCGCCGCGACCGCGAGCTCCCAGAGCTTCGCCTGGTGGCTGTCCACGAACGCGTTCGCGTCCGCGGCGGACCGCTTGGCGCGGGCGCTGGTGGTCAGGACGAACACCACGTACTTGCGCACGGGGTTGGTGGCGTCCATGCCACTCTCGCCGGGGGTGTGCTTCTCCTGGACCTTCGTGATCTGGTCGGTGAAGACCCGGCTCCCGCGGATGCCGAGGGCAGTCTTCCCCTCGAAGGTGTAGCCGCCGATGGAGAAGCTGCCGTCCTTGCGAACGAAGGCCGAGGACTCGACCGTCTGGGCGGTGCGGCGCTGGTGCTCCGTCCACTCCTCCTGGGTGGGCTCGTCGGGGTAGAGCGCGGCGTTGAGCCGGCGCACGACGAAGTGCGTCAGGTTCTCCGTCAGGGTGACGCCCACGGGCGTTCCCTCCTGGGTCACCTTCCGCTCCCTGCCGCGCCCCTCGACCACCCGCAGGCACGTCTCGGGGAGGTTGAGGCTCTTGGGCCCGAAAACCCACTTCCCGCCGAGCTTCCCGAGGTAGAACCGGTCGGCGCGGGGGCGGGTGTTGCGCCGGAAGACGATGTTGCCGCGCTGGAGCGACATCATCGTCGTGAAGGCCTCGAGCGTCTCGACGCGGTAGATGTCATCGCCCAGAGCCGCGTCGCGGTGGAAGTACCCCGCCTTGATGGCGGCGGAGATGTCGAGCGGGAGGGCGTAGGGCAGGGAGGTCGACTCGAGCACCTCGTCGTCATCCGCGTTCGCGTCCGAGTCGTCGAACTTGAAGACGACGAGCTCGAGCTGGATGCCCGCGGGGACGCGGAGCGCGCCGGTGACCCGCCGGACATTCCCCGTGTTGGCAAGGATGTCCTGCAGGGCTGGGTCGCCCGACTCGAGCGCGAAGAGCCCGTCCCTCTCGCCCAGGCTGGTGCCGACGAGGACGTCGAAGTGGCTGGGCTTGAAGCCCGATCCGGTCTGCGCGTTGATCATCACCGAGTTGAGCCACTCGGCGACCTCCGCGAGGAGCTTGGGCTCTTCCTTGCGGCGCTGCGCGATGCCCGTGAGGAGCTCGGCGGCCTTGTCAGCGGTGATGGTGCCGGCAGACTGGAGCTGCGGCACCTGGAACTCGGCGGCGGCGAAGCGGTCGGCTCGTCGCACCGAGGGGGGGATCACCTTGGTGATCTTCATGGGAGAATCTCCGAAACATCGGCTGGGTTTGATTCCGGCCGAGTGGAAGTACCCGCAAGTCCACTACAGACCGCGAGCGTCAGATTACGCTTCCCCGAGTCATTTTAAATGAACGGGGGTAAGGGGAAGCGACGAGGAAACCTACTACAAAACCCCCATTTCGTCAATAGAACTATGGCTGTTGAAACATTGACGAAATGGGGGTTTTGTGATAGGTTCGAGCGTCCGTATCCTGCTAGAACGCCTAGAAACTCCTTCCGAAACCTTCGGAACCACCTGCCAAGGAGACACACCATGGACACCAATGACTACCTGGTTCAGGTAGCGCTCCTCTTCGCTCCCGATCCCGAGGGACTCAAGGGGAAGTTCAACATGCGCTCGGCGTTCGAGAGCGATCGCCTGCGTGAGAGCACCTTCAGCGAGAAAGTCAACGGGAAGACTACCGACTTCGAAACGTTTCTCACCGAGGTCGGAGTCCCCAAGACCATCGAGGTTGGATCCGAGAAGATGTCCAAGAAGCCTGTCATGGCCATCATGGCGGCTCTCCGAAGCGNNACGGGCCGGCCTGCGCGAGTATGGCCGTATCATGCACCTCGAGCTCGAGCGCACCGGCAACGACGAGCCGCTGAAGACCATGGCGGAACTCCTCGGCAAGGAAGCGACGCCGGAGGTCACCCTCGACAGCGTTCTGCAAGCCGCGACGGCCGGCATGAATGCCGACGAGCTCAAGGCCGCCGCCGATCGAGCCGTCACCGCTCCTCCAACCCCTCCCGTCGTCAAGCACCCCGGCATGGCCGGCGCGGACAGTACGACCGACCACCCCGTCATCCACATCGCTCCGCCCCCCGGTCCGCCCAAGGCAGTCCTCGACGCCTACGCGAGGATGACCGAGCAGGCTCGAGCGGGCGAGCGGCGAGAGATGGGCTACGCCGAGGTCTCAGCGATCGTCCTCCAGATCCTCCTC
>DNYJ01000041.1 GCA_003505155.1 Candidatus Uhrbacteria bacterium | reverse complement strand
CGTCTTCGCGGCCCACACGACGCGACCGTCATTTTTGAGATAGTTCTCAAGATCGAGCGCGCCCTTTGGCACGTTGGGCACACGGATAGCGGAACCGTTGCGGAGAATCCAAGCGTCGCGTTCGTTGCAGTTCGGAATGGCACAAGAGGAAGCGGTCGTTTGCACGAGCACGTTGTCGCCCAGATTGAACAGTCCGTCCACGACGGCCGGAAGGTTCAATTCCGCCACACGATACGTGTCATAGTTCCAAACACGCTTGGCGCTGACGCTCTCCCATTGCGTCTTCCACGCAAAGCCGCCCGCAGGAGCGAGAAGAAGGACGGCAAGAGCAAGAATGAAAAACTTTTTCATAATTCCAATGGGTGGTTAGGTCAAAGAATAACGCGGGAAGATAACAAAAATCATCTCTTTTGTCAAGAGATGGATTCAGTTTGTCGGCTAAAATAAGAGAAAGAACCTATATAATCCTCCTGCGAGGCTTCGAGGTCTTCACCCCCAAAGCTTTCTTCAAATACCTCCCCGTCCAGTTGTCTTCCATCTTCGCTAAATCCCGAGGCGTCCCCTCGGCCACAATGAGACCGCCTTTCACGCCTCCTTCGGGCCCCATGTCAATCACCCAGTCGGATGCCTTGATGACATCGAGGTTATGCTCGATGAGAAGCACCGTGTTGCCAACGTCCACGAGCATCTGCAGAACATGGAGAAGCCGGCTTGTGTCTTCAAAATGAAGCCCCGTGGTCGGTTCGTCCAAGATGTAAAGCGTGCGGCCGGTGGCTCGGCGCGACAGTTCCGTGGCGAGCTTCACGCGCTGGGCTTCTCCGCCCGAAAGCGTCGTCGCACTCTGGCCGAGGCGCACGTAGCCAAGCCCCACCTTGTTGAGAACGTCGAGTTTCTCAAAAATCGCGCTCTTGTCAGCAAAGAACCGGCGCGCTTCCTCCACAGTCATGCTTAACACGTCGGCGATGCTCTTGCCTTTGTGGTGAACCTCGAGAACTTCCGAACGATACCGCGTGCCGTAACACTCTAAACATTCCACGTAGACATCGGGCATGAATTGCATTTCGATGCGGCGCATGCCGTCTCCCGCGCACGCCTCGCAACGCCCTCCGCCCTTCACGTTGAAGCTGAAGTGTCCCGCGTCAAAACCGCGGATGTGCGCTTCCGGCAGTTCGGAGAACAGATCGCGGATGGCGGTGAAAACGCCCACGTACGTCGCCGGATTGGATCGCGGCGTGCGGCCGATNNACCACCTTGTCGATGTGCTCGATCCCCTTGATCGTTTTGTGTTCCCCGGGGATTGCTTTGGCGCGATAGAAATGCTTGGCGAGCGCCCGGCCGAGAATGTCCAAAATGAGCGTTGACTTTCCCGAACCGGAAACGCCGGTTACGCACACGAGTTTCCCGAGCGGAATGTCCGCATGGATTTCGCGCAGATTATTGGCGGTGGCGCCTTCAATCGTAAGCTTCTTGCGGCTACCGGCACGATACTTTTTGGGAGCAGGAATAGCTTTTTTTCCGGAGAGATACTGCCCTGTCAAGGATTCCTTATTCTTTGCGATCTCCGCGGCTGTCCCTTCCGCAACCACTTCCCCGCCATACTCTCCGGCGCCAGGACCTAAATCGAACACATAGTCCGCCGCGCGTATCATCGCCTCGTCATGCTCGACGACGAGAACCGTGTTGCCGCCGCTCTGAAGCGCTTTGATCGTGTCAATCAGTTTTTGATTGTCGCGGGGATGAAGCCCAATGGAAGGCTCGTCCAAAATGTAGATGACACCCGAAAGCGAGGCGGAGAGTTGAGTGGCAAGACGCATGCGCTGGGACTCGCCGCCCGAAAGCGACATGGCGCTCCTATCGAGCGCGAGGTACCCGAGACCCACAGAGAGCATCTGTCCAAGACGGCTCACGACGTCCTTCTCAACCCGATCCACCACGAGTCTTTGTTCCTCGGAGAGTTCCTCCCTAATCTGGCCATCTTTTCCCACCTTTCTCTCTTTTCCAACTTTTCCCACCTCCTTAAAAAACTCCGCCAAATCCTCTAAAGACATCTGCGCCAAATCGCTGATGGAACGGTCCCATAGCTTGACCGAAAGAGACTCGATGCGAAGACGCTTCCCGTCGCAGGCGGGACAGGTGAGTGTGCGCATGTACGTTTCAAGTTCTTTGCGCACATAGTCGGAATCCGTGGACCGATACTTCTCTTCCAGCTGGTTCAACAGTCCGGGAAACGTTACGCTCCGGCCGTCGAGCGCATAAGTCTCTTCGCCGGTTCCCCGATAAATGCTCCCCAGCTTTTTCTTTCCGATTTTGGAAACGGGTTCGTGGATGGAGAAACCGCGGCTTTTCCCGACGAGCTCAAGGAGCCGAAGATAGCCCGTTTGGTTTCCGGCAATGCGCGTCCACGGCTTCACCGCTCCTTGTGCAAAGGTCAGCCGCTTGTTGGGAATCACCAAATCTTCCTCAAGCACGAGCTTGATGCCAAGCCCCATGCACGCGGGGCATGCGCCGTGCGGCGAGTTGAAGCTGAATAGGCGCGGTTCGATCGCGGGAAAACTGAAACCGGACTCGGGACACGTCAGGTGGCGTGAGAGCGTCGTTTCGTTTCCCGTATCATTGTTCAAAACCATCACGACGTCGTTGCCGTACTCAAGCGCACGTTTGAGCCGTTCAAGAAGCTCCGGGCGCGCCACCCGTTCGTCTTTCGGAAACGTCGCGGCAACCGCTTCGATCGTGTGTTCCTTCTTCTTGTCTTTGCGCAGAGCCAAACACTCCTCCGTGTCCATCAAAAATCCATCATAACGCACCTGCGTAAACCCGGCCTTCCACACTCCCACAAGCACAGTCTTGTGTTCTCCGCGCTCGCCACGAACCACGGGAGAAAGGACCACCAGCTCGCCTGTCCCAAGAAGCGACTCGATGCGGATGGCCATGGACTCGATCGTCTGTTCTTGCAATCGAATATGTTTGCCACGGCATGCGGGATCCGGACAATACGGCACGCCGGCACGGGCGTAGAGGACGCGCAAAAAATCATAAACCTCCGTCACCGTCCCCACCGTCGAGCGAGGATTATGGGAGGAGGATTTTTGATCAATGGCAATGGTGGGAGAAAGTCCGCTCAACTCATCCACGTCGGGCTTGTCTTGGAGCTCCAAAAACTGGCGGGCGTAGGAAGAGAGCGACTCCANNGAAATAAATCGTCGGCAAGAATATCAGAGTTTCCAAGTCGTGGCAAGCGTACCGCCAAACGTTCTACTTATTGACACATGTCCAACTACTGTCAGTAGGCTGAAGCTTACAGCCCGTTGAGCCATACCCACAAATGTTGTTTTCACAGGCAGAGCGAAATACTTCAACCCATGCCGAAGCCTGTGCATTTTCCCGGAGAATTCTTGGGACACCTATCCCTTTTTGAAGTGCAGTAATCGGTCTAAGATTGTCGTAATTTTCACAACCACTCAAGCCCTGATTGCAACGAAGCTCGGCACATGTCGCCGGAGTAGCCGCCACTCTGGTAGAGGGCGGGGTAGCCGAAACATAAACACAAGATGTGATATCAACCCCGGGACCGACATCGACACTTTGAGTAGCTTGACACATCGTTTGCGAAGGGCCCGGCTTGAATTCGGCGAGCTCCGTATGACGATTGATTGTAAGGGAATCCGGCCACGAAGAAGCCTCATAGATGTCCAGACACGTGTGACACGCCGCCGTGTCCTCCTCGACATTGATGCGACATACGCCCTGGCCACATCCTCGAAACTGACACTTATCATCACCGCTAAGTGTTTCTCCATTAGAACCCTTTGTGATCTTTCCTTTCTTTCCGCACGGCTGACTTTTGTCCGTATACTCTCTGTCGCTTGGGTTTGCAACCGTATACCCGGCATCCATATAACTCTCGCATGATTGCCCGACTTGAGCGATCCACACGGGTTTCACTTTGGGAAGTGCCGGCAGGCGAAGCGACAAGAGTTGCGGATTGACCGTATTCAAAATGACATAGGCCCCGAGAAGAATAACGAGTCCTATAAGGGCGCCGAAAATGCGTTTTTTGGCCTCCCCCACGCCGCTTGATGAGCCTCCCGACATCATGTACTGAATGGCGCCCACCATGATCATCACAACCGCAAAGAGCGCCGCCGCTCCCAAAATCCACTGATAGAACGCGTTGATATAGCCGCCGATGCCCTGAACAAATCCAAATTCTCCCAAAGCCACGATAAGTTTTACGGGTTCGTCCTTGGCAAAACAATGAGCAAACCCGGGCAGACATTCGGCGGGAGTTTTGTCCGAAGGCTCGCCACCCGAGGAATGGCACTCCTTCGTGTCCCAACAGCGAAGATTGGTATGAGGAGAGGTTCGATCGCCCTCGAACGAACAGGAGAGGAAGGTTTCTTTCACGGTGGCACATTTCGCCCGGCATTGATCCGCATTGATGAAATTATTTCCTTTCATGTCCGCCCCGCGGCTTTCGAGTCCGCACCAGCATTCGCATGTTTGCCCCGGCGTCTGTGCAGACACAAATCCGAAACTTCCTGTGAAGAGGGAGAGCGCGATGAGAGAGATAATGATGGATTTCATAAAAGCTCCAGATTCATAAAAGCTCCAAATAACAAGTAACAAACCTCAAACAAATTCTAAGCTCAAAATTCCAATACCCAAGGTGCGAGACTCGATCTCCGTCTGGTGCTTAGTACTTGGAATTTTGAATTTGTTTGTCATTTGTGATTTGAAATTTGGATCTTCACTCCAAGTACACATCCGTGATCAACCGAAGCGTTTCCAGAGGGATGGCTCCGGAAACTTTTTGGCCGTTAAAGAAGAAGGTTGGCGTACCGATCACGCCCGCGTCGATCCCGTCTTGAATATCCGCGGTAACTTCCGAACGGTAGCGGCCGCTTGCCAAACACTGATCGAACTTTGGCACATTGAGCCCGACCGCGCGCGCGTACTCGCGCAGAGCTGGACGCGTCAGATCGTTCTGGTTTTGGTAAAGTGTATCGTGATACGCCCAGAATTTGTCGTCGCCTTCTACGCGCGCGCACTCCCCCGCTTCCGCCGCCATCTGCGCATCCGGATGAATCTCCGTAATCGGAAAATCGCGGTAGATGTAGCGGACACGATCGGCATAGGCCAGCGAGAGCGCACGAATGGCGAAGGATGCCTCGCGCGAGTACGGACAGCCGAAGTCGGCAAACTCGACGATGGTGAGCAAGGCCTCGGGATTTCCAAGCGACGGATCATCCTCCGACACCACCTCCTGCGCCTGCACCGGATCGGTGCGCTGTACGATCTGCGCGAGACGAGGAGACGTGGTGAGCGAATCTTGGAACGTGAGATCAAGCGCACTCTTGATTTCCCCTCTTTGGATGCCCGAGTAAATGCCGACAATGCGCCAAACAAACGCTCCCAAAAATCCGAGCGCGATCAGTGTCACCACAAGAGGAAGAAAGCGATGCGTCCGATGAGTCATGTTCGCGCGTAAGAAGAATATGCGTTAGTATATCAGTGATATGCAAAGCGAGGAAGCGAAACGGCGGCTCGCCACGCGCGCAACATCACGCGAGAAAAAAGGACGGCGGAAGATGAGCGTGCACGGACGCGGCATGAAGCGGTTTGCCAAACCCCCGAAGAGAGGCTANNACTGCCTTTCGATATGTCTAGCATTCTCACAATCGTCCAAGCTGTTCTCGGCGTTCTCCTCATCGCCGCCATTCTGCTTCAAGCCCGCGGAACGGGGCTCGGTGCCGCGTTCGGCGGCGAAGGCCACGTGTTCCGATCGCGCCGAGGCGCCGAGAAAAAACTCCATCAGATCACCATCATTGTTGCCATCCTCTTCTTCGGCGTCGCCCTCGCGCAAGTCTTGAGCTAATCCTCCACCCCTGTGGCAGGCAAACGCTTTCATTTGAAGACTCTCAAAGATCGTTTGCGCTTACGATCGTCTTTGAGCGGGCAAAAATCGCGCGAGGATCTCACGGCGAAGCACGTCTACCAAGCCGCCAGAAAACATCGCTTCCCCACAGCGCACCAGTGGCGTCAGCTTCCATCGCTCTTATCCGCCTTCGAAGCGCGTCTTGGGAAGATTGCCCTCGCCTTGGCCTGTCTCGCCCTTGCGAGCGGAGCAGTAACGTTCTACTTAGGCCACCGCACCCTTGTCCCATCCACGGGAGGAGAATACACGGAAGGACTCGTCGGCGAACCGCAATTTTTGAACCCCGTTCTTTCCCCGGGAAGTACCGTGGACGCGGACCTCACGCGGCTGGTATTCCGAGGCCTGTTTTTTTTCGACCCCACTCTTGGCGTTCTCTCACCGGACATCGCACGGAGTTTTGAAGTGAGCGAAGACGGAACGATCTATACGATCCGCATGCGCGAAGACGCCACATGGCACGACGGCAAACCCGTTACCTCGCGCGATGTTGCCTTCACCTTCGCCGCCATCGCCAACCCCGAGTACAAAAGTCCTCTCTTCTCGAGCTGGCGCGGCATCGCTCTTGAGACTCCGGACGACTGGACCGTTGTTTTCACGCTGACGGAACCTTTCAACGGTTTTTTGCCCCTGCTTGATACAGGAATTCTCCCAGCCCATGTTTGGGAAGAGATTCTCCCCAAGCGAGCCAATCTCGCCAATCTGAATTTGCAACCCATCGGCAACGGCCCCTACCGGTTCGACAAATTCAGCAAGGATCAAAACGGCGTGATCCGCTCCTACACGCTCAAGCGTTATCGAACCTTCTACGGAAACCGTCCATTGATCGACACGCTCACGTTCAAGTTTTATCCCGATGCGGCCTCCGCCCGCGACGCGCTCAACAACCGCAACGTCGAAGGCCTGGCATTCATCTCGCAAGACGAAGCTCGGGAACTCTCGGATAATCGTTCCATTCGCATTCTGCGTCCGTCTCTCCCCCAAGAAACCGTCCTCTTTTTCAACGAGACACGGCAGAGCGCGTTCAAGGACAAGAACCTTCGAGAGGCTCTCGGACTGGCTATCAACCGTCAAGCGCTGGTTGAAAAGGTCTTCGGTGGAAACGCGTCCGCTCTTGGCGGTCCGCTTCTTCCGGGAGTGCTTGCCGTTCCCGCTCCCGTGCCCGAAGAGGACATCGCGCGCGCCGTTGAACTTCTCGACCAGACCGACTGGAAACGCGATCCCTTGACCGGTATGCGGCAAAAAGCGTTCGTGTCGGAAGACGGCGAACCGGAGATTCTTCGCCTGGAAATCACGACGACGGACACGATGGACATGCTCTCTTTAGCTGAAGAAGTGAAAGCCGCGTGGGAGCCTCTGGGGATCGAGGTTGCCGTCAAAAGCGTTCCTCAAAGCCGATTTCATACGGACGCCGTCAAGGATCGCGCCTATGACGTTCTCCTCACAGGAATCCTATTCGGCGCCGACCATGACCCCTTCCCTTTCTGGCACTCGTCCCAGGTGAACGATCCCGGAGTCAATCTCGCTCTCTATAGCAACCGCAAGGCGGACGAAGCGCTTGAGAGCGCGCGCGCCAGTGCAGACGAGGAGAAGCGCGTGGCCGCTTACCAAACCTTCCAGGATTTGATTCTGGAAGACGTCCCTGCCGTGTTTCTTGTCCAACCCACTTACGCCTATGCCCCCTCCGCAAAAATAGAAGGCGTGGAACTGAACCGAATCATTGATCCGTCCGACCGCTTCAATCGCATCGAGTATTGGTTTATCAAGACGAAAAAAGTTTTCCGCATCTCCGGCGATTGACAAAAAGCTGTTCTTCATTTATGCTGTGAGTAATTGTTCAACGTTTCAGACGCTGAATACCTCGTAAACACCCTCAAGGGCGAATGGCGGAATTGGCAGACGCGCTGGCTTCAGGAGCCAGTGTCCGCAAGGATATGAGGGTTCGAGTCCCTCTTCGCCCACCAGCCGAAAGCCGTCAACCGGACTCATGTTGACTTCCTTCGAT
>DNYJ01000017.1 GCA_003505155.1 Candidatus Uhrbacteria bacterium | reverse complement strand
CTCTTAGGATGCACATGCGTCGCGGGGTAGAGCAGCCAGGTAGCTCGTCGGGCTCGACTCGCGAAGTAAGCTCTCTCACAATTATGATGAGTACCAAGCTCATTGGGGACATAGCTGAACAAGCGGTTATCCTGCAAGCTCTTAAACAGGGCTGGGGTATCGCTGTTCCAGTCGGTGATCGTCTTCCATACGATCTCGTCTTCGATGTGCATGGAACGCTGGTAAAGATCCAGGTGAAATCCGCCTGGTTCAGTCGGAGTAGTCACAACTATGTTGTGGACGTTCGTCGGACAAAAACTAACCGACGCATCATGAGACGGAGCCGTTATCAGATGAATGATTTCGACTTTGCCATCGTGTATGCCGAAAAAGCCAACGTGTTCTATGTCATTCCTATCGAGGTGTTCGTCTCATACGGAAGTGAAATTCACTTTGTTGAGACAGACAAGCGGCAACGCAAGCCTCGATCCGTTGAGTATCGGGAAGCTTGGATGCTTATTTCGCAGTGGGCAACGCAGAGGGAAACCTCCGCGTGATTTTCTGTCAAAGTCGGGGAAGCTCCTAACGAGGGTAATCCCGAGCCAAGCCTTGAAAAGAACAAGACCTCTGCCATGCCTATCGGCAGGCGGGTCGAATTCGATACAGGGAAGGTGTAGAGACTTGATGGCAGACACCCTCATTCCGCCATTGGCGGGACGGGTGAAGGGAAAGTCCAGACTACAAACTTCGACATGATCGTCGGAGGCAGTGAAAACTGTGGTGGTACGCATAACCCGGAGGTCGCCGGTTCGAATCCGGCCCCCGCAACCAAGAAATCCCGTGATGCATCACGGGATTTGTTGTTGAGTTGAAAGATTTTGGCAGTCTGCTATCATCCGAACGCAACACGGCTGGGTAGCTTCCGCCTTCGTCCCGCACTGCGGAACTACGGACGGACAGGCAGTTGGTCAAACCAACTTCGCTACCCAGACAAGAAACATGGCTGGGTAGCTCAGTTGGTTAGAGCGAGGGATTCATAACCCCTAGGTCGGCGTCTACCTATTCCGCCATCCCGGCAACATTTTTTCTTTGGAGGCGGCACCCGGATTTGAACCGGGGANNGGGACTCATAAGCCCGAGGTCGAGGGTTCGACTCCCTCCCCAGCTACCAAAAAACCTCCAGAACATCTGGAAGTTTTTTGTCTTTTACACCACCCACTTCACCGCTCCGACGATAAGGCCGACAATGAGGCCGGAGACACAGACGCCAAAGAACATCGCCGGGAGGGCGGCTTTGGGACGGATGCCAAAGAGAACAGTCGCCACGCTCGCCGTCCACACGCCCGTCACGGGAAGCGGAACGGCAACGAAGAGAAAAAGCGCGAGAGCTCCGTAGAGATCGTAGCTTTTTTGAAATCGAGCCTTCGTGTGTGTAAACCACCAGAGGAAAAAACGGGCTCCCAAAGAAGAGTGGCGGGAGACAAACCCGGCAACGATTCTCAAAACAAAGACGAGGACGATGGCGGAGGCCATATTCCCGGCGACCCCAAGCGCATACGCCTGCCAAAACGGCATGCCAAACACCTCAAGCGCGATCGGCAAACTCCCTCGGATTTCCAAAACCGGCATCGCCGAGACGAGGATCGTCGAGAGCCAAGGAGGTAGGGTTGTCAGCAAAGACAGCATACGAAGCGGAGATCTCTAATTTTCGTCCGGCCATTCATAGGTATCAAACGCCCACTCGGTCAACCCCTTGGCCTCTTGGAATCGCGCGTTGACGGACTCCGACCCCAACACCACAGTGAACACCGCATGCCCTTCCCCATCCTCCACTTCGATGCCAAGACCGTATGCGGCTGAAGGCAAAAATCCCGTCTTGCCGCCTACGATCGAATAAGGTTCCCGATTGAGATAGCTCCCCAAAAGAAGATTCGTCGTCGGAACGACATACGTGCGATTGACGGAGGTAAACTCGGCCGTCGTTTTTATGGTAGCTTCGCGAATTTCCGGAATCTCCAAAACCCGGCGCAAGAGAAGGACGAGTTCCCAAGCGGTCGAGACGTTTCGGAAATCCAAACCGGTCGGCTCGACAAACCGTGAGCGTTCCATGCCAAGCTCTCCCGCCATCGCGTTCATCCGCTCGACAAATGCCTCGGGCGAAAGGCCGGAAAGACGCAGGAGAGACACCGTGGACGGATTGTCGGAGCCGACGAGACTCGCTGAAAGCAAATCCCGCACGCGCACTTCGTCGTCCACATAGAGATGGTCGCGTCCGCCGGAGCGCAAATCTTCCTTGAGCACGGACGCGGGGGCATCGAGATCGGGATGCGTTTCCAAAAACACGGCGGCTGAAAGTAACTTCGTCAGACTCCCGACGGGACGCACCTCGCCGGTATTTTTTTCAAACAGCACTTGCCCGCTTCCCTTGTCAACGACAATGGCGGAGACAGCGCTCGTTATGACTCCAAGACTTTCCGGATCCGCGTTGCGAGGCGGACGCAGAGCACGATCAATGGGAAGTTCCGGTGAAAGCAAGCGGGACACTTCTCGAACAACCGCAGGCTCCTCACGCGCTGACGGCAAATGCGCCGACTCCAAAGCGGGAACACTGGTAGGAACCATCTCCACGACCGCCAAGGACAAAACGAGTTGAGCGAGAAGTCGCATCATACTTCCTGCGTTGGGACGTCGGCCAACAGACGGTCAATTTCTTCGTGATGAGCAAAGGCGTCATAGGACGGAAGATCCTCCACACGCACCACCCCCATGTGGCACAGAAACGCCTCACTCACTTGGTACGACGGCTGGAGTTTTTCTTCGTCCATCTCTTCGATAATCATATCGCGCATCAAGAGGTTCCGAAGAATGAGAGAGCAGTTCACGCCGCGGATTTGTTCGATCTCTGGCTTGGTGATCGGTCCGCGGTAGGCAATCACCGTGAGTGTCTCAAGCGACGGGCGCGTGAGGGGGCTTGAAAGATCTTCTTTCACAAACCGACGCAAAATATCCTCGTGTACTGGGTTCGTAACGAGAGAAATTTTCCCCGCATGATCCATGACGTGCACACCGCTCTCGGGCGTATTGCGAAGCGTCGAGAGTTCCGCCGCCGCTTTCCTCACGGCCTCGACGCTCGCGTCCAAAGCTTTGGCAAGCTCCGCAAACCCTACCGGCTTCGCGACGGCAAAGAGAATGGCCTCGAGTTTTCCCGCAAGCATATTCATAAACGGTCAATAAGAATGTCTTGAAAGGCGCGGGCCTGCTTTGTCTGCACCGCGCGCTGTTTAACAAGTTCGAGAAGCGCGAGGAAGCTCACGACCACTTCCATTTTCGATTTCGCTCCGGCCGTGAGATCCCGCCACGCGAGGCGAGCCCGAGTCCCAATCATGGCGCGCAATTCCTCCATCCTCTCCCCCACGCTTCGCACGCGCTCCATCGAAGTTTCCCGCAACGCGAGAAACGGACGCAGGATGTTCAACAGCCCTTGAAACGCGCTCTCAAGACTCGACGGAACAAGTCCTTCGGGCCACACGGGAGCGGGCGGCGGCGGCAGAACCGCCTTGGGACGCCCATGGACCGACGCCGCCATACGATACCCCTCCTCGATCCCCTTTGCGGCTTCCATAAAAATTTGATACAGCCGCAACTGTCCGGCCAACCCCTCGGCTCCCTCCTCTTCCTCCGCTTTGATGTCCGGCAGAAGCTCGCGCGATTTGAGATACAGGAGCCACGTCGCCACCACAAGAAAATCCGCCAGATGTTCGGAGGAAACCTCTCCCCCTTCAAAATGTTTGAGGTAAGATCCGGTCACCGCCCCGAGAGAGACGTCCGTAATGGCGAGCTCTTCTTTCTCAATCAATTCCAACAACAACTGCAGAGGCCCGGAAAACGCCTCCGTCTCAATGTTGTAGACGGTGGGATTACTTTTTGCCGACATCGAGTTTCAGGTGAAGTTCTTTGAGCTTGGCCTCCGACACCGTCGCAGGAGATCCCATCAAAGGGTCGCGCGCGTCTCCCGTCTTGGGGAACGCGATCACTTCACGGATGTTTGGCTCGCCCGCCATGAGCATGACGACGCGATCAATCCCCGGAGCAAACCCGCCATGAGGCGGAGCGCCGTAAGCGAAGGCCTCGAGCATGTGGCCGAAACGCTCCTCCTGTTCTTCTTTGCTGATGCCAAGAAGATCAAAGACGCGGCGCTGAAGCTCTTGCTCGTGGATGCGAATACTACCGGAGGAAAGTTCGTAGCCGTTCAAGACGAGGTCATAGGCGTTTGCCTTGATGGAAAGAAGCTCTTCTTCCGACAATCTCCCCGTCAAAAACCGTTCTTTGTCCTCCTCCTTGATGGAACAGAATGGATGGTGCTTGGATTGGATGGAGCCGTCCTCCATCTTCTCAAACATCGGGAAGTCAAGGATCCATGCGAAAGCGAGTTCGTTTTTATCGTCTTTGTTCTTTCGAAGATCCGGTTTGTCTGTTCCGTATGTTTCCATGGCCTCCGCATAGGTAAGGCGCGGGAAGGGGCAAGCGCTGACGCGCTTTTCCGGAAACAGCGTCTCCACGAGCGAGAGGAACATCGCCTCCGTATAAACAAGAATATCTTCCTGCGTTACAAACGACATCTCGAAGTCGAGCTGGGTAAACTCAGGCTGGCGGTCGCCGCGCAGATCTTCGTCACGCATGCAACGGGCGATTTGGAAGTAACGTTCAAAGCCGGCAACCATGCAAAGCTGTTTGAACTGCTGGGGAGACTGCGGGAGCGCGTAAAAGCGGCCTGGATGGATGCGCGACGGAACAATGTATTCCCGCGAACCTTCCGGCGTGTCCTTCATGAGCATGGGTGTCTCGATCTCCACGAAGTCGTGGCGATGCATGTACTCGCGAAAGAACGCGATGACAGAGTCGCGCAGACGAAGATTTTTCTGCATCCTCTCGGTGCGCAAATCCAAGTAGCGATACTTGAGACGGAGTTCCTCATTGATGTTTGAGGTGTCCTGCGAAATTTCAAACGGCGGCGTCTCACATGTGTTCTGAACCTTGAGAGACTTGGCAAGAACCTCGACCTTGCCCGTAGGCATATTCGGATTCACCTGCTTTTCCCCGCGAGCTTGAACAACACCCTCGACTTCGAGCACGAACTCCGTCCGAACGCTCTCGAGAAGATCTGAAGACGCGGTGTCAAGTTCGGAGGGAACAAACACGACCTGAATCAAACCGGAGCGGTCGCGCAAATCGAGGAAGACAACCTTGCCCATGTTGCGGCGGGCATGCACCCAGCCGTTCAAGGTTACGGTTTCTCCAATCTTGGAGACGGTATCGGTATTGAGGGTGCGAGGCATAGACAGGTCTAGGAGGTTGAAGAAGTCTAAAAGGTTTAAGAGGGCTTCAAGGCGTGAGACGGTTCATCATGCGCGGAAACGGAATGGTCTCGCGCACATGGTGAAGGCCGCAGATCCAGGCGACAATGCGCTCGAGCCCGAAGCCGAAGCCCGAGTGCGGAACGGATCCCCAGCGTCGAAGGTCGAGGTACCATTCAAAGGCTGACATCGGCAGATGATGCTCTTCGATGCGGCGTTTGAGTGTTTCGTAATCGTCCTCGCGCTGTGATCCGCCGATGATCTCGCCGTACCCTTCCGGAGCGAGAAGATCGTTATTAAGCGCTCGACTCGGATCATTCGGATCCCGCTTCATGTAAAAGGCTTTCACCTCCGCCGGATACTTTTCAATGAAGATCGGCCGATCAAAGGCTTGCGTCAACATTGTCTCGTCGTCAGCCCCCAGATCGTCTTTCTCTCCGATGTTAGACCCCATCTCGCGCAGTTTTGCCACGGCCTCGGCATGCGTCATGCGGAAAAACGGCGCTTGGATGTTTTGGAGAGGCTCGACATGGCGTTCCAGAATCCGAAGTTCATGGGCACACTCACAAAGCACTCGGCGGACGATCTCAATGACGAGCTCCTCCTGAACACGCATGTTCTCCTCATGCTCCACAAACGCCGCTTCCGCATCCATCATCCAAAACTCGGTGAGATGCCGGCGGGTTTTAGATTTCTCCGCACGAAAGACGGGACCAAAGTCGAAAGCGCGGCCGAGACTCATAATACCGGCTTCAAGATAGAGCTGGCCCGACTGGGCTAAGTATGCTTTTGTTCCGTCTGTGTTCACGGCGCTAGGCTCTCCTTTCCCCATGTCAAAATAATCCATCTCAAAAAGTTCCGTCGTGCCTTCGCAGGCGGTCGGCGTCAAAATCGGCGTATCGAATTTCACAAATCCGCGCGAGCGCAAGTGGTCATACGTCGCACGAATGATGCAGTCACGAACGTGCAGAACCGCCCATTGGCTTTCCGAACGCAACCAAAGATGGCGATGCTCGAGAAGAAAATCCGGACCGTGCTCTTTTTTGGAAATGGGATAATCCTCGGCCGCAAGCGAAACGATTTCAAGAGCAACACCTGTGAGCTCGACACCCGAAGGCGAGCGCGCGTCTTCTTTCACCTTCCCGCGGACGATGACCGACGACTCGATGCGCAACGAGGAGAGCGCCTCCCAGACGGCCTCCGACACATCGGGTTTTCCGTAGACGATCTGCACGCGTCCGGATCCGTCGCGCAACTGCAAAAAGAAAATTTTCCCGCTTGAGCGGAAATTGTAGGCCCATCCTTTCAACTCCACTTCCTCCCCCAAGCGCTTCGAGAGATCCGAAACGAAACAGGTATTCATACGGGCTCTATTCTATCGAAAATGGCAGAAGTTGGCCAACCTCCGCAAACTCGGCAATGGGAACCGTCGGGATCACGGGAAAATGGGCAATGGTGAGTGAATCAACGAGTGTATGGAATTCTTCTGAAGGCATCGGAAGAAGCTCGATTTTCAACAAATCATTCCATGCTCGATCCCGAGCGAACCGCAACAACTTCAACGTATCAGGGAGCATCGAACGCGTCTTGAGCCAGGCGTCTCCCTCGCGAGCCCGACAGCGGGAACAAACGGAGCCACCTTGCGCCGATGACCAAAAGAGACCTTCCCTTGACAGCTCGATCCGGCACGAAAGGCAGTGTTCAAGTTCCGGAGCGTATCCGGCGTGGCACATGAGCTTGAGCGAGAGAGCACTCAAAAGCCAGCGCGCACGCGAAGGATGGATTTCCTCCAAACGATGACAGAACCGCATCCATTCGAGCAGGGTCGCATAGAGACGCTCATCTGGCTGATGCCATCTCGTGGCAAGATCCGTCAGATGCCTCGCCGAAACCATGAGAAAACCTTGCGAGACGCCGCCAGGAGCAAACCGTTCTTCGAGATCCGACCCCGCCAGCGTGAATCCTCCACGGCCGTCCACAAGAAAAACTCGCACGAGAGAAAACGACTCGAGATGCGGAGCCAGTTTTGAATGCGGACGGGATCCTCCCCGCGAAAGGAGGTCAATCTTTCCTTTGTCCCGGCTGAAAAACGTGTAGACGCGATCCGTCTCTTTATGGGTGCGACGGCGCAGAACAAACCCCGTCGTCGAAAAGAGCTCGGTCATACAAGCGTGCCAAAGTATTCCTCGAGAATGAGCATGGCCGAAAGAGCGTCCTCCGACGCATCGGAACCGAATTCGCGTTGAAGACGTCGGCTCTCCGCAGACGTAAACGATTCATCAACTTCAAAGACGGAGATCGGGGTCGTGGCTTTGAGTCGTGCCACGAAACGCCGGTGCACCGCCCCACGCTTGGTGTCTTCTCCCAAACTATTTTTGGGAATGCCCACAACGATCCCTCCCACGTCTTCCTTGTCGGCAAACGTAAGAAGACGGGAAACGAGCGCCTCCGCGTTTCCATTATGCTCCCAAACTTCAAGCGGACTGGCGACACGCAAATCTGTGTCTCCCATCGCGAGTCCGACCTTCCTCTCCCCATAATCAATACCCAACACTCTCATAGGTCATTTGATTGATGAATTATACGCGGAGTCGCCGTCATGGCACAAATCACCTTGCTTTTCTTCCAAAAATATGGCATCATTCTTCTCGTGTTCACATAGAGGTTCATGCAAAAATGCTTTCAACATCTCTTGCTGATCAGCGTGCTCGTCATCTACGGGTTTACTTTTCAGATGCCGGTCCATGCGAACACGTCTCCGATTTCCCATCCTGCAAACACGAGTTCCGCTCCCATGGAAGACATGGTTTGCACGGAGCAAGGGTGCTTAAAAACGCATGACGCCTGCGGAACGCATTGTGTTCGCCAATCGAAAGAACAACCGACGACGGTCGCACTCACGATACCTTACAACCATCAGCCGATGTCGAACATGGCTGAAAGAAGCTTCTCTTTTCAAGATTTCCATCAAACAAATTCAAGCGTTACCGCGCAACATCGCGCACCGCCTTCGCACCAATGGCTTCGATCAGTCATGAAGCGGGAGTAAAACACGAACCGAATTAAGGGACAAAGAGCCGTATCTCTTTGCCAGTTTGTTTCGTGTTTTCTATTTTCTCATCCCAATCTATGAAGAACAAATCGAATACGACTGCGCTTTGGGCTTGGGGGCTTGTTCTAGTTGTTCTGGGATCAATCATCGGCATGGCGATCGCCTCTTCGTCCGCGCCTGTGGCCGGGCCTGTCGAAAATGCCGAACTGACCGTCTCCGAACCCTCATGGGATTTTGGCAACGTTCCCATGTCCAAAGGCATTGCCGTAAAATCCATCAGCCTCGCAAACGACTCAAGCGTCCCCATAGCCGTTACCAGCCTGGAGACATCCTGCATGTGCACCACCGCGCAGATCGTCCATCCGGACGGAAGCAAAAGCGGGCTGAAAGGCATGATTGGGCACGGAGGAGGATCGTCAAGCCTTTCGGAGACGATTCCAGCCGGAGAAACCGCAGTCCTTCTCGTGAACTTCGACCCGAACGCCCACGGACCAGCCGCGACTGGTCCCATCACGCGCACCGTAACGATGAGGACAAACAGCCAATCCCAGCCTGAAATCCGCCTGACCTTTTCCGGAAACGTCATTAAGTAAATTTAAAACCTCTATGCAAATCGAAGAAATGGACGACATCAACCATGAGATTAAGCCGAAGGAGAAAACCATCTCGATAAAACTGCCATCTCTCAAACTCCCGTCGCTTCAAGCGGGAGTGCTCATTCTCTTGATTGTCGTAGGCGTCCTGCAAACCGCTCAACTCTATGGACTGAACCTGCAAATACGCTCCGGCCAGGCAAACGCGGGAAGTACAACGACGGTCTCTTCTCCCGCGGGAGAAGTGGGCTCCACCACCTCCACGCTTCCAAGCATGGTTGGAGGATGTTAAGCCACGGATATGGACAAAGCAACACGCAGATTAAGAATCGGATTTTCGATTCTGGGAGCAGTCATGCTTTTGGGTGCGGTTCTTTTGTGGGACGCGCGGGCAACGATCGCCCTCAACGTGGCCAGACAAGAGGAAGCGGCACGACCGGCTGAAATCGAGTTGACACTCTTGGCGCCGTCCGCATGCGCCCTGTGTCTGGACGGCAGCCGCATCGTGGAAGCGATCGAGAAGCAAAACGTCCGCATCTTAAAATCGGAAACGCTCTCTGCCGACTCGCAGGAAGGACGAACCCTCATCGAAACCTACGGCGTCACGCGCGCACCCGCCATTCTCATTCGCGGCGAGTACAACAAAGAGAACATCCGCGAAACGCTCGCCGCGTTTGGAGGAGAAGAAAAGGAAGGGACGCTGGTCATCGAAGCCAAACAACCAGTCTATGTGGACCTGGCAAGCAACGAAACCATCGGTCTCGTTGATGTGACTTACCTCGCGGATTCAAGCTGTCCAGACTGTTACAATCCAGCGATCCACAAAACGATTCTTGAAAACACCTTCGGACTGACGATCCAAACGGAAACCACCGTTGATGCACAATCCGCACAAGGACGCGCGCTCCTGAAAGAGTACGCGCTCGCGCAAACGCCTTCCGTCCTCCTCTCCTCGCAGGCGCGCGCCTACGCGCTTCTTGCCGAAACATGGAAGCAAGTCGGAACCATTGAAGAGAACGGCACCTTTGTCTTTCGGCAGAACGCCGCGCTCGGGCCCGTCGTCTACAAGGATGTGAAAGCGGGAACGATTATTCGACCAACAACTTCTGACTGACCCTCTCTATGAAATCATTCACAGAACACAAAACGCTTGTCAGCCTTCTCATTGCCGTCTTTCTCGTCAATCAAATTGCGATCGCGAGCGTCAGCCAGGCGATGGGCGCTACGCGCGGAATCTTGGCGGGCATATTCGGCATCTCCACGGCGAGCGCCATGGAAATCATGATGCCTATCCCCAACGAAGATGGAAAGACGACGCGTCTCCAGATGATGCCGACCATCACGGAAGTTTCTGGCGAACCAGAATCGGGCGACACCGTGGCGAACGCCATGACTGTCATGATGGCAACGGGAAAACCGTTTTACGCTCCTGGAGCGATCTCGTTTGACGATCCCATCGGATCGCTGAAAGCATGGGGGCAATATGAAACCGCCGAGCTCGACTCGACCATGATCGAACGCTACAAACGGCTTGTCTCGATCTTTCCCTGCAACTTCTGTTGCGGATCGCCCACAAGCGTTACGCTGAACGGGAACTGCGGCTGTGCACACGCGCGAGCGGCGCGCGGATTCTTCCGATATCTGCTGTCAGAGTATGGAGACGCGTATTCAGATGATCAACTCTACGGCGAAGCGTACCGTTGGCAGGCGATCTGGTATCCGTCCGGCGTCGTTGAAGATTACCTCTTGGCAACTGGCCGCGGCGATGTCCTCGGACATAAAACGCACGGAGGCGCCGGAGAGGATGGAAGACACGGCATCAATCTTTAACGTCTTCTATGTCTAAACTTCTCTTGGGCACACTCACGGTCGGCATCATCGCCGTTCTCTCCGCGTTCATCTTGAAAAACGAGGAAATGCCGAGCCGTATCGAACCGACCGGCGGCGGCCGCGTGAGCGTCTCCGTGCCTCGAATTGACTTTGGCAATATTGAGCAAAGCAAGGGGCCGGTATCGGCAACGGTTGAGATCAGAAATGACGGAGATGGGGCGCTTGAGATCTATCGCGTCTCGACCAGTTGCGGTTGCACGACGGCGGACATGGACCAGTCGCCGATCGCATCGGGCGCATCACGTCCGCTCATCATCCAATTCGATCCGTTAGTCCATCCCGATGAGTCGGGACCGATCACTCGCGTGGTCTACCTTCAATCGTCCGATCCTGAAAAGCCGGAAGTGGAGATTGAGATCGTCGGCAATGTTATCCCAAAATTATGATGAAACGATTATTCATCGTCTTAGCGCTCGGCATCCTTCTCACAAGTAGTACGCACGTCGCGCACGCGAGCGAACCCGCTCCGAAAACCGCAACCGTGTTCTTCAATGAAGCCTGCGAAGACTGCGGGGAGCTCGTCAAAGAGACCTATCCCCTGTTCTTTGAAGAGTATGGATACGCTTTGGAACGGCATGATTACATCAACGAGCGTTCGAATCGCACCTTGCTGGGAGAATATAACAAAACATGGGGCGTCCCGTTTGAACTGCAGAGCCACATCGAGACGTTCATTGACAACCGGCTCTTGATCGGCGGGCACGTTCCGGAAGACATCATTCGCTACTTGCTGGAACATCCAGACGCCTACGGCAAACTGCTGGTCTATCAGGACAACATGCACGGCGAGGAGACGGACTACCGCGTGTGGGACTTTGCGGGCGAGGTGAGGACATATCCCATTGGCGAGCCGATTACCACCTACTTGCAGGAAGACCGTGTGCCGTCTCAAATGCCGGCGCGGAATCGCGACTTCTGGAGCTTGTGGGGCATCGTAACGAGTTCCGCCTTCTTGGACGGCTTGAACCCCTGCGCCTTTGCCGTGCTCCTCTTCTTCATTGGATTTCTGTTCACCCTGAAAAAAACGCGCGCAAAAATTTGGCAGATGGGACTTGTCTACATCGGAGCCATCTACCTTGCTTATCTCCTTATCGGTCTTGGCATCGCCCAAGCCATCGTCATCTCGGGCGCACCGCACCTTATGGCAAAAATCGGCGCGTACCTCGTCATCGGACTTGGAGTCATCCAACTTTTGGGAATCGTCTTTCCCGCGTTCCCGATCCGGCTCCGTATTCCCCTCGACACCAAAGCCACTCTTGAGAAATGGATGTACAAGGCGACCTTGCCGGCATCCTTCATCGGAGGATTCCTCGTCGGATTGTGCACCTTTCCCTGCTCGGGCGGCATCTACGTCGCCATCATCGGCATGCTCGCGGCGCAAAGTACGGCGACGCAAGGCGCCTTCTGGATGCTCTGGTACAACCTCATCTTCGTCTCTCCGCTCTTCATCCTTCTTCTCCTTTCCTCCAACCATAAGGCGACGGAGAAGCTGCAAAATCTCGAACAGGCGGAGACGACCCGTATCAAACTTCTCATCGGCGCTTTCATGATTGCTCTCGGAGCCGTCATTCTCATCTTCTTCACTTAATCCTATGGATATTCTCCTTCCACTCATCTCCATTCCCGTCATATTCCTTATCGTAACGTTGGTGAAACCGCATGTGACAAAGATCCTCCCGTGGAATCTCTGCGCCGTCTGCGTAGCTGTCTCGCTCACCTGGATGATCCTTCTTGTCTTGTTTTGGATGGGGATCATGACCGATCCGATCCCGCTTGCCGTTCTTATGGGCATGAGCGTGACGGGCATCATGTCCAAAGTCGCCGCCGCATATGAGCGGCGTCGGCTGAACCTCGCCTGGTTAGCGCGGCTCATCGTTGTCCTCGGCGGATTCCTGACAGTGGTGTCTGTGATACGCGGAGATCTGGGCGTCGCTCTCTTCTCCGGCGTCCTGTCGCTCGTGCTTCTCACGATCGTAACCTTCCTTCTGCAAGGAACCACGCATGAAGATGCCGTGAAGTCCGCAGAGGAGCATGTACACAAGTCTCTGCTTAAAAAACTCGACCACTGCTGTTGAGGTATGAAGAAAAATACCCCTTTCATCTTGCTGATCGTTCTCTCTGCCATCGGTTCGGCACGAATCTTCTGGCAACCAAGCAAAGTGCCGGAGACCGCCCTCGCGGGAAACGTGTCCCGGTCGGAAGCCGCCTCTCCCGCGTCGCAAGGCATGGCTCAAGAAAAAAATGGCATCGAAATCACCATCACGAGTATCACGCAAAGCGATGACACAACGATCCTTCGGCTTGTGCTGGATAACCACCGTCTGGATTTAACGCAAGACGCGATCTATGACCAAGCGACGCTGAACGGAAAGCCGTCTCGATCGCACGCATTTCTATCTAACGCTTCCGGAGGTCATCACGCAGAAGCCGAGATCATGTTTGAGAAGACCGTCAGCGGATCCTTTCTTATTGCTCCTGAAACTGGAACGGAGTTTGTGTTTGACAACCTATGGTGAAAGCCGACAGGGCTTCGAGCCTCGCATGGGGCTTTGCGGGAGCGATGGCGATCGCCACGGTCTTCTATTTCCTGCAAGTCCTTGGTATGCAGGATTGGGATGCCCCGGTCGAGTTCATGCTTGACCGATGGTTCTTGATCGTGCCGCTCATTGCCGGATTTGGAACACAAGTCGGACTCTTTCGCGCGATGCATCTNNAGCGGACTTGCCGCGTTTTTCACCTCGTATCAGACGGAGGTCTTTGTCTTCAGCATTGGCGTAACAGCTTTGGGTGTCGGATTCATGATCAAAAAGTATCGTCTCGTCAAACGGGCAATGGAGTGAGAATCTCCGGACCGCCGGCATGAATCGCAAGCGTAACTTCGAAGTGGGCGCCAAGACTACCGTCAAGCATAACGACGCTCCATCCGTCACTTTTAGTTGTCACTTCATAGCTCCCGAGAGCAATCATGGGTTCGATCGCCACGCACATGTTTTCGACAAAGAAGATGCGCTCGTTTTTCGATTCGTAGAAATTGGGAATGCGAGGGTCCTCGTGCACCTCATGCCCGACGCCGTGTCCAACAAGCGATCGGATAATGCCGTAGCCATGCGGATGGACGACCTCCTCGACGATGCGGCCGACGTCAGCCACCGTGCCCCCGACACGGATGCCCGCGACGGCACGTAGACAGGCTTCCTTTGTCACGTTCATCAGCCGGCGAGCTTCGTCCGACACTTCGCCCACGCCGACGGTAACGGCCATATCCGTGCAGAACCCCTCGTACCAACAGCCGATGTCGAGCCCCACAACGTCGCCTTTACGAAGAGGAATGGGCCGGTTGCCGCATCCGTGGACGATCTCGTCATTGACGGAAATACAGACCGCCGAAGGAAACGGTGGATCATGCTTTGTTGTCTTGTATCCCAAAAACGACGGCGTCGCTCCCTGCGCACGCATATAATCCTCGGCCGCTTCGTTCAATTCGGAGAGCTTGACACCGGGCGCTACCATCTCGACCGCCACGCGCAGAGCGTCCGAGAGAATTTTCCCCCCTCGGCGCATGACATCAATCTCCTCATCGGTTTTTGTCATAGCCATAAATCTAGGAAAGTGCGTCAACGATACGCTTGTGAATCTCACCAACGGAACCCATGCCGTCTACGCGGCGGACGAAACCTTTGCGTTCGTATGTTTCGATGATCGGCTTCGTTTCGTTCTCATAAATCGCAAGACGGCGGGAGACGGAGGCAGGCGTTTCGTCGTCGCGCTGTGTCAGCTTGCCTCCGCACGCGCACTCGTCACCGAGCTTGGAACCGTCCTTCACAGCATAAATCGCTCCGCACGTTGAACACGTGAGACGGCCGGAGATGCGCTTGAGCGATTCTTCCCGAGGAATGTCAATCACAAGAACGTGCGTCGGCGTCTCAAAAGAAAACTCCCGGTACTGGCCTTCGTTTCGAGGATAACCATCGAGAATGTAGCCGTAAGCCGTATCCGGTCGTCCAAGACGCTTTTTCAAAACTTGAATGGCCATTTCGTCGGTTACAAGATCTCCGCGGTTCATAAACTCGGCAGCCTTTTTCCCCAATGCTGAACCAGATGCGATTTCATCTCGAAGAAGTTGCCCCATGGCAAACGTGGGGATGCCAAGTTTTTCGGAAAGTAATTGTGCCTGCGTCCCCTTCCCCGATCCTTGAGGACCCATAAGAAGAATTTTGTGCATAGTAGTGGCAGTATAGAATAGATTGAGATTTCTGGAAACGTTGGGAACGGAAAACAACGGAGGCTCCACAACGTCAAGAAACAGAGGTCAACGGAAACCAAAAACGAGAGCGTGCCTCTCGTTCCGTTGAATTCCGTCCCTGACGACCATTCGGCTCGGTCGCCGGCCTTCCGTAGCGTTCCGTTTCTACATATCGTACGAATGCATGGTCAGCTGGGCATCAATTTGTTTGATCATATCAATCACGACCGCGACGATGATGAGGATGGAGGTACCTCCGATGACGAGATTGGCGCTCCCTGTAAACTGTTGAACAACGAGAGGAAGCACAGCGATGAGCGAAAGGAAAAGCGCGCCGGCAAAGAGAATGCGGTTCACGACCCAGTTGAGATACTCGGCGGTTGGATGTCCGGGACGAATGCCGGGAATAAAGGCGCCTTGCTTCTGCAAATTTTCAGAAACATTTTCCGGCTTAAAAATCACCGCCGTATAAAAGTAGGTGAATCCGAACACGAGCAGGAAGTAGAGAACGCCGTAGACAAGTTGGTTGTTAAAGACTTGAAGCATCCATGTCGCCGCTTGCTCTATCCACGGCGTCTGCGCGTTGATCAGAAACTGGCCGGCGGTGGTCGGTAAAAGGATGATAGAGATCGCAAAGATGATCGGGATCACGCCGGCCATGATGAGACGAAGCGGGAGGTGCGAGCTCGCGCCTCCTAACATCCGCGCTCCGCGAATCTGTCTCGCATGCTGGATCGGAATGTTGCGCTGAGCTTCATTCGTTACCACAATGGCATACACCGTCGCGAGCACCATCACCAGAAAAATGATGAGCGTGATGAGATCGCTTCGGTCAAAGACGAGAAACGTCTGCTGGAGAAATGACGGGAGCCCGGCGATGATACCTGCAAAAATGAGAATCGAAATGCCGTTGCCAATGTGGCGCTCCGAGATGAGTTCCCCAAGCCACATCATGAAAACCGTGCCGGCGGTCATGGCAAGAATGATGAGAAGAATATTCACACCGACAAACCCGTCCGCCANNGTTCCTCCGGAAAAAATGTTGAGAAGTCCGAAGAACTGGCTTCCTTGAATGACCCCTGAAAGATCCGACGCGTCAACTCCCGGAACCGGTAGGTGGGCCACGAGTCGAAAGAGCACCAAAACTCCCAGCACAAACAGGATGTTATTGCGAAGACTCTTCAAACGAAAGATGTTCAGGAGCGTTGACATACCTGTTTATTCCACGGACCCGCCGGCTGATTCAATCTTTTCGCGAGCCTGTTTGGAACATCGGCAGAACTTCACCGAAACTTTTTTGGACAGAGAACCGCCTCCTAAAATCTTGACTCCCATACTGCCGTGAGGAATCAAGCCTTTCTTCACGAGCGTTTTGGGCGTTACCGATTCGCCGTCAAGATAGTTCGCCTGGATGTGGGAAAGATTCACGACGGGAAGCGATGGGCGCTTACTCTTAAACCCACGCGCCTTTGGAGTCGCGAGCATACTCTGGCGCAAACCACGAAGCTTGTGGCCGCTCGAACCGGAGCGGGCTTTCTGTCCCTTGACGCCTCTCCCCGAGTAGGTGCCTTTGGAACCCAAACCTCGGCCGATGCGTTTTTTCCCCGCGGTCGCCCCTTTCGCCGGTCGGAGCGTGTGCAGTTGCTGTTTTGCCATAATGCTTAAAGACTGCGGCGCAAAGCTTCAATGCCTTCCATCGTTGCGCGAGCGATATTGATTTTATTCTTGGAGTTCAAAATTTTGCTCACGACGTTTGGAACGCCCGCCAATTCTAGCACAATACGAACCGCACCGCCCGATTTGAGTCCCGTTCCCACCGGAGCCGGCTTCAAGAGAACACTCGCCGATCCATATCGGGCTGATACCGCATGGGGGATTGTTCCGTTTTTGAGAGGAACCGTCACCACGCGGCGCTTGGCCTGGGTATAGGCTTTTTCCACCGCGGCGGCGACATCGAGCCCTTTCGCCGTTCCCACGCCGACGCGACCCTTGTGGTCTCCCACAACCACCGTGGCGCGAAAACGCATGCGCTTGCCTCCCGCCGTCACGCGAGTCACGCGAGCCAAATCCAAAATCTTTTGATCAAACTCCCGCTGTTCGCGCTCCCGATTTCCCTTGGGTCGGCCACGACCGGAACCGGAACGGCGTTGTGGCTTTGATGTGGATGAAGTTGTCGTCTTTTTTGCTTCCATAGATCTTAAAATTTGAGGCCGGCTTCACGAGCAGCCTCCGCTAAAGCGCGAACGCGTCCGTGATAACGATGAAAGCCGCGATCGAAAATCACTTCCGTCACTCCCAATGCCAACGTCCGCTGTGCCATGTCCTTTCCCACGATCTGCGCCCGCTCCGTTTTCCCCTTTTTGTCTTTCAACGTGCGATCGGAAGCCGCACAAAGCGTCACGCCCAAATCGTCGTTAATCACTTGAGCAAAAATATGCCGAAGCGAGCGACGGACGGACAGCCGAGGGCGTTGCGCCGTTCCGTGAATCCGCATACGCGTCCTCTTGGCGCGCCGCGCGCGAATAAGCTGTTTGTTTTTTATTATGGATGACATACGCGATTATTCACCGGTCTTTGCCGTTTTTCCGGCTTTGCGTCGGATGGCCTCGCCGGCATACTTAATTCCCTTGCCCTTGTAAGGCTCCGGCTTGCGAATCTTGCGAATACGGGCTGCCGCCTCTCCGATCAATTGCTTATCCGGGCCAGACAGGGTTACCACGTTGTTTTCAACCACGGCTGACACGCCATCCGGCAACTCAAAAGAAACTTCATGGGAATATCCTGCGCTCATCACCAGTGTCTTTCCCCGCAAATTGATCTTATATCCGACACCAACAACTTCCAAAATTTTGGAGAATCCTTGACTCACTCCTTCAACCGTATTCGCCACGAGCGCTCGGGTCGTTCCCCATTGAGCATGAGCTGTCAGATCCGTTGGGTCATCAAGAGATACCTTGAGCACGCGCCGTCCTCCTTCTTCTTCCTCCGTAAGGCGAATGTCCTTGTGAAGAACCATTGACAATTCTCCCTTCGGACCTTTAACCGTCACACGGGGAAGATCGAGGCGGATTTCAACGCCTTGAGGAAGAGGGATGAGGGCTTTTCCAACTCGAGACATATTAATGGATTTCACAAATCACTTCGCCGCCCAGTCGGCGGGAGTGCGCTTCCTTATTTGTCATGAGGCCGTTTGGCGTGGAGATGATGGACATGCCAAACCCAGAAAGGATTGCCGGCAACTCATACGTTTTTTTATAGACTCTCCGTCCGGGAGTACTCACGCGCTTCAAGAGTTCAAAAGCCGGACGGCGTCCCGCGTACTTGAGCGTAATCGTCAGGATTTTTTTTGCACCTTCCGCATGCACCTCGACGCCTTTGACGTATCCTTCGTGCTCCAAGATTTTGGCAATGGCAAACTTCATCTTCGAATACGGGATCGCCACCGTCGCCTTGCGAACGGATGCCGCGTTTCGAATGCGGGTGAGCATGTCTGAAATCGGATCTGTGATCATATTACCAGCTAGATTTTTTCAAGCCCGGAATCATGCCTTCGTTGGCCAGTTCGCGAAAACAAATGCGGCAAAGCTTAAAATCCCGCATATATCCCCGATGACGGCCGCAACGCCAGCAACGAGCAACCACGCGCGTCGAGAACTTCGGCCGCTTTTTTGATTTAGAGATTTGAGCTTCTGTTGCCATACGAATAGTTATGAGCGCTGAAAGGGAAAGCCGAGAGAACGGAACAACGCCAGACCTTTTTCCCGAGTGCGAGCCGACGTGGTGATCGTCACCTGCAATCCGTGAATCAGTTCGATTTCATCCGATCGAATTTCCGGAAACGCCATGTGCTCGCGGAATCCAACCGACAAATTTCCGCTTTCATCAACCGTAGAGACCGGGATCCCGCGGAAATCACGCACGCGAGGAAACGACACACGAACCACCTTATCAAGAAAATCCCACATGCGTTTCCCGTGCAATGTAACCTTCATGCCAATTACCATTCCTTCTCGAATCTTAAAGTTGGCAATGGAAAGACGGGCTTTCGTCATGACAGGCTTTTGGCCCGTGATGCGGCGAAGTGTTTCTTCGACGGTTTCCATATACCGAGCGTCCTTGAGACCCTTGCTCATTCCCACATTCACCGTCACTTTCAAGGGAGTTGGAACTTCGTGGATATTTGAAAGGCCAAGCTCTTTTTGGAGTTCTTTGATACCCGTGGTCGAAAATTGTTCGCGAAGTGTTGTCATACGTTAATCGATATCCTCGGTTTTTCCCGCCCGGCGAATCACACGGATTTTTTTCTTTTTTCCTTCCTCATCAATGAACTTGTACCCGACCCGACCTGTCTTGATGCCACCAGCGCCAACGATGGCCACATTGGACACATGGATGGGCGCCGGAAACTCGACGATCTGACCCGTGCGTCCGGCGCTCGCGCGCAAATGGCGCTTACGGAGATTCAACCCCTCTACCACCACGCGGTCGAGTTTTGGAAAGACCTGGATGATCTTTCCTTCCTTCCCTTTATCTTTGCCGGTCAGAATCCGGATAGGATCGCCTGTCTTGAATTTCATACAATTAGAGAACTTCCGGAGCTAAGGAAATAATTTTGGTAAAGCCCGCGCTTCGCAGTTCGCGAGCCACCGGTCCAAAAATACGCGTTCCCTTCGGGTCTTTGGATTTCTTATCAATGATAACGGCCGCATTTTGATCAAAACGGACATAGCTTCCGTCGGACCGTCGCGTTTCTTTCGTCGAACGCACCAGAACCGCGTGCACCACATCGCTTTTTTTCACAACGCCTCGAGGAGCCGCTTCTTTCACCACGCACGTCATCAGGTCTCCCAGACGACTGTAATGCTTCTTGTATCCTCCGAGAACGCGAATCACCTGAAGCTTTTTTGCTCCCGTGTTATCGGCGACGGCAAGAATGGATCGGTGTTGAACCATACGAGTTTTTTAGGCGCCGTAGAGAACGCGCCAGCGTTTCGTGCGAGAATAAGGCCGACTCTCTTCAAACGAGACCGGATCGCCGGCTTTGTACTGATTCTTCTCGTCATGAACATGGTAACGAGAGTTCCGTACATACCGTTTGCCGTACTTTGGGTGCAGAACGGTTCGTTCAACTTGAACAACTAGCGTCTTATTCCTGGCGTCGGAAACGGCCGTGCCGGTAAACCGGCGGCGCATCGAGAGAATGGATGATTTCTGTGGATTCATATTAGCTAGTTGTCTGTGTCAAAGCCGTATGTAATCGGGCAATCTCCCGGCGCTTATGACGAATAGACCGCACATCTTTCAGCTGATTCGTGTGGACTTGAAAGAGGAGCTTCTCCAGCTCGTTCTGCGCCTCGTGCAGATGCTTCATAAGTTCAGTTTTCGTCGCGTTTGAAAAATAGTGTTTGGCCATAGGATCACATGACAAGTTCTGCGGTAATCACCTTTGCCTTAAGGGGTAGCTTATGACCCGCCAACTTCAATGCCTCGCGCGCAACCGATTCCGGAACTCCATCGATTTCAAACATAATCGTCCCTGGACGAACCGGTGTCATGTAATGATCCACCGCTCCTTTTCCTTTTCCCATCGGCATTTCAGACCCCTTGCTCGTGATAGGATGATCCGGAAAAATGCGGATCCAGATCTTTCCGCCTCGTTTAATGTGGCGAGTCATGGCGCGTCGAGCCGCTTCAATCTGCCGAGAAGTCACCCACGATTCCGTGAGAGCTTTCAATCCGTAGGATCCGAAAGCCAGCGAAGTCTTCTGGGATGCCAAGCGCTTGCCGCTGGCGCGGCCTCGATGCCATTTTCGATGTTTGACCTTTTTGGGCAATAACATAGATTAGGAGGCCGTCTCTTCGACTTTCTCTGTAAAAATTTCTCCGCGATTAATCCAGACCGTCACGCCAATGGATCCGTAGATGGTATGAGCCGTAACGCGCGCGTAGTCAATGTCGGCGCGAAGATTGTGCAAAGGAACTTTCCCTTGAGCCAATTTTTCCCGTCGAGCGATCTCCGCGCCGTTTAATCGTCCGGAAAGCGAAATCTTCACTCCTTCCGCTCCGGCCTTCATGACACGGTCAATAGCGCTCTTCATCGAGCGTCGAAACGGAAGGCGCCGTTCGATGTCCGTTGCGATCTGCTGTCCGATGATGGCTGCCGATAAAGACGGTTGAGAGATTTCCTTCACATTCAAGTTGATCACGATTCTGCGGCCGGGAAAAAGTTTCTTCATCATGGCTTTCTTCAGTTCTTCGATGCCGACGCCAGCGCGCCCAATGATAAACCCTGGTTTGGCCGAGTAGATGGTTACGCTGACATTCTGGAGAGAACGTTCGATCAAAATGCGGTCAACATTCGCTTCCTTGAGACGCGCAAACAAAAAGGTTCGGATCCTCTCATCGTCGCGCAATCTATTTGAAAACTCTTCTTTTTTCGCAAACCAAATCGAGTCCCATGAACGGATGGTGGAGAGCCGGAAACTTTTTGGATGAACTTTACTTCCCATACGTCGTGCGAGTTGATGGTGATTCAGGAGCTTCTAAAGCAATCGTGACATGACTTGTTCGCTTGCGAATCGGAGCCGATCGGCCAAACGCTCGAGGCCGATAACGATACAGAACCGGACCTCCGTCCACAGTGATCGAGACAATGCGCAGGTGATCCGTGGGGAGCTGAAAGTTATGCTCTGCATTCGCCGCGGC
This sequence comes from Candidatus Uhrbacteria bacterium, assembly GCA_003505155.1. GTDB lineage: Bacteria > Patescibacteriota > Patescibacteriia > UBA9934 > UBA10169 > UBA10169. The sequence goes on along the minus strand of DNYJ01000017.1, from coordinate 41,729 downwards.
GGAATTGAGAAGCTTCAACACGATATCGGATGCCGCTTTTTTTGAAACCATCAGTTGACGACGGGCGGATGAGACGTCAAGACCGCGAACCAAATCCGCGATGAGGCGAACCTTGCGGGGAGACATGCGGAGATGTCGTGCGTGAGCAAACACTTTCATACGAATCTATTAAGCCGATGGAGTTTCTTTGTCGGCCTTCTGCATCTTTCCTCCATGTCGAACAAATTTGCGCGTTGGAGAAAACTCCCCCAGCTTGTGTCCAACCATATTCTCCACAATGCGCACGGCAACATGCACTTTGCCGTTATGAACGCCAAAGGTAAACCCAACCATCTCGGGAGTAATGGTCGCGGCGCGCGACCATGTCTTGATCACCGTCTTATCATTCGGACCCCGTCCGCGAACTTTCTTCAAAAGTCTTTCATCCACGTAAGGGCCTTTTTTCAAACTTCTTGCCATATTATGCACGTGCGTTACGGCGGCGCAGAATAAAAATATCTGAAGGGTGTTTGCGACGAGTCTTGACGCCAAGAGCCGGCTTCCCCGTCGGAGTCTTTGGCCGCTTCAAACCGATGGGGTTACGCCCCTCTCCGCCTCCATGCGGGTGATCAACCGGATTCATCGCTTTTCCTCGCACGGTCGGTCGGATACCTCGATGACGCATGCGACCGGCCTTCCCCCAGCGAATCAGGCGATAATCCGGATTGGAAACCTGGCCGATCGTCGCCATGCATTCTTTTGGCAGCAACCGAATTTCCCCCGACCGCAGCTTGAGCGTCGCATAGGGTCCTTCAACCGCCATAAGTTGTGCCGATGCTCCAGCCGCACGTATGAGGCGTCCGCCCTGCATGGGCTGCAATTCAACATCATGAACGGGCATGCCGATGGGAATCACGTCAAGCGGAAGCCGACTGCCTTCGACGATTTCTCCTTTCTTCCGAGAAGACAAAATGACTGTGCCGACCTTGATCCCATGAGGAGCAAGGCTGTAGCGCTTTTCTCCATCCGCATACATGAGAAGCATCAAACGCGCTCCGCGATTTGGATCATATTCCAGAGCCAAGACCGTTGCCGGAACATCAAATTTATCTCGTCTTGAATCGAGAACTCGCACGTGGCGGCGCGATCCACCACCACGATGACGAACAGTGATTTTCCCTTGAGAAGAGCGACCGGCTCGCTGTTTTTTGGCAACAAGAAGAGACTTTTCCGGCTTCGTCTTTGTCAGATCTGAAAACGTATCAACGGAAGAACGCCTTCGACCCGCACTGGTTGGTTTGTAGCGTTTGACTGGCATAATTAGACTCCTTCGTGCACATCAATTTTCTGTCCTTTAGGCAAAGTTACGATGGCCTTTTTCCATGACTTCTGCTTCCCAAGATGACGGCCAAACCGTACAGCTTCTCCGCGAACATTTTGCAGATGAACCGATAGGGGACGCACGCCGTATCGCTTAGCAATCGCCTGCTGTACGGCAATCCGATTGGCATGAGGAGCAACTTCAAACACGTATTTCCCAAGCGAAGTTAAATAGGCGGACTTTTCCGTCACGAGCGGCCGAAGAATGAGCCGCCCATGCGAAAGAGCTCGAACAGATTTCAAACCATTTCCCTTATCTTCCGATGAGACAGGTGTATCTTTAATCTGATCCTTTCGTCGGCCAAACAGTGTCATAGATGCGGTTGAGCTCCAAACAAGGTTTCCATCCGTTTCAGTGCTTCTTGAGATGCGACAATCCGCTGTGCTTTTAACACTTCTTTCGCATTGAGGCAATGAACCGGAATCACCTGGATAAACTCCATGTTGTTTGCGGCGACTCCGATGCCCAGATTTTCTTCTTCCACCACGACAAGAGCACGCTCGTTCGCATACGGCAACTTTGACATGAGCGTTGAAAGAATCTTCGTCTTTACCTCCGGAAGGACGAGGGAATTAACCACAAGAAATCGCTCATGCCGGTGGGCATCGGAGAGAGCCGACAAGAGCGCGGCGCGGCGAGCCTTCTTATTCAATTTTCTGGCAAAGTTCCGAAAAGCGGTCGGACCAAACGTCACGCCTCCACCCTTCCAAATCGGAGAACGCGTCGAACCATGGCGAGCACGCCCGGTTCCTTTCTGCTTCCATGGCTTTTTGCCGCCCCCACGAACCTCTCCGCGATCTTTGGTATGAGCCACAACCACGCGCGCATTGGCCTCTTGAGCTACGACCGCTTCGTGAAGAAGAGCCGTGTTCAAAGGGACTTCAAACAAGGCCGAGTTCAGTCCCACCGTCCCGATCGTTTCTCCCATCTGATTGTAGAGAGGTGCCGTTGTCATATCTATACGGACCAGTTCGATTTCTCATCGCGGCCATGGATCAGCACAAGGCTGTTCCTAGCCCCTGGAACAGCGCCGCGAATGGCCAAACGATTGGTCTTTGTATCAACCAAAACGACTTGCAGATTCTTCACCGTCACGCGACTGCCACCCATACGCCCGGCCATGCGAAGACCCTTGAACACGCGCTGAACACCGCCGGCTCCGATAGAACCGGATTTTCGGATCTGATCCTTGGTTCCGTGCGTAGCCTTCTGGCCCGCAAATCCATGACGCTTGACCACGCCGGCAAACCCGCGCCCCTTGGAAGTCCCTACCACATCCACGACATCTCCTTCGGCAAATTGTTCAACCGTCAACACGTCTCCTGCATTCACCTGTTCGTCGTCTCTTGTGCGGTACTCGCGAGTTACCGCTACAGGACCGTGCTTTTCCGCGCGAACCGCTTGCGGCTTCGCCACCTGACGAGTTACTCCAAATCCGACCTGCACCGCACAGTAACCGTCTTTTTCCTTGGTGCGGACGTCCGTCACCACACACGGACCGGCTTGAACATAAGTCACCGGAACAACGGTTCCGTCTTCCTTAAACAATTGAGACATGTCCAATTTTTTTCCGATAAGGAATTTCATACTTCTCTGTAAGAGAAAAGCCAGAAGTCTGCTCTTAACAGATGGCTCTGTTCAAGGCAGGCTTCCAGCCCTTCCAAGACAACGGACGTTGTTTTCAGGGATTGTGAGGTTAAAAGAATAGTGAATGGATCCTTTCTTTGCCCGAGAAGAAGCTCATGAAGGTTATCGCCGCCGGATACTTTCACTGGTCAAGCGAACTTTCTTCATGGTTCCCTTAAGGCGTCTGCAACTCTACATCTTAATCTCCACATCAACCCCGGCGGGTAAATTGAGATTCATGAGAGAATCAATCGTGCGATCTGTAGGATTGAGAATGTCGATCAAACGCTTATGAATGCGAATCTCGAATTGTTCACGGCTTTTCTTGTGAACAAACGTCGAGCGGTTCGTCGTGTACTTCCGTAACTCTGTCGGGAGCGGGATAGGTCCGACGACTTGCGCATTCGTCCGTTCGGCAGTCTTAATGATCGTACTCGTCGCCTGGTCAATGATCTTATGATCATAAGCCCGGATCTTGATCCGAATACGCTGTTTGACGGCCTCGGAAGTTGGTTGATCAACGTCTTTTACCACAGAGTGTTCCCGTCATCTGCGGGCGAAGGGTATGAAGTTTGGCTCCATGCCCCGGCCCGCAGACGAATGAGTTATTTAACAATCTTTGTAATGACTCCGGCGCCGACCGTTCGCCCGCCTTCGCGAATGGCGAAACGCTGCTTTTCTTCAAGAGCTACGGGAGTAATGAGCTTCACGGCCGCATTTACCGTGTCGCCCGGCATCACCATTTCCGTGCCAGCAGGAAGCGTCACATCTCCCGTCACATCCGTCGTGCGCATGTAGAATTGGGGTTTGTATCCGGAGAAGAACGGCTTATGGCGTCCTCCCTCCTCCTTTGTCAACGCGTAGATTTCCGCTTCAAACTCCGTGTGAGGCGTGACGGATCCCGGCTTGGCCAGCACCATTCCGCGCTCCACTTCATCCTTTTTCGTTCCGCGAAGAAGAACGCCGGCATTGTCTCCAGCTTGTCCTTGACTCAACATCTTGTTGAACATTTCGATACCCGTCACCACCGTTTTCATGGGTTTCTCCTGAAGGCCGACAATTTCAACTTCCTCGTTGATCTTGACGACTCCGCGTTCAATGCGGCCCGTCACGACCGTGCCGCGGCCTTCGATGGAAAAGACATCCTCGATCGGCATCAGGAACGGCTTGTCCGTATCGCGAACCGGATTGGGAATATAGGTATCAAGAACGTTCAACAGGTCAAGAATGGGTTTGGCGGCAGCCTCGTCGCCTGGATTTTCCAACGCCTTCAGCGCCGAACCGCGAATGATGGGAGTCTCATCGCCCGGATACTCATACTTCTTCAAAAGATCACGAATTTCTTCTTCGACGAGATCAATCAGTTCCGGATCATCCACCTGGTCAATCTTGTTCAAAAAGACCACGATGGACGGAACGCCAACTTGGCGCGCCAAAAGAATGTGTTCTCGAGTCTGGGGCATGGGACCGTCCGCGGCGTTCACCACCAAAATGGCGCCGTCCATCTGAGCGGCTCCCGTAATCATGTTTTTGACGTAGTCCGCGTGTCCTGGACAATCCACATGGGCATAATGACGAGGCTCCGTCTCATATTCGGTATGAGCGGTTGCGATCGTAATGCCGCGAGCTTTGGATTCCGGAGCCTTGTCGAGATCATCCACGCCCTTGGTTTGGGCGGCGCGACCATGTTTTGCCGAGACGGCTAAGATGGCGGCCGTGAGAGTCGTCTTGCCGTGATCAACGTGCCCAATGGTTCCCACATTGACATGCGGCTTGGATCGGTTAAAAGCTTCTGCCATAATCTTGGCTTAGTTAAGCGACTAAAAGAAAGTCGGCTTGTAAAAATTAATGATGATTCTTGAAACGTGGCGACAGTATAGCAATCCTTCGAAAACACCGCAAGCGTCAGCCCTATTCTACGGGTTCCAAATAGAACTGCGTCTCAACTTCCCCGGGTTCGTCAAGAACGTTCGCCACGTTTGGAAGAGGTTTAGCTGGCGTCAGCGGCAATTCCTTTGCGGGAGACACGGCTGGGACAGGAGCCGATTTGAACGCCGGCTTCATACGGTTCACGAGATCCTCGTACCGATTGAGAGAGAGAAGAACCGAACTCTCGCCATCCGCGTCCAAAATGACGAGCGGGGATTCCGTCTTGCGAGAGAGTTGAATCAAACGTTGAAACTGCGCCTCATTCATACTAGGCTTTTGCTTTCTTTCCCTGCCGAGCTTCGACCACCGTCTGGGCGATGTTCGGAGGAATCTCCTCGTAGTGATCAAACTCCATGGTGTAAGATGCGCGGCCTTGAGTGAGTGAACGCACGGTCGTTGCGTACCCGAACATTTCCGAGAGCGGCACGAACGCTCGAATGACTTTCATCTCCATGCGATCAGTCATCTCCTGAATCTGGCCGCGTTTCGCATTCAAGTCGCCAACGACGGTTCCCATAAACTCCTCTGGAGTAATTACCTCAACTTTCATCATCGGTTCAAGAAGCACGGGACTCGCCTTCTTCGCCGCATCTTGAAAGGCCATGGAACCGGCAATTTTAAAGGCGGCTTCCGATGAATCAACTTCGTGGTAGGAACCGTCAAAAAGGTGAATTTTAAAGTCGAGCAATGGATAACCAGCCACGATTCCGCGACCGGCCGCTTCTTTAATGCCTTTCTCAATCGGATTAATGTATTCGCGGGGAATCACGCCTCCCTTGATCTCGTCCAAAAACTCAAAGCCGGCGCCTTCCGTGTTGGGTTCGATACGAACCTTCGCATGACCATACTGTCCGCGGCCTCCCGTCTGGCGAATGAATTTCCCCTCCCCCTCGGCTTCCTTGCGAATCGTCTCGCGATACGCCACCTGCGGCCGGCCGACATCGGCTTCGACTTTGTATTCGCGCTTCATGCGGTCCACGATGATCTCGAGATGAAGTTCACCCATCCCTTTGATAATCGTTTGTCCGGATTCTTCATCCGACTCGACATGGAACGTGGGGTCCTCCTCGGCCAGTTTTGAAAGCGCCACGCCCATTTTTTCCTGGTCGGCCTTCGTTTTGGGCTCGATCGCCACCGAAATGACCGGCTCCGGAAAGGTAATGGACTCAAGAAGGATAGGATGATCCGGATCGGACAGCGTATTCCCCGTCACCGTCCCCTTGAGGCCGACGGCGGCGGCAATTTCTCCGGAATACACGTCTTGGACTTCCTCGCGCGTGTTGGCATGCAGACGAACGATGCGGCCAATCCGTTCCTTTTCACCCGTGGAAACATTCAGCACATACGACCCTGCTTTCAGCATTCCGGAATACACGCGGAAGAACACCAGCTTTCCGACAAAAGGATCCGCCGCCACTTTGAAAGCCAGAGCCGAGAACGGAACCTCGTCGGAAGCCTCGCGGATTTCTTCCTTCTCGGGTTCCTCCGGATCAAATCCCACAACAGGAGGTACGTCAAGAGGCGACGGGAGATAATAGACCACCGCATCTAACAACCTCTGAACGCCCTTGTTCTTGAGAGCCGAACCGCACAACACGGGGAAAATCTGAAGAGCAATCACCGACTTGCGCAATCCGGCGCGAATTTCCTCAATGCTCAATTCCCCTCCCCCGACGTACTTGTTCATGAGCGTCTCGTCATTCTCCGCCACGGCTTCGATGAGCGCCTCGCGATACGTTTTCGCCAGGTCTTTCATGTCCGAAGGAACTTCCGTCTCCTCAATCTCCTTTCCAAGCTCATCCTTGAAGAGAAAAGCCTTCATCTCAATCAGATCAACGACTCCCATAAAATTCTCCTCCGAACCGACCGGCAACTGAATGGGATGAGCCTTCTTCGTCAGACGGTGATGAATGGAATCCAAATCCTTGAAGAAATCGGCACCCGTGCGATCCAGCTTATTGATAAAGCAAATGCGCGGCACCTGATACTTGTCCGCTTGCCGCCAGACGGTTTCCGATTGCGATTCAACGCCGGCAACCCCATCAAAAACGGTCACGCCTCCGTCAAGCACGCGCAACGACCGTTCCACTTCCACGGTAAAATCGACATGCCCGGGCGTATCAATGATGTTGAAGCGATGATCCTTCCAAAAACATGTGGTGGCCGCCGAGGTGATGGTGATGCCGCGCTCNNTCCTGTTCCATCCAGTCCATTTCCGCCTCGCCTTCATGAACCTCTCCGATCTTGTGCTTCTTCCCCGTATAAAAAAGCACCCGCTCGGTCGTCGTCGTCTTTCCTGCGTCAATATGGGCGATGATGCCGATGTTGCGGGTTTGCTGGAGGGAGTATTCGCGGGGCATAGGAAGGCTGAAGAGGTCAAAAAAAGTCTAAGGAGTTTTACCTGCGGGCAAAATGAGCGAACGCGCGGTTTGATTCCGCCATGCGCAAGACATCGTCCTTTTTCTTAATGGCATCGCCCTCATTGTTGGCGGCGGCGATGAGTTCTCCCGCAAGACGATCCGCCATGGGCGCGCCTTTCTTCGCGCGGGCAGCGGTGAGAAGCCACCGAGCCGCCAAAGCGAAACGTCGCTCGCCACGCACGGGAGTCGGCACTTGATAATTGGATCCACCGACGCGGCGCGAACGCACTTCCATGCTGGGCGACACCTGCTTCATCGCCGTATCAAAAATTTCCAAAGGATTCTTTTGCGTTTTTTTCTCAATGCGATCAAAAGCGTCGTAGACGACGTCTTGGGCCGTGGACTTTTTCCCGTCACTCATGACGTAATTGATAAATTTTGCCAACGACACGCTTTGATACTTTGGGTCCGCATCAATGTCTCGTTTTGGGGTTTGTTTTCCGCGCATACAACGCTGATGGCCTGCTTATTTCTTCTTAGGCTTCTTAGATCCGTATTTGGAACGCCCACGATTGCGGCCGTCCACTCCCTGCGTGTCATAAACACCGCGAACGATGTGGTATCGGCAGCCGGGAAGATCCTTCACGCGCCCGCCACGCAGAAGCACGATCGAGTGTTCCTGAAGGTTGTGCCCTTCCCCTGGAATATAAGCCGTCACCTCCGTTCCATTGGAAAGACGAACGCGCGCAATTTTACGAATGGCGGAGTTCGGTTTCTTTGGAGTTGCCGTCGTCACCTTGACGCAGACGCCACGCTTAAACGAGCTTCCTTTTGGAAGCATCGTATATTTGCGATGCAGGGAATCAAACGTGTACTGCATCGCCGGAGCTTTGGTCTTCGAGATCTTGCTCTTACGACCCTTTCGGATAAGCTGTTGGGTTGTTGGCATAATGAAAGAAAAGCGCGGGGAGTGTAACAAACCCGCATTCGAGCGTCAATAGTTCTACGAAACCGCTCGTCTCGAAAATCCCCCTTTGAGGACGCCCTTGCGGGCACGAGTGATCGTTCGGTGCGTATTGTTAATGACTTAGCTGACACTATATAATGTCGTTAAATGTTGTCAAGGAGCGATAAGGGGATAAACATTAGCGATATTTAACGACATTTGACGATGGCCCACCGACTTGTTAGGCTCGCCATATATGAAACGATCAAGGAACTATAAAACCGTCACCATCACCTTGCCGCCGGAACTCATCCGGCTCATGGAAAAGGACATCAAAAAGCTCGGAATGTCAAGGAGTGAGTACGTACGTTCCCTGCTCCGCAAGCGGTTGAAGATCAATTACGAATAATCTTCTTCGCTCTGCCCGATATTCAATTCGCGCCGCAAGTTAGTACGCAGCCCGTGAGTATTACCGTGTTGGAGAAGACCGAAATACGAAGCAATGGTTTCCTTGCGCGGTTGTCCTTCCAATGCATTGATCATCCTTTTGCGAGTGGAACTTCGTAGCACCCGATGGTCAGGAAAATGCACCCAGCCGAGAAAGTCGACGCCGGACGCGAATGTCTTCAATTCGATTTTATCCGGATGGAGCTCAAGGTGAAGCTTGGCTACTAAAAATTCCCGCATCTCTGGCAGCAACCGCTCCAGTCGTTGCCTATCTCGAGACAGCACGGCGAAATCATCCGCATATCTGATGTACCGTTCCGCCTTTAGCCGATGTTTCACGAATTGATCGAAGCGGTTCAGGTACACGTTCGCGAATAGCTGCGAAGTAAGATTACCGAGCGGCAAGCCGACGCCGGTTCGGCCGTCAGTGGAAAAGCTCCTGATGATTCTGCGGAACAAGTCCGCAATCCGCTTGTCTGGAACGTACCCGTCGATTATCTCGATCAGGATATCCTGATCGATGGATGCGAAAAACTTCCGGACATCGCACTTCAGCACCCAGACCGTTTTTCGGTGGCTCGATGATTCTTTCCGCGCAAGCTCGTCAAAGCGCGCGATGGCGCGGTGCATCCCTTTGCCGATGCGGCACGAGAACGAATCCGAAATGAATGTGCGGTCGAAAAACGGATAAAACAGGCGGTAGACGGCGCGGTGGAGCACGCGATCGCCCACGGACGCTTTATGGATGCTGCGTGTTTTCGGATCGGAAATAATGAACGCCTCGTATGCGGAGTGCTCGTAAATGCCCGCGGCCAGCCGATCATGAAGATTCGTGAGATTCGCCATTAGTTGCCGTTCGAATTCCTGCGCGTCGGCTCTGCCGCGCTTCCCTAGGATGAATTCAGACCAAGCCGCGAGAAGATTATCCATTGAAATTAACTCTTCATAGCTATGATCGAACAGAATGTTTCCCATAAGGATTCTCAAATAGTTACCCCCCCCCCACCGACGCTCTTGCCGCTTTTGCAGAAGCTAAAATCGGCTTATCTTCTCTGGTTTGGATTCTATCAGCAAGTGCCGAAGTCGCATCGCTACACCCTCGGCGCGCGCATCGACGACCTGCTTGTTGAATTGATCGAGGCAACCAGCGTGGCTGGTTTTACNNCTCGTGCTGTGGGAAGCGAAATCGATAGACGCCAAGAGATACATCGCGATATCCGAGCGGCTGGAGGAGATCGGAAAAATGCTCGGCGGCTGGCATGGACAGCTTGTAAAACAAAGCTCCCTCGGAAAAAACGCGAGGGAGCAATGAAGAGACTTGCGGAGACCGCGGCCGGGTTCTGATCGTCCCACTGGTTGTCGAGCCAGTTGTAGTTCCAGTTCCACTTGCCGTCGTTCCAGTACAGGTAGCGGACGTACAGGTTGCCGTCGTCATCGCGGTCTCGCGTGATAGCGCCTCCCAGAACACTGCTTCTCGACCTCCGCGGCCGGCCCGCCGGCAAGCGGACAGCGGATTGCTCTCGAAGCTGTATCGAATTCGCGATCTCAAATCGCCTAGCGCCTCACGCCGAGTTTCTTCATGGTATGGACTGGCATGCACCTCTCCGGATCGGACCTTGATCCGAACCGCTCCGTGCGCAAGCCGGTCAGGCGCGGCAGCGGGAAGCCGTAACCGCCCGCGTATTCGCTTCGCTTGCTATAATTCTACTCGAAAATTTGTTGAAAAAGAAGAGGGGGCCTCGCACGGAAGTTCGTGCAAGGCCCCCGAGGTACGCGGAGCCGAAGGGTTAAGGGCAAAGGATCAAAGGGCCAAGGTTCGGCCCAAGGTTCCAAGGCCCTAAGCGCTAACTCGCGGAGACCGCGGCCGGGCTCCGATCGTCCCACTGGAGGCCGAGCCAGCTGTAGCGCCAGTACCACTCGCCGTCGTCCCAGTACAGGCAGCGGACGAACAGGCTGCCGACGCCAACGCGGTAGATGGTCCCCCAGAAGTAGATGTACCGGGTGCGGCCCTGCTCGTCCTGCTTCCAGCTCTCCGGGATGAGGTTGGTGTTGGCGAGGAGGTGGTCGAGGACGCAGGCATTCATGACCGGCTTGGACTCGAGCTCCTTGCGGAGCTTGTTGCCTTCGATGGTCTTGTCGCCCAGCTGGCCATTGGAGAGGTAGAGCTCGACCTTGGCCGGATCGAACTCGATCTGCCCGCCCTTGCGGTGCTCCTCCACCTTCCATCCGTTCGGGACGTAGGGCTGCGCGTCGCAGTCGATCAGGCAGCGCATGCTCTGCGGGAGCTTGTCGAAGTTGCCCTCGATCAAGTCCTGCATGCCGGCGAGCACCTGCTCGATCGGGAGCGTGCCCTCGCGGAGGCGGCGGGAGAGGTCCATCGTGCGGCGGTGGAAGATACCGAGCTGCTCGTCGGAGACAACGCTGGTCGTCATGACAAGACTCCATTTTCTGGGTGTCGCCGGCTGGCCGATTTTGGGAACCATTCCCACTTTCGGTTTTGCCTTTGGTTGAAAGCGACGCTTTGAAGCCAAACATTTTGGCTTAAAAACGCCGATTTCAGACGGATTTCTGAGGTCAAATAACAGACCAATATAGTAGAAAAACGCACTTTTGTCAAGGATCCGTGGAGACCTCTTATACCAGTATTCTACTTTAAAGCGACAAAATGGAGCTCAACATCCCCATACAGCTACCGCCGATGAGAGCGTCGCAGGCGGCGAAAGCAGGAGTGGAAATGAAGAAAAAGACGTTGATGGGGGTCAGAATGGAGATGAGAACGAGGACAAGGAGAACTTGCGGACCTCGACGGGCGACCGTTTCGCGCAGAGCCGCATACTTGGGCGCATCGAAAAGCGCAAAGAATAGTTTGGAACCATCAAGCGGATGAACGGGAATAATGTTGAAGATGAGAAGAAAGAGGTTCAACAAGATCATGAAGAGAAGGAAAACCGAAAGAAGACTGGGCGGCGTTCCCTGCACGGTGACGACTTGAAGTACGAGGGCACTTGCAACGGCGAAGACGAGATTTGAAGCGGGACCGGCAAGACCGATTAAAACGCTGTCCCACTTTGGATTTTTGAGATTGTACGGATTGTAGGGCACTGGCTTCGCCCACCCGAATCCAAGAAGAAGAACGGCGGCAAACCCCATCCAATCCACATGGGCGAGCGGGTTGAGCGTCAGTCGGCCTTCGCGTTCTGCGGTTGTGTCTCCGCGCCACTTGCCCGCAAGAGCGTGGGAAAACTCATGCACGGTCAACGAAAGAACGATGGCAAGGATCCACACGAACGCCACGGCCGGCTGTGATGACAGGAGAGAGAAAATCATGTGGAGAGACGTTCGATGTGAACGCCGACGCCTTTTAATTTTTCTTCAAGCGACTCGTAACCGCGATCCAAATGTTCAATGCCCGAGAGCGTCGAGGCGCCTTCCGCCACGAGCGCCGCCAAGACAAATGCCAGACCCGCGCGAATATCGGGAACGGCGATGTCCATAGCATGAAGCGGCGTGGCTCCGTTGATGACGGCCGAGTGTTTGTAATTCTCCCCGTTAAAACGGCAAGGGAGTTCGCCCAAACAATTCGAGAAAAGCGTAATGTTGGCGCCCATCGCATTCAAGGTCTCCACATAGCCGAAACGTGATTCGTACACAGTTTCATGCACCACCGACGTGCCCTTCGCCTGCGTGAGGACCACGACAAACGGCTGTTGCCAGTCCGTGCGGAAACCAGGATGCGTATCCGTCTCAAGTTTGATGCCTTTAAAGTCGCCAGACGACCAGAACCGTATACCATCCTTTTGCACCTCGTACGCTCCGCCGATGCGCCGCACCGCATTCAAAAACGTCATCATGTGTTCATGCACGGCGCCTTTCACAAAAACTTCTCCCTTGGTGCCAAGGGCAATGCACGCATAACTTGCCGCTTCAAGCGCATCCGGCAGGACAGTAACTTCGCACCCATACATTTTCTCTACGCCGACCACCTCAATATCGCGGCCGGCTCCCATTTCGATGATCGCTCCCATGTTCTGGAGCATCTTCACGAGTTCAACAATTTCCGGCTCGATCGCGGCATTGCGGATCATGGTGCGTCCGTTTGCGAGAACCGCCGCAAGAATCGCCGTCTCCGTGGCTCCCACGGAAGGATAAGGAAATACAACGAGTCCGCCACGCAGTCCATGCGGCGCCGTCGCTCTCCATCCGTCCGGTCGGCTTTCGATCTGCGCTCCCATTTTTTCAAGCGCCATCACATGCCAGTTCACCGGCCGGGGACCGATGCGATCTCCTTCCACAACCGGAACAAACGCTTCTCCAAGACGATGGAGCAACGGAGCGATCGCCAAAACGCTGATGCGGTTTTTTCCCGACAACCCTTTGACTTCAGAGGAATCCGGGGTCGAAAATTGCGCGGTGAGCGCATGATCGTTCCATGACGTTTTGGATCCAATCGCCCGCAAAATTTCTTCCGTAATCGCCGTCTCGCGCTGGCGCGGCACGTTGTGAATCACAACTCGCTCTTGCGTGAGAAGAGAAGCGATCATCATTTTCGAGGCGGCGTTTTTGGCCCCAGAGAGCGTCACCGTTCCTTTGACCGGCTGCCCGCCTTCAATACGAAACTGCTCCATAGATTACGTCAAGGATACTTCAAAAACGCCTCATTGCGAAGGGGAAGGATGACCACAGACGACGTTGTCGAAAAAGGAACGGAGGATCTTTGGAGACTCGGGCGACGGCTGAAGAGAAAGGATGACATGTTCAAGTTCTCCAGGATCCGCCGCGTACGTTTCCTGATAATCAATGAGACGCTCAATCAAAGAATCCTGATCCAAATCAAGTTGAGGTTCGAACGCGTAGATCCCCTCCCCCGGCAGGCTCCAGCATTCGTTCTCCCAATCGTCGGACGTCAATAGAAGCCGAGCGCCTGGCGGAAGTTCCGCGACGCGGTCAATATGCCCGACTTGCACGACAAAAGAATTTGGAAGACTTTTAAGAAGAGGATCGGGAGAGGCATCTTGTGTTTTTCGAACCGTGCGCGATCCGATTTCTTTACGCTGTTCATCCCGAGTCACCGAGCCTCCGAATGCAAGCGTCATGAGATGCGCCCCATAATTGAATCCGACGATGGGGATCCCGCGCTTGCGAGCTTCTCGCAGAAAAGCCATCCACGGTTCCAACACATTGAGAGGCTCTGCCGTAATGCTTCCTTCTCCCGTAGCCCCAAGCACGATCGCATCCGCACCGTCGAGAAGTTTAAATTCGATTTTGATCTTCGGACCAAACAGAGCCGTCAGCTCTTCTTCCTTGCGACCTGAAAACCGCAAGACGTTTTCATATTCCTGTTCGCGCATGTTCGGTTCAAGCCGAAATTGAAAAAAAAGAGACGACATAATATCTCTTCATGCTAAACCCGCATAACGAACTTGGCAAGACAAAAACCAGAAAACACCGATCAATCGGTGTTCTTGGTGCTTGTGACCCAGCCGGAACCTTCAAATATTGAAAGTCGTGGTCGTTGATCGGATGCGGGAAACCGATCTGTATCGCGATCCCGACTGGGGCATCCAAGCACCCCTTACTTTAACGCCTTGAAAAAACCTGTCAACCTTTCCAAAAAAAACAATCCACAGATTTTCCACAGAGATCTCGACCCAAAACAAAACGACTTCACTCCGCTTGTCGGCGAGTGAAGCCGTCTTCTCCTTCAGGAGCAATACACAGACTCTGATCCACAGAGGATACTGTGCCCCTTACGAACCTCTTGAGCCGGAGCCCGAGAAACCGCAGGTAACAAAGTGCGAGCCCGTTGCCTCTACTCTCATTCCACGGAATGAGGAAATGCGAGACATTTAAGAAAGTGTCATAGAGCTGTGTATTGTCCTGAAGTAGTTAAAGTATATCACTTTAGGGGAAAAAGAGAGTCTCATCAAGAGCAAATCCCCCATCACTTCTCCACCACCCATCCACAGATTTATCCACATTTGACATTTTTTAAGTTCTCCGCCATTCTTTTAGACACGTATGCAAAGTCTGTATCCATCCCGTATTTGTCTGTCCTCCATGCTCCACACATGGATGATTGGCGTTGTCGGATTCTTTCGTAGCCTCACGAAGAGCGACGGAGACGGGCTGAAGTACTGCACATCGTAAAAGATGGCATTGAGTAACTCATCCGCGTCTCCGGCAATTCCGGAGACGTTTTGGTTGTATCTCGAACGCTCTCGTCCCACAAAGACGAGAGCATCCGGGACATAACCGGCTCGATCAAGGAAACCTCTTTGTCGAGAGCTCGTACCCTTCAAGAAACGAGGAGAGAGATCCGTGCTTGTAACCAACGTCGAAGGCACCGCCTTCAAGCCCCCCAAGCTGTTCTTCGCTCTGCAAGACCAGCCCCATGCCGCCGCCGTCGTGAACGCGCTCAAGGACTGGCATGATCAGATCACCTGGGAGCCCTCGCGAGGCGACGTCGAGTTCCGCGTCTTCAAGAGCGAGGCCGAGATCGCGGCCGTGTTCGAAAACGGCTGTACCCCCGCCGAGGCCGTCGTTATCTTTGACGGTCAGACGAGCAAGCGCTTCACCTACGCCGCCACCGGCCGCGACGGGACCACGATCCCGCCGTGGGCTCGCGGGACGCAGTGGGGCGTGGTCGTGGGCCGTGCGATCGGCGAGCACACGCGCAACTGCGCCCAGCAGGTCATGGCCGACATGCTCGGGCCCAACGGCTTCGAGGTGCGCATCAACGACGGGCACTTCCCCTGGGGCAACCGCCGCAAGGGCGAGCGTCCGCCCCAGCACATCAAGCTCCCCGAACCAACCCGCGAGATCCTCGAGCGCCTGCAGATGGGACCCAACCTGCTCGAGGGCGCGCACGGCGACTTCGTGAATATGCTCCCACACGGTAGCCGGATCTCATGGATCCGTGTGCCGGGCGAAGCCGCGACCTACCCGCAGGACGCCATGGAGCGCCGCCTGCGGGCCATCGCCGCCTTCGAGCGCGCCTCCTGCGCGGTGCTGGCCGAGCACCCCGAGGTTCACCCGCTCCTCATGGCGGGTGTCCACCTCCCCGACCCGTGGCTCGAGACGTGCTACCTCAAGCCACAGAGCGCGAACGGCCCCGTCACCTCATGGAGCGTGCGTCGCCCCGACATGCACGTCTGCGGAGCGCGGCTCGTCGCCTCCGAGAACGACGAGATGCCCGGCGGCTTCACCGACCTCTACCACGTGGACCAGGCGTACGGCCTCCACCGGAACGAGTGGAATGCCTGCCTCTCCTGGCTCCACCAGGACGGCGCCCTCGTCTTCGTCGTCTCCTCGGACTGGAGCGCGCCCTACATCACCTCCACCCGCTGGCTCGTGGAGGAGCTGCGACGGCGCGGCTTCGACACGCGCATGGTGACGACCGACCGTCTCGAGGACATCAAGATCACCAACGGCGGCGTCAAGCTCGACGGAGAGCGCGTGGGCACGATCTGGCGGCAGTTCCCCGTCTTCGAGACGCAGGGTCTGCTCGCCGATCTCGTCCGCGCCGCCCAGGAGGGCAAGGTCCGGATGGTCCCGGAGTTCGCCCACTTCGGCAACAAGAGCTGGTTCGCCCTCTTCCACCAGTTCGAAGATGCCTTCCGACGGCACCTGACTGATGAGGACTTCGCCACGCTCATGGAGCTCCTCCCAGAGTCGCACCTCGTCGTCCACGGACAGGACTGCTTCCCGTTCACCGTCGCCGGATTCTCCATCGAGAACCTGCAGAGCCTCCGTGACCTCCCCAAGGAGGCGCGCGACCTGCTGGTTCTCAAGATCACCGGCGCGAACAACCTCTCGGCGCGCTCGCTGGGCGTCCTCGTGGGCGCCGCGCAGAGCGAGGACACCTGGCGCGTGTGGCTCTCCGAGCGTCAGGCTCGGCAGCAGCCCTTCATCGTCCAGAGGCGGTTCGACACGAGTGTGGAGACGCTCGCCGTTCTCAACACGCGGACGAACGCGGCCGAAGCCTTCCGATGCCGCGTCCTCCTGCGTCCGTGGGTCGTGGGCGGCAAGCTCGTCTCCTCCCACAACTGCGCCACCCCGCACTGGACCACCAAGGTCCACGGCATGGTGGATATGGCCGTCCAGCCGGTGGTCTACGTCTGATCGAGCCCCGCTCGATCGCTCTCTTGGATGTCCCGCCGTGCCCCTCACCGGACGCGGCGGGACATCCCATTCCTTTTTCTGTAAAATAGCCTCAACTTATTTTTCGAGGCTCATCTATGAATAAACGATTTCGAGAATACGGATTCAATCCCGGTCTTCTTCCGACGGGATCACGCAACACCATCGCTGATGTGAAAGGTGTTCGCGTCGGACATCTCACGCGCATCGAGGGAAACGATGTGCGGACGGGCCTCACCCTCGTTGATCCCGGTATCCAGAATCTCTACGCACAAAAAATCCCCTCCGCAATCGCCATCGAGAACGGCGCGGGAAAAGTCGCGGGCATTTCCGAAGTGGAGGAGTTCGGATTTCTTCGGGCTCCCGTCGCACTCACGAATACGCATGCCGTCGGAGCGGTCATGCAAGGTGTCATTGATCTCGTTGGGAGACAAACCGCCCTTCCCTTTTATGGATCAGTCAATACCGTCGTGGGCGAGGTCAACGATGCAATTCTCAACAACATCCACAAACGCTCCATCGAACCTGAAGATGTGTCCCTGGC
The DNA here is from genome assembly GCA_003505155.1 of Candidatus Uhrbacteria bacterium. Lineage (GTDB taxonomy): Bacteria > Patescibacteriota > Patescibacteriia > UBA9934 > UBA10169 > UBA10169. Next base: position 24,378 of record DNYJ01000017.1, on the reverse strand, counting down.
TTTCGAAAATCTTTCCGAAGATATCGCTCTTGGGTGTGTAGGCGGAGGCACCGGCACGCGAGCGTTCACTTGGAAAGGCGGCATCGGAAGCGCTTCTCGCGTCGTTGAAGTCTCTGGACGGACTTACACGGTCGGTATTCTTGTGCAAACAAACTTCGGAGGCAGTCTCACGATCATGGGAGTTCCAATCGGAAGATTGCTCGGCGTGGAAGACTCGAGCACACACCCGATTTTCAAGCGCGACGGTTCCTGCATAATCGTCCTCGCCACCGACGCTCCGCTTACCTCGAGACAGCTCAAGCGTCTCGCCAAGCGATCATTTCTCGGAGTGGCACGCACTGGTTCCATTGTCCCGACGGCAAGTGGAGACTACGCAATCGCGTTCTCGACCAATCGAAGCGGACTCGAAGGAACCGGCGACATCGGAACCTGTTTGAGCGACGATGCGCTCAATCCCCTCTTCCTCGCATGCGTCGAGTCAGTTGAAGAATCCGTGTACGACGCGCTCTTCACGGCGGAGACTATGACAGGCCGAGACGGAAATGTTCTCGAGGCTCTTCCAAAAGATCGCGTGGTCAAGATCCTCAAACGAGTGCAGAAAACCTATGACGCATAAAACCATCGGCATCATCGGAGGCGCCGGGCCTTTGGCAACGGTTGATTTTGAACGACGGCTTCTCGCTCTTGCCAATGCCGCATCCGATCAAGAGTTCCCGATCATCATCACATTCAACAACTCCCAAATTCCGGATCGCACGAAAGCCATTCTCGACCGAGGATCAAACCCCACAAAAGAGATCATTCGCACCATTGAAACACTCAAGCACGCCGGAGCGGAGATTTTGTGTTTTCCTTGCAACACGAGTCACGCGTTCTACGAAGAGTTCGCTCCGGCTCTTCAGGGTGTGGAGTTCGTTCATCTTCCGAGGGCCGTCAAAGAATACATGAAGACGTACCTCCCCGACATCAAGACGATTGGGATACTCTGCACAGAAGGAACGCGCCTCTCCGGCGTTTACGACCGCAAGCTCGGAAAAGAGTACGCCATCATCTATCCGAAGGAGACCACACAAACCCATTGCGTCTCTCAAGCCATCTACGGAAAGCGCGGGATCAAGGCCGGTTACACAACGGAACCGCGCGCAATCCTCAAAGAAGCCGTGGACGAACTCGTCGAGCTCGGTGCGGAAGCAATCCTCCTTGGGTGTACCGAGCTTCCCCTTGTCCTCAAAAAGGCCAGAGTTCCTCTTATCGACACCTCGGAAGTGTTGGCAAAAGCCGTCCTCGCACGAGCAAGCGTCCCACGCTCTTCTTGATTTTTCTGTGCTCGCTCGTTATACTCTGCCCAAAATAAAAGCAAATTATGAGCCCAACTCCCCATCCAAAAAATGAACGCACGTTTCTTATGGTCAAGCCCGACGGCGTCAAGCGCGGGTTGACCGGCGAGATTATCAAGCGATTGGAACAGCGCAACTTGAAGATTGTTGCTCTCGAGATGTTCCAGGCCACGCGCGAACAGATTGACGGACACTACCCGAAAGATGAGACGTGGATTCGCCGCGTGGGCGGGAAGACACTTTCGACGTATGAGAAGTACGGCTACGACGCCAAGGAAGAACTCGGCACGTCGGACGATCTTGAGATCGGCAAGATGGTGCGCGAGTGGCTCATCGCGTTCATGGTCTCGGCTCCCATGGTTCGCATGGTCGTCGAGGGCGTGCATGCGGTCGAGATGGTGCGCAAGCTCGTGGGCCCCACCATGCCCTCCGCCGCCGAAATGGGAACGATCCGCGGAGACTACTCGGTGGACTCCGCCGCTTCCGCCAATAAAGAACATCGCGCCGTGCATAACTTGGTGCACGCGAGCGAGACGGCGGAAGAAGCCGCGCATGAAACGGAATTCTGGTTTGGAGGAGAAGGCCGCGTGTTCAGTTACAAACGCAGTGAGGAGGAGATGCAATTCTAAGAAACGGAAAACAAAAAAGATGGACGAGTCCGAAGCGGGCTCGTTTTTGATCAATACCACCATCGTCTAACCTCGATATCGAGATTTCTTTCGTCAACGCTGATCTCGATGTCGCCGTCGGTATCGGTTCGCAAGACGAGCACTCCGGCTTCGCTCAAACGTTCGAGCACGATGCCGTGAGGATGGCCGTAACGATTGTCGGCTCCCGAGGAAACGACGGCAACCTTGGGCGTCGTCTTCTTCACCAGCTCATAAGACGTCGAGGTGTANNGCCTGCGGGAGGACCGAGCACGCGAATCTCAACTCCGCCAACCGAGAGATCATCTCCGTGAGCGACCAACTCGACGGGGACTTCTCGCCAGAGGTTTTGCAGAATCCGCATGTTGAGCGAGGCGTCATCGGCGGAAAGATACACGCGACCAATGTTGTACCTTCGACTCACCTCGATAAGACCCGTGATGTGATCCGCATCCGCGTGCGTGGGAACGAGGACGTCAATGCGCCGATCGTACCACGGGAGAATCTGGCCGAGTTTGACAAGAACGCTCTCGTCAGGGCCTCCATCAATGAGCCAGCGTTCTCCCGAAGGAAGCTCCACCATCGTCGCATCCCCCTGCCCAACCGAGAAAAATTGAAGACGGAACGGTTCGCTGGGAAGGAGATCGGGAACCATCGGCACGAGAAGAAGCGCACCGACCATCACGAAATATCTCACGGACAACCCATAGCCGTGGGAGCCGGGAACGGAACGCAGAGCAAGAAGGATCTTCAAAAGCCAGAGCGCGGCAAGGACGAAGAGAACCCGAAGCCACGGAAGATTTCCCAAGTCAGCCGTAGCAAAGGGAAGGCTGGAGAGCAGATGCGCCGAGCCGAGGATTATCTTGAGTCCGCCGACGACGGGAGCGGCAAGCACAAGCGCGAGCGGCTGGACGACCGCCGAGATCATGAGGATGACGGCGCCCGCGATCATCACAAACGGAATCAGCGGAAGCACGAGAAGGTTGGCAAGCGGAGCGACGAACGAGAGTTCGCCGAAAGAAATAAGCATGACAGGAAGCGTTGCCGCAATGGCGGAGGCCGAAGTCGCGAGCGCTTCGCGAAGACCGAGCCCGCGCGGGAGAAAGGCAAAGAAGCGCGCAAGCCTCGGCTGAAAAACAACGATGCCGGTCGTTGCCGCAAAGGAAAGTTGAAAGCCAACATCATCTCGAAGAAGAAGGGGGTTGTGCAGAAGCATGAGCGAGAGCGCAAACAAAAGCATGTTCGTCGTCGAAGGTACTCGGCCCAACGTCCGAGACAATGCCACGACCGACCCCATGATGCCGGCGCGCACGATCGCCGCATCGGCTCCCGCGAGAAGCACATACAACGCGATGCCAACAAGAAGAGCAACGCTCGCTCCCCTTCGACGAAATCCGATGCCGATCAAAAGCCAAAAGAGGACGTCGGTTACAAGCGCCACGTTCTGTCCGCTCGCCGCGACGATATGAGAGAGGCCAGCGCGGCGAAAATCTTCTTCGACCGAATCGGGAAGATTCTTCTCGCCGAGCAAGAGACCTTCAAGAAGCGCGGCGTACGGTTCATGGAACGTCAAGCGAACGCGCTCGAGGATGCCTCCTTTGACGGCAAGGAGACGGCCTCGAACACTGATTCGATCCGTCCCAAGCAAAAACGGCTCACGATAACTTTGACAGATCGCCAAAACGCCTTCTTTGGCCAAATAGCGGTCGTAACGAAACCCATCGAACGGCTCGGGCGCTTCAAGGGTGCAATCGAGGCGGATGCGATTGCCGTAAGTAAACTCGGGATAAAGAGGAACGCGAACGAGAACTTTGGAACGAACCGCCTCGCCATCGATCCGTACGTCGCCCAGCGTGAAACTCTGAAGCTGGCTCGATGTCTGCACGTCGCCTAAGACAACACCTTCGAGCGCCACTTCGGAGCCGATCCATGCCACCGCGCTTCCCTCCCCTCGATCTGCGGCGAACCAAGTCGAACCATCGGGAATCGTCAGCTGGTAACGAAAGACGCCAAGTGAAATGGCACAGACCGCGACAAGAACCATCAAAACAATGCTTCTTCGCAGAAAAATAAAAATCCCCGCGAAGAAAAAACCCAAGAAGAGAAAGATGACTTGGCCGGGGATCCAACTTGCAAGCGCAATCCCAATGACAAAACTAGAGAGGAAGATTCTTGCAAAGCCCGATGCCGTGATAGGTAAGACCATACGTTTCCATCCTAAGATCGGCAAGCACGTTGCGTCCGTCAAACACGTGGGTGCCGCGCATCACTTCTGCCAGCTTCACCCCGTTGACGCTTCGAAAGAGAGGCCACTCGGTCAATACGCACAGCGCATCCGCGCCCGCCGCCGCTGACAGAGGGTCGGAAGCATATTGAATGGTGTCGCCGAGCATCTTCCGAGCCGATTCCATTCCCTGCGGATCGTAGGCCGTGATGTCGGCGCCCTCTGCAAAGAGACGCCGGACGATGTCGATCGCGGAGGACTCGCGCACGTCGTCCGTATTCGCCTTAAATGCAAGCCCCCAGATGCCGATCTTTTTGCCCGTAAGATCTCCGAGCGTCTCTCGAATGCGCGCGACAAAACGATCCCTTTGCCGATTGTTAACTTCAATCACGGCGGAAAGAAGATGAAAATCGAGTCCCGCGGAGCCAGCAATTTGGTAGAGCGCCCGCGTGTCTTTGGGAAAGCATGAACCGCCGTAGCCAATACCCGCTTTCAAAAATTTCGAACCGATGCGCGGATCAAGTCCTATCGCCTCCGCCACTTCGCGGATGTCCGCTCCCGTCTTTTCCGCAATCTCCGCGATTTCGTTTATAAACGAAATCTTCGCGGCAAGAAAAGCGTTCGCCGTATACTTGGCAAGCTCTGCGGATTCGAGCCGCATGATGACTTTTGGGCATTCAAACGGCGCATACATCCGCAGAAGAATATCCGCTCCCCACCGCTCGTCGGCGCCAACAAGAATGCGATCCGGCTTCATGAAATCGTCCACCGCCGAGCCTTCGCGCAGAAACTCCGGATTGGAAAGCATGGTCACATGAATTTGACGAGGGTCGCGTCCAACCTCTTCCAGCGCTTCACTGACGAGGGAGAGCAAACGCCGATTCGTCCCCACCGGCACGGTTGATTTCGTCACAAGGTAGATGTCATGATCGAGGGTAAGACCGATCTGCCGCACAGCCTCTTCGATGAAAGAAAGGTCGGCCGAGCCGATTTCCGTAGGCGGCGTTCCCACGCACAAAAAAACGAAGCTCGCGTCCTGAAGGGCATCGGACAGCTCGACGGTGAAGCGGAGGTTTCCTTTTGCCATCCCCTCTTTGACGAGATCCTGAAGCCCTGGTTCAAAAAACGGCACACGGCCTTCTTTCAGCTTCGAGATTTTATCTCGATCAATGTCAAAACAGACAACCTTGTTTCCCAAAGAGGCGAGACACACGCCTGTGACGAGACCGACGTAGCCTGTTCCAATAATTGTTACGTCCATAAAAGCATAAACCTCCCAACAGAGGGAGGATGAATTCACTCTGACACAAAAAAGAGGATTTGTCAATCCCCCTTTGTTGATAAAATGAGCTAAACAACTAAATTGAGCAACCGTCCTTTCACGAAGATCACCTTCTTCACCTCTCCTAGGCCGAGATACTTCTTCACGTTCTCATCGGCTTGCGCTAACAGGAGAGCTTCTTCCTCCGTAATGTCCGACGCGACCTCGAGCGTTGTGCGCACCTTGCCGTTCACCTGCACCGGCATCTGAATCTTCTCATCTTGAGCCAACGCCTCATCAAACATCGGCCACGGACTTTCAAAAACGGAACCGGTTTGTCCAAGCATCTTCCAAATCTCCTCGGCGAGATGCGGAGCGTAGGGCGCCAGAAGCTGAATGAATGTCGAGAGCTCGCCTAAGCCGATTCCTTTCGCCGTTGCATGGTTCACAAAAATCATCATCTGCGAAATCGCCGTGTTGAACTTCATCGCCGCCGTATCCTCGCTTACCTTCTTAATCGTCTTATGCAACTCGCGCTCAATTTTCTTGACGTCTGGCCTTTGGTGTTTGACTTGCTCTGCAAGCCTCCAAACTTTATCCAAAAACCGCCGCACGCCCAAGATCCCATTCGTGTCCCACGGCTTGTCGTCCTCAAACGGCCCCATGAACATTTCGTACATCCGAAGCGTGTCCGCGCCAAAATCGGCAACGACGTCGTCGGGGTTGATGACGTTGCCGCGCGATTTGCTCATCTTCTGCCCGTCGGGTCCCAAGATCATGCCTTGATTACGGAGTTTCAGGAACGGCTCGGTAAAATTGAGATGGCCGAGATCGTGAAGGGCGTAGCAGAAGAAGCGCGCATAGAGAAGATGTAGAACCGCGTGCTCGACGCCGCCGACATACACGTCCACCGGACACCAGTAGTCGAGTTTGTCATGGCCAGCGAACATGGTTGCATTGCTCGGATCGCAATAGCGCAGAAAGTACCAGCTCGAATCCACAAAGGTATCCATCGTATCCACCTCGAAGCGCCAACCCTCGCCGTAGAGATTCTCTGCGAGTTGCCGATAAGACTCCGAGAGCGCCAAGGGCGACTCCCCTTCCGGACGGAAATCCACATCGATTGGGAGCAGAAGCGGTAAATGCTCCTCACCAACCGGATGCGCCTTCCCTTCCGGATCATACACAACGGGAATCGGCGCGCCCCAGTACCTCTGACGCGACACGAGCCAGTCGCGGAGGCGATACGTTGTTTTTTTGGTTCCAAATTCATTCTCTTCAGGGACAATGTCTTTGATGGAAAGATGGTAGACTTCAGCAAACTCTCGATCACGCTCATCGTGAGCGGGCACCGCCATGATCGCTCCCGTGCCGTAGGTGGACAACACATAATCGGCGATCCAGATCGGGATCTTCTCCTCCGTCGCCGGATTGAGCGCAAACGCGCCCGTGAACACGCCTGTCTTTTCTTTCTGCATTTCCGAACGCTCGAGCGCCGACTTCTTGCTGGCTTGCACTTTGTACGCTTCGACTTTGGCACGAAAATCATCCGTCACGATGGCGTCGACAAGTTCGTGCTCGGGAGCGAGAATGAGATAGGTCGCACCAAAGAGTGTATCGGGGCGCGTGGTGAAGACACGAATGTTCGTATCGGGACGGCACACGGCGAAATTGATCTCCGCTCCCTCCGACTTCCCGATCCAATTCCTCTGCATCGTCTTCAAAGACTCCGGCCAGTCAAGGTCATCAAGGCCGCCGAGAAGCTGTTCAACATACTTCGTAATGTTGAAAAACCACTGCTCCAAATCTTTTTGCGCGACCGCATGGTGGCAACGCTCACACGCGCCGTCAATCACCTGCTCATTTGCCAAGACGGTTTTGCAAGACTCACACCAATTCACCGGAGCTTTCTTTTTGTAGGCCAATCCATTTTTGAAAAACTGCAGGAAGATCCACTGCGTCCATTTATAATACTCCGGATCGGAGGTAGAGAGAGCGCGACTCCAGTCAAAGCTGAATCCGACAGATTTCATCTGTCGCGTAAAGTTTTCGATCGCGCGCTTCGTCGTCTCCGCTGGATGCACGCCAGTCTTAATCGCATAGTTTTCAGCAGGCAAACCGAAGGCATCAAATCCCATCGGAAAGAGGATGTGCTGACCATTCATCCGCGCCATGCGCGTCACAATGTCAAGCCCGGTATACGACTCGACGTGCCCCACATGCAACCCCTCGCCCGAAGGATACGGAAACATGACGAGGTGATAAAGCGCATCACCCTTCTTCGACGGATCCTCGCGCACTTCTCCGGCATGACTCTCCTCCCAACGCTTCTGCCATTTCGGTTCGATTTCTTTGTGATCGTAGGGCATAGAATGAAGCTAGTATAACAGAAGAGCCTAAAAACAGAAGACTCGGCACCGAAGCGCCGAGCACGAGACTCGAGACTCGAAGAGAAGTCAGTGATGACGAGTCTAGAAGTACCGATTGTTGAACGGGCGCGGCCGATCGAGGTCTTCGATCGAGGTCGGCCACGGAGATTCACTCCGAAGCCTCATGGGAGGGAGACGCACGCCGCCAGTCCTCTCCATGAATCGACTGAACACCTTGACCGCATCCGGATGCGACAACACGGATGGCTTCGTCGATTCCGGCTTCGCACCTGTGGGAGACTTGGTATGCACGCGAGTCACCTCCTGATTAAAGTCTATCAAACCTCCAATTCAAAGACAAATAACATCCAGCACCAGATGCTGGATTCACAGCTTTTTTTGCAGGAGCTTAGCTCCTGCATAGCTCTCCCATACTATTTCATCACCTCTTCCAACCGCTTGAGGGCAAGGAGGAAGGCTCCTCGACGGAGATCCGTCTTGGCGGACTTCGCTTCTTCCCACACGTGAAGGGCTTGGGCTTGAAGGTTGGTTTTGAGTTTTGCAAAGACTTCTTGCTCGCTCCAGTGCTCGCCTTTCAAATTCTGCTCCCACTCGTAGGTGGAAACCGTCACGCCACCCGCGTTGGCAAGAATGTCGGGCACGACGAGAACCATTCCCGCGAATAAGAGATCATCCGCCTCGGTCGAGGTCGGACCGTTGGCAAGCTCGAACACGACTTTCGCTTTGATGTCGGCGGCGTTCGCGCTCGTGATCTGATTTTCCAAAGCGGCGGGAATAAGAAGATCGCACTCGGTGGTGAGGAGTTCTGCATTCGTGATCGTCGCCGCGCCGAGAATATTCACAACGGAGCCGGTTGTTTTTTTATGAGCCGAAAGCGCCGCGACATCAAGCCCGTCTTCCTTGTACACCGCGCCTTTCGAGTCGGAGGTGGCGACAAGCACGTGCCCCGCGCGCGTCCAAATCTCCGCCGCATGGAGTCCCGCGTTGCCAAACCCTTGAATGACAACACGGCACTTCTCCGGCAAACCAATCTTTTCTCTAAGCGCCTCGAAGACATAGAAACTACCCTGTGCCGTCGCGGTTCCACGGCCTTCCGATCCACCATGCTCCAAACTCTTCCCTGTAATCACGGCTCCCGACGCGTCACCTGTCGCCTTTGCGTATTCGTCGGCGATCAAGTCCATCTCTACGGAACGTGTGTTCACGTCCGGCGCCGGCACATCCTTGCGAGGTCCGAGGATATCCATCATTCCCTTCGCCCATCCTCGCGTGAGACGTTCGAGTTCACCCTCCGACAAGTCTTTCGGATTGACCGTCACGCCCCCCTTGCCTCCCCCCATCGGAATCCCCGCAACCGCGCACTTCATCGTCATCCACAAGGCGAGCGCGCGCACTTCGTTGATGTCCACGTCTTGATGGTAACGAATCCCACCCTTGTACGGCCCACGCGCGTTGTTGTGCTCCACGCGGTAGCCGGTGAAGATCTTCTGCATGCCGTCATCCATCGTGACAGGAATCGAAATCACTACCTCGCGGTCGAGGTGGCGCAGACGCTCGAATATCTTCGAGTCAATCTTCTTGAGTTGCGCCGCGCGTTCAAGCTGCGCGAGAGCTGTTTGAAATGCATTGACCATAATATTTTCAAATTACACGGACCTACAGAATTACAGATGTCGCTACAGATTTACAGATCTACAGATCGCTTCATACAGATTCCGAGGATCCAATCTTATCCCTCGCGTCTGTGCTATCTGTCCTAATCTGTACATCTGTAAATCTGTGGCTCCATCTGTAATTCTGTAGCTCACTCTGTTTACTCTCGAGAGGCAAGATAGCGTTCCACATCCATCGCAGCCATGCACCCCATGCCAGCCGCCGTGACGGCTTGACGATAGCGGTGATCGGCCGCGTCGCCCGCGACAAACACCCCGGGAATGGCAGTCTTACTCGAATCGTGTTCGTGGACGAGATAGCCTTTCACGTCAATCTCGAGTTGGCCTTTGAACAAATCCGTATTGGGTCGGTGTCCGATCGCGGTAAAATACCCTCCAGCTATAAGCGTTTTCTCTGCGCCTGTTTGATTATTTTTAATCCGCACGCCTTCCACTCGATCCGCTCCCAGCACTTCCACCGCTTCCGTGTTGAACAACGCTTCGATTTTTTCATTCTTCCTTACGCGCTCAACCATGATCTTGCTCGCGCGCATCGCCTCTTTTCTCACGAGCAGGTACACCTTCGCCGCGAACTTCGTGAGAAACGTGGACTCCTCCGCCGCGCTGTCCCCTCCGCCAACCACAACGACCTCCTTCCCGCGAAAGAAAAATCCATCACAGGTTGCGCACGCGGAAACACCCTTCGTCTTGAGCCGTTCTTCGCCCGGGATGCCAAGCCACATCGCGGAAGCCCCCGTGGACACGATGACCGTCTGCGCTTCGTACGTTCCCTTGTCCGTCTTCACCACTTTGGGATCGGACTTGAGATCAACCTCCACGACCGTCTCCGCATGTGTTTTTGTCCCGAACCGCTCCGCTTGCCGTTTAAACAATTCCATCATATCGGGCCCCATAATGCCTTCTGGAAATCCAGGGAAATTTTCCACCTCCGTCGTCGTCGTGAGAAGTCCTCCCGGTTGCATGCCTTCAAACAATACCGGCGCCAAATCCGCCCGTGCCGCATACAGCGCCGCCGTCCACCCCGCCGGACCGGAACCGATAATGACCACCTTCTCAACCATACTTAGAGATGCGCCTTCAGCTTTTGCATCAGCGTCTCCTTTGGCATGGCGCCCGAAAACTGCTCGACCGCTTGCCCGCCCTTGAAGATCATGAAGGTCGGAATGGAGAGAATATTGTACTGCTGGGCAAGATCGCCGTAGTCGTCCACATTCACTTTTCCGACCTTGACCTTGCCCGCAAGCTCACCTGCGACTTCCTCCACCACCGGAGCCATCATCTTGCACGGACCGCACCACGGCGCCCAAAAATCAATGAGCACGGGAGTGTTTGACTGCAGAACCTCCTGTGTAAAACGCTCGCTCGTAAGTTCGACGACGGACATAGGAAAGGGATTTAAGAATGGAATGGAAAGGACAGTATACCAAAAGCTCCCCATCATGGGGAGCCTCTTTTTACCGCGCGTCCATGCCTTCGATTTGGAGCTTGCGGCCTTGGTATTCTTCTTCGTAAAACTCGAGGCGGTCGCCGACTTCAGCCTTCACGTTTCCTTTATACTGCACCCCGCATTCCTCGCCGGGTTGCGCCTTCTTCACTTCCCGCATGCCGATTTGTATCTTGTCCACCTTCCCTTCGCCGATGATTTTGTCTTCGCGGAAGATGCGGAACTTGGAGAGCGTTTTGATCTGATCCTTTTTCACGCGGCCGCCGATGATCCAGCCGCCGTCGAGCTTGCGGAAATTGGCCAGCACTTCCATTTCGCCAAGCTCGCGCACGATGTAGGCGTCGGGAAGAAGTTTCTGCAGGCGCACCAACACGTCATCCACGATTTTGTAAATGACCCCCTCCCGTTTGATCTCCACGTTCGCATCGCGCGAAAGCGCTTCGGCGGTCGTGGTCGGCTTCACGCCGAACGCATAGATCACGGCTCCCGTGGATTGCGCGACAGCGATGTCAGATTCCGTCACATTGCCCAAGCCACGGCCGACGACCGACACGCCCACGTCTTCATGCACGATGCGGTCGAGAAGCCCAAGCAAAGCCTCGAGCGACCCAAGCACGTCCGCCTTCACAAGAATCGGCAGGAGCTTCTTGCCGGATTCCTCGTCCGAACCGGAAGCTTTGGTCGCCGTCATTTCCTTGTTGAGTCCGGAGCGCACGCTCTGAAACTTTTGCTTCTTCAAATGCTTGGCGTCTTCGGGCACCTCCATCACATCTCCCACGGACGGGTTGGCTTTCCACCCCAAGACCTTCACCGGCACGGAAGGCTCTGCCGATTCCACCTCCGCTCCCGTCCAGTCGAGCATGGCGCGCACTTTTCCATAGAGCACGCCGCGGACGCCCAAGACGTCGCCCACACGAAGCGTCCCGGACTGCACCAAGACGGTGGCCACCGGCCCTTGACCTTTGTCAATTTTGGAATCAATGACGGTTCCGATGGCAGGACGCTTCGGATCGGCCACGATATGATCTTTCTCCATGTCCGAAACAAGCGTGAGCATCTCCAAAAGCTTGTCAATGCCCGTCCCCTGCTTGGCGGAGATCGGGATGACGATCATTTTCCCGCCCCATTCTTCAGGAATCAGATTGCGCTCGGCGAGTTCTCCCAACACGCGATCTTTGTTGGCGCCGGGCATATCCATCTTGTTCAAGGCGACCACAAACGGCATCTTGGCGGCTTGAATAATGTCAATCGCCTCACGCGTCTGTGGCTGAACGCCATCATCAGCCGCGATGACAAGGATGGCGATGTCGGCAACCTTCGCACCGCGGGAGCGCATCACGGTGAACGCTTCGTGGCCGGGCGTGTCAATAAAAGTGATCGGCTTGCCTTGATGCGCAACCGTATACGCGCCGATGTGCTGGGTGATGCCGCCGGTTTCCGTGTCCATCACGTTCGTCTTGCGGATGGCGTCCAACAGCTTTGTCTTTCCGTGATCCACGTGTCCCATCACCACCACGACCGGCGGACGCGGCGCGGCTCCTTTGTCTAACGCCAGCACCTCCTCCAGCCGCTCTAAATCCTTTTCCTGCGCTTCCTCCCCCTTCGCCGCTTCTTCGCGCGCACATTCGTATCCAAGGTCTCCAGCCAAAATGGCGGCCGTATCAAAATCAATGCGCTCATTGAGCGACGCGAGAATCCCGGAGCGCATCATTTCTTGCATCACGCGGGCAATGGGAAGCCCAAGACGCTCGGCAAACTCCCGCACGCTTAAGACGCTCGGCAAGATCACTTTCTTGTCCTTCACGATATCCTTCTTCTCCCCCTGCGCCTTTTGCCACGCCATCTTTTCTTCAAGACGCTCGCGGCGCTTCATTTCGCGCCACGCTTCCTGAATTTGCGAAGCAACGCGGTTGTCAATTTTGATCGCCTTCTTCCCCACGCTAAAACCGAGCTCCGGGAGTTTCAGCCGGAGCTCTTCAGGATTGGTACGCAAACGTCGTGCAAGTTCGGTGAGGTTCATGGGATTGGCTTTAATTCGGGGCAAGAATAGCTTTTTTTAGCGAAAAGGTCAAACGTGGGGGGTTGACAGAAAGAAAAAAATCGCCTAAAAACAGGGCGCGAAGGAGGACTCCATGTCCAGAGATTCCGCATCGTCGTCAAGAAATTCCGCATCGTTCATCTTCACCGAGACGCCCGCCGAGGACGAGCTCTTCCACTCGCTTCGAACCCACGATTCCGCCCACGGGTTCATCTTCCGCCGGCGCGACGGCCGAGTAACCGGCCTCATGGAGGTCGTCGTTACTATGATCCGTTACGCCGGAACGGGACCCCAGTGGTGGTTCGACGCCGAAATCGTCGAGATCCGCCAGAACGCGCGAACCGTCGCGGGTCCCGAGAGAGCCTGCATCACGGGGCTCTGGAACACGAAGAAGGATGCAAGCTACCCGAGCCGCTTCGACGTGAGCGAGTTCGACCTCAAGGAGAACGGGAAGTGACCGACCGCCACTTTGTCTCCATCAGCGCTCCCCCCATCGAGGAAATCCGAGCACGAATCAGCCTCGCGAATACGGACTTCAATCTTGAGGACGTGCCGATCGAACGAATCCGGCTCGACTTCACGTTCCGAAGCGAGGATGGCAGAACCGTCTTCGAACTCTCGGCGCTCGGCAGTAGCTTCGACGGCGAGACGCTCACGGCGCTCGTTCTCGACCTTCTTGTCGGCGATGAGAACATCACGCCGGAGACAGACACGTTCGTCCTGATCCGGATCGATACGGACGAGGACGGCACAACCTCCGCCTCGATCCTCGCCTCCGAGCTCACCCTCTTTACCCTCGAGTAGGCTCCGCCCCCCACTCCCCCTCCGACCCCGCCAGCACGGGGTCGCTTCTATTTTCCGTTATTTTCGTTCTCTCGCCCATTGCTGGGTCTTCCGTTCATCTTCCGCTCCAAAAAAGAAGAAGCCCGACCGAGCGGCCGAGCCAAGAGGAAGTTTGAGCTGGTCAGGTTCCCCAAACCGTCTCAAGAAGACCGGACCAGCGAGCCCACTGCTCCGGCTCGTGCTCTTGCAGGAACGCGAGAGCCACACGAGGAGGAACCTTCGCCTTGTAGTAATGGTGCCCCAGCTCGAATCCGTGCTCCATGCACATGCCCGCCAGCATGAGCGTATGATGAAAGATGTTCATGCGCACGTCGCGCTGACTCGCTTCTTCCACGCCGCGATATCCGACAACGAGCGTGCACAACGCATGGCAAAACTGTTCGAAATCCCGTTCCGAGACGATAGGAAACGCAAGCGCGGAGCGATGCCCATACGAGATCTCGGCCGCCGGCATGAAGCCTGACAGAGCCCAGCCGAGAAACTCCAGGTACCTCCAGAACGACGTGTCGTGCTTGGCCCACACCATGAGGATGAGGTAGTCCGCCGCCATGGAAATCCGCGAGGGGATCTCGAAAGCCAGCTGGGCATGGCCGTGACTTGCGGCGACGCTAAGAAACATTGCCAGACGAAGCTCCTCGAGCGTGGATCCGTGGTTGGGATCACCCAACCCGATTCGTTGAAGCCCCTCGGCTCGCTCGCGAGCGACTTCGCGCAGAAGCCGACGGAGGCGCAGAAAGAACTCGAGCGCTTGCCGCTGACGACGAGCTTCATCTTCATCGGAAGGCGGCGCGTAGGGCAAGTCGATCGTCGAGAGGTTGAGAGGACTCGATCCTCCGTCGCCGGCTTGAAGCGCCCCTTCACTCCAGTCTGCAATGAGGCGAAGCCAGCGCTCCTCATCTCGACGGATGGGTCGAAGAATTTCGACGATGCCCTCCGGCTGACCCGAAACCCCCTGACGCTTCAGACTTGTCGCCAGAAACCGACGGAGAGGTTCAACAGGATCTTCTCTTGTAGCTTCCATCGCTTCTCCCGTACGAACAGGCGAACCAAGATGGCGGACATGACTCCGATTCCCACTCAATCCTGCCATGATTGTATCAACCCCCATCCCTTGTACACCATGTATGACAGAAGTTATCCACAGATGAGTTTTGCGTCGCTTAAGGTACGAACGGCTCTTAAGCGACACGGTGGCAACGAAGGAGCACATGGGAAGCTATGTGAGTGCGCTCTCGACGGAGGACTTCACTGGCCTCATGCTCGCCGCACGCGAAGTCGGGCTTCTTCTGGACCGAGCCTTCGACGACGTCGCCCGCACCGGCCTGATCGCGGAAGGGTTCGGCGTCGACCACGCCCACGTGAAGCTCTTCCCCATGCATGGCACGGCACCCATGAACGAGTGGCGTCCGATCCACTCTGATGTCGCCACCACGTTCGAGCGCTACCAGGGCTACATCTCCTCGCATGACGGGCCGCGAGTCGATGATGAGGAGCTCGCTTGTCTCGCCGATAAGATTCGCGCCACCACAAGCGGTATCTCTAAGGTGTAATTCTGTCAAGCGTTGACATAACGTTGACATAACTTCGCAGAGATAAGTAGAATTAAAACCAAGGTGGTCATCTCGTCCGCCTGCAATCGCTCCTTCCCACAAGAGGTTCATCGTGAACGCCAACTGCCGTCTCCTCTCCGCCGTCGCCATCTTCGTCTCCTTCATCTTCGGAATGTCCTGCGTGCCGAACGAAGGCATACTCGAGATCCCCGAGCCGATCGTGACCACCGTGGGCATGGGAGTTCCCTACGCGTACGTCCTCGCCTACGACTCCGACATCACCTTCTCGGAGCTCGACGAGACACTTGAGGAGATCGGAGAGAACCTGATCGAGGTGAACTACGTCGCTGGCAACATCACCGGCGGGTTCACGCCTCGCTCCTTCGATCGCCTCATCTCCACCGTCTTCTCCGAGGAGATCGCCGACGAGCTGGAAGCATCCGCGATCAGCGTCCCGGACGACCTCGAAGACGGCGATGCGCTCATCGATCTCTTCGAGAGCGCAAAGGACATCGTGTCAGACGGTCAGGCCTCCGTGACGGCAGTCCTCGTACAGCCAGAGACCGGAAATGACCTGATCTTGCACAGCGGAGCCAACCGGATCACTCTCGTTCTGCAAGAAGACCCATCGGAGACCGAGGCCACCACTGACGATCGTTCGTGGTCCCACGAGTCCTGGGCTCCCTACCGAGTCCAGACGCGCGTCAGCGACACGACAGGAGTTCAGCAGTACATCCGCTTCAACAGCGTATCGAGCTTCGGCAGCAACTCGACATACGAGGCGGAGACGCACATCTGGAACTGGGACTGGGTCCAGTACGGAGGTAGCTGGTACACGACGATGCCGTCCGGCTACATGGATACCGCCTTCGCGGATCATCAGGGCGACCCCAACTACCCCTTCAACCCGACCGTCGGGACGAGCCGAGCCTACCAGCTTCAGGCCAACACCACCTACTACGTCTACATCCGACTCTCCGTCATCGGCTCGAGCTACAACTTCGGAGGATCGGTGAACATCAAGGGGCAGAAGGGGCACCGCACGCCTTCCTGGTGCTACTCGACGTGGTGCATCTTCGCAGACGCAACCACGTCCTCCATGGACACCTACTTCGCACCCACAAGTTCCTTCAGAATCGCCTACTACTAGCCGGCAGGGGGTTCCGGTCACTCTCGGCCAGCTCACAAAGCTGGTCTCTTCAATACACATTTATGAAATCACGAACCTTCATCCCGATTTTTCTTCTTGCCATCGTTGTGATCCTCGTCATTGCTCTCACACGATCTTCTCGATCAAGCACTGCTGTCATACAAGATATTGATTGTACAGGGAGACTCGTTATGATTGAAGCTGACCAAGGAAAATTCCGATTGCCTCCAAGATGGAAAGAGGACGGGCCAATGCCAGTACTCTTTAAGGACGGGCAGCGAGACATTTGGAATACTTCCACATTCTGTGGCAACGATGAGTTCGTCCAAGATATTTTTGGACAGACATTTCAAATCACTTTCAATGGCTTTCGCGTGATTCAATCGTGGGAAGAACGTTAAGTCCGTATGGTTACGACCCTTCGTATCACAGGAGTGATCCACAGATCGTGTCGCGTGCATTAAATGGACGATCGTCTAGTTAATGGACGTTTGGAGTTTCAAAATGAGCAAAAAACTTTAGAGAAGCACGGGAACAGATACCATGGACAGGTTGACGAGACCTGTTTTTTGTGATCTCATGTGCGGTCGCGATCAGGCGACCTATCGCACAGGAGTCGTCGTGTCCAAGCGCCGTGTTCGTTCGAACCGTCACCATCTCCCCACCTCCGTCAACCGCACTCCTCGCCCCAAGAAGCTCGGCCGTTCGGTCGTCTCCGCCATCCTGCTCCTCGTGGGAGGCCTCCTCATCGCCGTCGTCTCCGGCGCCCACGAGCGCGGAACGATCGAGCCTGTTCGATCCGTGGCCACCATCGGCATCACGGCTACCATCGAATCCGACTCTTCCGGCCGTGGCTTCGCCCTCGAACAGATCGTTCGCAACATCCCCGACACGAATGTTCGGATGATGATCCTCGAATCCGTCGAGAACGAACAGCTCTTTCTCTCCTGGACGGCTACCGGCGTGGAGGCCGCCTTCCAGCTCACCCCAACGCCCGATGGCACCCTCTTCCCAATCATCACATTCCAGCCGGCCTTCATCTCCGCCGCACAGCAAGATACCGGCGCGAACACGCAAGCCCAACTCGTCATCTACCACGAGTTCGCCCACTACCTGCAGTGGCAGAGTGGCGCGTTCCCTGACGAGACGTTCATGCCGGAGCGCATGGCAATCAATCGGGACGTATGTACGAAGAAGTGGTACGCGGAAAGAGACGCGTACCACCAAGAGTGCGAATTCGCACGAGAGAACGGTCTCCTCGACCGGCTCGATCCGAACAGTGGCCTCACAGCCATCTGTCGGACAAGTCTGGAGGAGTTCGACGACAACCTGAAGCGCATCCTGCCGCGCGGAGACGCATCCGCCGCGGCGTGCGTAACCTACTGGCGCGGGCTCTGACCCGACCACTCTCGACCGGAGGCATTGCCTTCGGTCGACTTCATTTGGCGATTGTGCGGCCAGTGAAGCGCACGATGCATGGCCATTCCTGCCTCATACCTCCGCAACGCTTCAGGATCTTCGGGGAGGCGAATCACGACGTGACACCCGAAGCCGTTTTCAGAGCAGTAATTCTTCACGCGGTCACTCTCCTGCGAATCGGGAAGCGCGTGCGGCTCGCGATTCGTCCGCACCAGGACGACAGCGAGGAACAGGTTGACCACCACCATGAGGATGATGAGGTATCGGAAACGCGACATCGTCTTCTCCAAAGGAACGAAGGTTGAGGAAATAAAAACCCCTCCAGCCGGATAGGGGGAGGGATTTCCAGCTTGGTTACATCTTATCGAAATGGGATGAAAATTTCAACGGCTTTGTTTTAGCAAAGAAATGAAAACCGGCATTTGAACTCGGGATAACTTTTTCTCGCCAAAACACCGTGTCAAGAGTGCGACACTTCGTGTAGAAGGAGTTATCCACAGATGAGCTTTGCATCATATAAGCACCGATCGTACCTTATGCGACGCNNACTCTGATCCGGCTTAAGAGCAATCGCGAGGTCCTTCGCGAGTGTTTGCAAGCCAGGAGAGTCGCGGAAGTCCCGCGGCGCGAGATGGAGTCACCATGACCCCCACCGGCCTCCTCCGCCTGCTCGCGCTCGCGAGCATCTTCTGCACCTTCAACCTCCCCCTCAACGGTTGCGTCGAGCCCGACGACGACGTCATCGACACCACCGGCGACGATGACGACGCTTCGGACGACACCGACTGCACCCTCGAGGCGTCCACCTACATCGAGGACGCGCTCATCTCCGCGGAGAAGCCCGACGGCTCTCACGTCTTCGACGACTGCCTCGCCGAGGAAGTCGCCGAGGAAGATCGCAACGTCGAAGACGCCGCGTACGGATGCTCGATGGTGGCTCCGGCCAACATCAGCCTCATCATCAGCGCCTTCGCTCCGAACGCCGTGGGTTGCGACATCCCCGTCACGCTCGCCGCGTCGGCCACGCCGCACGAGGAGACCATCCCCCTCGGGTACGGGTCGGAGACGACGGTCGCGTACCAGCTCTTCGCCTCGGACGGAACTGCAGGAGCCCTTTTGGATGTCGAGACTCTCTGCGAAACCGACAAGGTCGTCCTCCACACCCACGGTGGTGGGCAGTACGAGGTCATCGGTGACCGACTCGAGTTCAACGGTAACGAGATGGGGTCGGTTCTTCCCGACCTGTCCGAGTACCTGTTCTCGAACGGCACCCGCCTCGTCCGCCAGTAGAGCACCGACCCTCGGGCCGCGGGTCCCTGTGCGACCCCCCATGCGCGCATCCGTGGCCCAACCGCGAGCGCCCCGCTTCTTCCTTCGGGAGGCGGCGGGGCGCCTACGGCGGCCTCACAACTCGGGTGATAACCACCACCCCCTAACCCCCTCCTTAAAAAGGCGGGGGACAAATCTCACTCTGACGCAACGTCGGAGACAGCCCAGGCCCACAACGCCTGGGATTGCTGTTTGTAAGATCGCTAACCACCCCCTGCCCCTCCTTAAAAATGGAGGGGTGTTGCGCGCCGTAATTCGAGATTCGAAGTCCCCCTCCTTTTTAAGGAGGGGGTTAGGGGGTGGTTATCGTGCAAGGAGGAGCAGGGGGTGGTTAGAAGGTGGTTAGCCCCGTTCGAATCAATTCAACAACATTCTCTAACGACTCGTACACATCCGTATTCGTTACACGCAGAACTCGAATGTGATTCTCATTGAGAAACGCTGTGCGATCTTCATCGTAGACCACAGCTTCAGGCTCATAATGGGTATCCCCATCAACCTCAACAACAAGTTTTGCCTTCGGGCAATAGAAATCAACAACATAAGGTCCGATTCCTTGCTGGCGTCGAAACTTCCATCCGAGTTTAGATTCTTTTAATTCCTGCCAAAGGAGCCATTCGGCTATTGTCGGTTCGTTACGAAGTTGCTTGCGTCGATCTCTTTGCTCGGATCGGTTGAAGAGCTGGTTGTGCATAGTGAGTAACCACCCCTTTATCCCCTCCTTAAAAAGGAGGGGAAAGCGAAATGCGAGCTTGCAACCTCCCCTCCTTTTTAAGGAGGGGTCGGGGGTGGTTAGCGCAGAGTGGTTATCACGGCTCCACTCTCACCACCCCATCGAATTCAATCCATGGATTTATCGTTTGTCCTGAAAATAGAGGGAGCGTAGAAGCTGGACAAACTGGATTTATCTCACCATCACACTCTAACTCACACTCGTTTACTTCCCAACCAGCATCGCCGCTCGTGTCGTCATAACACTCCGTCCCAGCAGGGCTCTCAGTTGCCGTGCCGCACTCGCCCGTACAATACCCCCAGTTATCTTTTACATGCACCCGCGGGATAAATTGACACAGTCCATCCGATGTTCTACAGCCGTCGGAGAGGTCTCCTGAACCACTGCATAATGGCAGGCCGCCTTCCGATACTAATTGTGTTGTGCAGATATAATCATGCGTGAAGGTGAAATAGTTCGGTTCACAGGATTGGGGTGTTTCTCCCCACTTGGTATTTTCATTGCAGAACGATGTGTCGTTATTATTCTGATCAAGTCCTCGGCGGTTTTTGTAATAGTTGGCGGGGCTGGTGGATCCAGATTGGTGCCCGTCGCCAAAGTTCACGATCACGTTTCGGATCGGCAGTTGATTTGCGTTGGCTTCGGCAAAGAACTGCACGGAAACATGCGCCGCTCCAAAGTCTCCCAAAATTGTTCCTCCTGTCACACCGTTCACCGTTACGGTATCATCCCCCGCTTCCCGGCACCCGCTCGAGAAACAATCATCCAGCCCGCGCACGACAGGCGCGGTTCCACCCCCCGGCGGATCGGGAATCGGGAAATTATAATCATCAGGAGATTCGCTCACATCCGAATCGATATTTCGCTCACTGACATTATACTTCTGTACTATCGGATCAAACGTGAAGAAGCCGAATACTTTCGCAAAGATCTGACGAACGGCTTCCATGGGAGTTACACTGTCATCGTTCGAACTGGTCTCGGTTGAAGGGATTTCTTCAAGTATTGCATCCCCAGTAAAACTATTTGGTATACAACGCTTTTGACCGGCAGTTCCCAGACAAAGCTGATCAAAGCAAGCGTAGTCTGCTATACACCATGCTTTCGCGTTGCGGACATCTCCGTCACCCCAATCGCCTCCTTGACAATAGAGTTTTGGAATACGACCGAGATATTCCGATACAGTGCTGGTCGCCGGTACACCTACGGCATCGTCATCCGCTGCGCAATTATCCACGGATACCGGTATTTCACAAACCTTAACATCTCCATCTGGCGCATCTTCATCCATAGCAATATTTGTGCTGGCCAGCGTGACACAGTTACCAAGAGAAGTATACGCGTCTCCGTCTTGGTCCGGATCATACCAACATCCGATCGCCGGCACCGTATTTGACTCGCTTCCCGTCGAATCACATCTCTTAAAACATCCGGCATTCCCTTGAGGCCGGCAATTTGCATCCCCATTACACTCCGCATTTCCACCCACGTTAGAACATTCTGGAAATGCAGACAGTTCATTCGACACCACAGCCGAAAGCGCTTCATAAGAACGAGCTTCTCCATCTACAGGCGCAGAAACGCAAGATGAATCCGCCAGCGCCGCCGTATAGTTGCCAGAGACATTCGATACGCACGACTCAACGGCAACCGGCGCTTTTTGCGGGCCTACTCGCTCCCAATCGCCGTCAGTCGTCTTCTCCAAGATCCCCATATCCACCCGTCCGTACGGTGCTATCGGTTCCGTCGCCGCTTCATACGTAAGATGATTCGGACTTTCCGTGTTCTGCAAGGAAAACGCATTATTCTCTAGCCATAAGCGGTTCGTCCAGCCCTTGTTCCCCGCGTCCGTATCACTGACCTGAACGACCTCTTCGCAGGCTAAATACGGGATATCATTGTTGGCTTGAAAGTAACCAAATTGAGGGCTTGAATCTGTAAGGTAGTACATGCGCTGATAATCGTCCGGAACCTTTGCCCCAAATCGAGCACAATGGCGATAATTCTCAAGCGCATCCTGAAAATTGCCGCCGATGCGATAGACTGTTGTCTCCCAACCTTCTCCCGTATCAACGCTATTTGTCCCTCCTTCTGGACTCGAGCAATCGGCTCCTCCGCCAGTATAATCAACAGCTTCATCAGGCACGCAGAAGAATGGACAGTCATCATCGGAACCGTCTTGGTCACCGTTCCCCGTTACGCAATTGTACGCAGGAGCATTCAATGTAAGATCACAGGAACCGAGCACAGCAAAGTAGTTTTTTGGACAATGGGCGTTTTCGTAACATTCTTCGTACTCCCCTGTGCTACAAGCTCCGCCTCCTGACCGCGACTCCGCGCAACCGTTTGCGATCTCATTGTTCTCCTGCCCGGGAGATTGTGAACCCGTCACATACAAATCCGCATACAAAGCCGTCTCGGTACAATACAGAACATCTTGATCGAGGAGCGCTCCTGCCTCGGTGGACTGGTTGTAAATGTCGTTGGAGCCCGTGAGCTGATCCACGGGAAGCCACGTCAAACATTCTCCGCCGAAGGTCTTGTTGGGATCCTTCCACTTGTTGATGGCGCTGTCGCGTTCCAAGCAGTACCCGTCAACGCCGAGCATAGTTTCCACGCTGGTCGGCTTCACGCATCGCCCGATCGCCACGCCTTCTTCCGCGTTGCAAATTTCGTCCGTCTCGCACTCCATCCCCTCAAGCTCCCCACCCAAGCACACGCCCGTCAAAAACTCTCCGGAGTCCATATCTCGCCAGTAGTACTTCGTCTTGATGCCGGTGCCGTAAGTAACTTTTTGGTAAGTGCAGGAGCAGTCCTCGCCGTTGGGCGCGCAGACTTGGATGCCTTGGTATCCCGGGCGCTTAGTGTAGACGTTCCAATCCTGCAGGTCATCGAGGTCGTCGGAATCTTCGGAATCAAGAAATGTTTGTAACTCATTGTCCGATCTCACAACGCTCGATACACCAGGATTCACCCACTGCGTGACGATGTTGGTTGTGACCAATACACCGGTGTTCTCTCCTCCCCCAATGCGGTGCGGATAGGGCGAATTTTGTTCTGGATACGCTTTACACTCGATGCTGTTGGTAAACTTGGGTTCGAACACCTCGCCGCCCGCGGAGAGGAGGCACTTATCGGCAAAGCATCCGCCCTTGAAAGAGGATTCTTGCAGGATGCATTGACCGGAATAACCGGGCGCGGCCGTGCATGAGCTTGGACTGTCGTTTGGCGAACACCCGATCGGAGACTGGAATTTGCATTGACTGTTGACACACTCGAAATCCGGAGTCTCGCAAGGCGTACTCGCGTCGCAGAACGATCCGATCTCCGTTATCTCGCAGAATCCGATCTCGCACGCTTCTCCCGCACTGGTGTCGCACTCGCTGTTGTTCGAGCATGCGAATCCGGAATTCTCGCAGGTTCCGACGTAGCAGGCGCTCCCCGTCGCGAGGTTGTCCGAGATGCAGGTGCCGGCGTTGTAAGCAAGCCGGATGTCCTCATCGTATGCCGTGCAGACACCTGTAGCCTCACCCGGACAATCCGTTTCCGACGTAGCAAGCGAACAGCTCAAATTCGTCTGACCCGAACAGGCAAACTGATGGTTGATGTTGACTTGATCGAGCAACTGGGTCGGGATGTTGTTTGGAATCGCGTAGCCGGAATACTCCTGCCCCCACCAGCTCACGTCGCGGTCAACGTAACGGCTTTGAGAAAGCGGGAGTGCCGGCACGTTGGAAAATCCGCTGCAGATATTCACGTCGCCAACTTGGGAATATTGCGTGCACGCGCCGATCTGGTCGCAAATTTCGCGGAAGCGGCCGATGCGTTCGTCCCACACCTGAATCGTCGAGGAACATGTGAGCCATTCGGAACACTCGCGGTCGCGCGCGACGCGGCGCACGTCGTTCACGTCGTCGAAGTTGATGATGTACGCATAGAGAACCGAGTCGTACTCCGACTGAAGTCCGGTAGGCGTCGAATCATACGCCTGCACGCAGGTTCCCGCCACGGATTTGTTGTTGGAATCTTTGAGTGTCGGACAGTCTTTGTTCTCTATACACGACGTCGTATAGGTTCTGCCGTCTCCTCTCCGTCGCGCGTACGGATGTTCAATCACGCCGTTCTCTTCGGGTTCGTACCGGCACCTTGACTGGCACACGTTGAATTCCACGCCCGAGGGTGAAAGGATGCGGCCGATGTCATTGCTTTCATCAGAATCCGGTGTAATGGGAGCATCAGCAATAGATCCAAAACAGGAGATCGGTGACTGCGAAGACTGCGCGGCATCGCCAAAGAGCGTGTCGGCGTGTTCGGAAACGATGTAACTGGCGCTCGCATTC
>DNYJ01000039.1 GCA_003505155.1 Candidatus Uhrbacteria bacterium | reverse complement strand
TCCTCCTTGCCATCGAGACAGGCCTCGACGTTACCCGCAACGCCGCGGGATACACGGGGACGGGTTCGGTTACACTCATCGTGGGGCGAGCCATCCAGATCGCTTTGGGAGCCCTGGGCATCGTCTTCATTCTCTTTCTCATCTACGGCGGAGTCCTTTGGATGATCGCCCGTGGAGACAAGACGAAAGTCGAGCAGGCGTCGCGCATGTTGACCAACACGACGATCGCCCTCGTGGTTATCGTCGCCTCCTACGCCATCGCGACGTACGTGGTGGGAGCGCTGGTCCAAGTTACCGCAGGTTAACAATTCATTCATAGAAAAACCTTATGTCAATCAAAAAGAAACTCATCGCCGCGGCTACAGCCGGAAACGGGTTCCTCGCTTGGGCGTCCGTCGCGGCCGCCACTACGGTTCCCACGGGACTTGGTGGATCGGAAGCGAATCTAACCGCCATAGGATCAGCAGCTCAAATTTCCGGTGGAGATTCAAGTAACCTACCCACGCTTATCGGAAACATTATCAACGTGATCCTGGGGCTCTTGGGAATCGTCTTCGTGGTTCTTGTCATCTACTCCGGCATCCAATACATGCTCTCGCGAGGAGAGTCCAAAAAGGTGGAGGAGGCAACTGGCAACATCCGCACGGCCATTATCGGACTGATCATCACTGTGGCCGCTTATGCGATCTCCAACTACGTGATCCAGGCTCTTGTCACTGCGACAACATAATTTCTAGAATCTTGCAGTTATCAAAACAAAAAAGCCCCGCTGGGGTGCTTTTTTGATCTTCCAGAAAAGACGTCGTTGACATCTGCTCTGGGGGGTTGGGAGGACGAGGAGCTCGTAAGAGCTGCGACTCGTCCATCCCGAGAGGGTTGGCGATGAGAACGGGAGAATCACATGATCTTGTACTCCCGATCAGCGCCGAAGGACTCGTGCGGGTAGTAGGTCCGCTCCGAGAACCTCTGGAGTGAGACCCAGCGTCGCCGGGAGTCGCTCAAATGACGCTCGGCGGAAGACGCGGTTGATTCCATGGCGGGGGTGATGGCCATCCGCGGCTCCTGCTCGTCCGAGCAGAAGTTGAACTCGTCGCCGGGCCCGAGAGGAACCTCGTCGGCAACGACATGCCCGGTGGCATCGAGGATCATGGTCTTGCCCGCGACGCGGAGAATGACCCAGTCCGTCCGGTAGTTCCGGACGGTGAGACAGTTGCCCACGTCCGCCCATCGGTAGTCCGGGTAGAGGACCGGGGAGGGGATCTCCGGCCGGGTGTTGCGGTATCCAATCCGCTCGTAGACGGTGGAGTCGAGGCGGTAGCCCGCGGGCTGGGCATCGCCAGAGGTGGCGGTGCGCTCCTCCTCGGCGGGGGTGGGGTCGGAGACGGGCTCCCGAACGGGCTCGGCATCCTCGTAGGAAGTGGCCTGCTCCGCGAGGAACGCGGTCAGGCGCCTGTCGAGGTCGTCGAATCGGCTCGAGAGCACCGTGTTCTCCTCGCGGAGCGTCCGGATGTCGTCCTCGAGCGAGGCGACTTGCGTGCGCAGGGCATCTCGCTCGGCGATGACCGAGTCGAGCTCCCGCTGGAGGCGGGTGACCTCGACCCCGTTCNNACGATGAGCATCCTCTGGAGGCAGATGGCATCGGTCTCGTAGGACTCGCAGGCGGGGCCCGCGGCGAGGGCGGGGTTGAAGGTGAAGAGGACAGCCGCGAGGGCGGCGAGAGGGATCAGGATCATCTTCTTCATGGGTTCGTTCCTTTCCCCCTCGTCGGACTTCGAGCAGAGCTCTCGTCCGACTCGGGGCGGGGTGGTGGTTGTTCTCTACGGACTGGTAGTGCGCGACAGGGAGTCGCGGCACGCGGGGTCGCCGAACGCGGCCTGAACGCTCGTGCAGGGGCGCAACTTGCGCTCCTTCTCGGGCTCCTTGTCTTCGGAATCGCCGGACTTGGGCTCCGGTTCGGCCTTTCCGGCAGAGCCGGATCCGCCTTCGGCGGAGACCGCCGCGAACTGACGCTCGAGGTCGGCGACACGCGCCGCGAACTTGCGCTCGAGGTCGGCGTTACCCGTGGCGATCGCACCCGCGAGGTAGCTCCGCTGACGCTCGATCTCGGCATGGAGGCCTTCGATCGCCGCCATCTCGGCCGCGTGCTCTCCGTCGCGGATGCCGCGGTCGGATGCCTCGCGGAGCTGGTCCTCGAAGGACGTAACCTGTATGCCCGAGAGGATCGCGTCGCGGATCTCCCATGCCCGGCGAGGATCGTCGGGAGGCAGGTAGTAGCCGCCGTAGCCCTGCCCGCCGAACCCGTAGAGCGGGTAGGCATCCACGGCCGGGGAGATGGAGGTCGAGGCGGAAGCAGGGGAGGTGCGGGTCGAGGCCGCGCGAGCGCGGTCGAGCGAACCCACGGCGGTGGCGGCGGACGAGATCTGACGCGGGGTGTCCGCACAGACCTTGATGCGCGTGCCGTCGGAGTCCACCGACTCGAACTCGAATCGGCAACCGTCCTGCGCCGAGACGCGGGAGGGGGTGAGGGTGGAGAGGATGGCCACGACGAGCGTGGCCGAGAGGATCAGAATCATCTTCTTCACTGGGGTCTCTCCTTGCCTCGCGCCGTTTCCGACGCGGGGCGGTGGGTGATTACGTTCTGCCCCTCCTTTTGAAGGAGGGGTTAGGGGTGGTTATTGTGAAGGTGCGAAAAAGAAAACATCAGCCATGTCGAGGGGGAGCCCCGATAAATCGGAGCAACAGGACTGATGTTTTCGTTTTCGAACCCCTCAAAAACTCTTGTAAAGGACGAGTGAATCTATCAGAAATCCCCCTTCTTGTCAACCGTCGCCAACAAAAAAACCGCCCATATGGCGTTTTTTTGACCCTCACAGGCGACATCCGGAGATATCGTCTCTGGGGGGAGAACCGGGGAGCGTAAACGCTACAACCCGATTCCGAAGTCTCGCAGGCTCTCAATCCCGTCAAGAAGGCAGGAGAGAGCGAGGAGAAAAGACTAGAGGGCGAAGCCCAGAACGAAGAGCAGAACGGCGAACCCGATGCACAGGAATCCGAGGACTCCGCGCGCCGAGATCCGCTCCTCGAGAGGTGACACCTCTTCGGACCCGCCGGGAATGACGGCGAACCCGAGGACGAGGAAGAGCGCACCGAACCCGAGGAAGTGCCAGAGCGACTTGCCCCGGAACCACGTCGCGGCGCTCTTGGCCGCCGAAGCGCCCTGTCCCGCCCGGGAGAGGTCGGCGTCCTGCGCCCGCACGAGCCCGTCGGACTCGTAGAGGTAGTCGGCGCCGCCCGTCGTTCCCGGCCGGTTCGTCCGGTAGTACTCGACGTCGTCCGGTGGAATCCGAACGGCGCCGGGCATGGCCGGAGCGTCGGGGAAGGAGGACTCGACCGACCCCGCCTCGCCGTTGGGGAGGGTGAAGAGGTGGCGCCCGCTCGTCAGGTCGTACGCCGAGACGATGGTCACCCTCCAGTGGCGCGAGGCGTAGAGGATGCGGGAGAGGGAGTTCACACTGAAGGAAGTCCACCGCGAGTCGTTGAACGTGCCTGTATTCTCCATGTGGTCCGGCAGGTTCTCGACGGCACGCGCCACGTGGGCGACGTGGCTGATGGAGCACTCCCAGACCCGGGAGGCATCGTCCTTGAGAGCCGCCTTCGGGCGGACGTACGTCCCGCTACCGAGGCGCAGATCGCCGTTGTCGGCGAAGGTGACGATGCTCTCCTCCACCGCTCCCCTGTTCTTGACGTCGAAGACCGCGAGGATCACGACGAGAAGAGGGACGACGGCGACGAGCGTGATGCCAGGCTTCGCCTTGAGGACCCTCCAGAAGAAGGCGGCTCCGAGCGTTTCGCGCTTGGCCGCGTTGTTCGCCTGGACGAACACCTTCTCGACACGGTGGAAGAAGAGCTCCGCGCCGATGATGGCCGAGAGGAACACGACCAGCATGAGGCGCAGGATGACGGAGGGGTCGTGCCAGTGCTTCACGGCCTCCTCGATGAAGATGCCGGTGTTCATGAGGAACGCCATCCAGACGAACGCCCCGAGGAGGAACCCCATGTACTGGAGACTCGACCCGGGGTTGTAGTCGAGAATGGCGGTCTTGGCCGTCGTCTCCTCGCTCACGCCGAACTTCTTCCCGACGAAGGCGAGGATCTCCCCCGCGCTGTCGGAGAAGGCCCTGCCGACGCCCACGAACCAGCCGACGTAGATGAGCCACCCCGCGAACCAGTTCGCGGCGAGGATGGCCCCGATGTTCAAGCCGAGGCGGACAGGGAAGGGGATGGCCTGCTCGGGGAAGCAGGAGAGAGCGAAGAAGATGATGGCGAAGGGCACACCGACACGGAAGGACCACCGGCCGTGCCAGACGCTACGCTTGACGAGCTTGACGTCCGTGGCCCACTTCTTCGCGGCCGCGAGTCCCTTCCTCCCGAGGGAGCGCAGGGCGTGGTAGTCGTCGAGGAGGGCGTTGAGGACGTTGTCCGCCCTCTGGGCGAACGCCATGTCGGCCGAGGCGTGATCGCCTGCGATGAGGATCCAGACCCTGGCGGTCGAGATGTCGCAGGCGGTGAGCTCGTCCGTCTTGGGGTCGAACGTGCCAGCCTCCGCGATCATCTCGAGCACCTGCTTTTCCATGCAGTGGCTCTTGATCTGCTGGATCTGGTCGGCGGTCGCGATCTTCGCCCCGTTCGCCTCCGCCCACTCCATGACCTTCGCCATGACGATGCCCGCGTGGCGGCGGGTCCCCGAGGAGAGCTGGGACCAGGCGCTCCCCTTGGCCTTGCGGCCGAGGGTGCCTCCCTGGAACCCGTTCACCATGTCGGGGAACGAGCTCTGGTTGAAGGAGATGAAGGGATGGCGAAGGGCTTCGTCGAAGTCGATCTCGTACTCGCCGATCTCACCTTCATCGAACTTGATCTCGGTGACCTTGATCTCACCGGAGGAGGCCTTCGGGGGGGAGATGGAGACGATCTTGGTCCCCTGCTTCGCCGCACGGGCGGCGATGTAGGAGGGGTCGTCCTTGCCCACGTAGGCCATGTGGGCCATGGGGTTGAGAACGAGCACCGCGACCTTCCCCGAGGCGGGACGGAGGCGAGTTTCCTCCTCGTCCACGGCCGTTCCGAAGACGGTGCGGAAGCCATCGAAGTCGCCCGCATCGGCGAACTTCTTGAGCTCGTCGTAGTAACGGGTGAGGCCCCGCTCCATGACGTTCACGAGGAACCCGCGCGAGGTGCGTGCGAAGATGCCCAGCACTCCACCGTTCTGCTCGAGGATGGGGAGGAGCTTCTCGACGGCACCCGCCGCGAACTCGGCGGGCTTCTCGACGGCCTTGATGAGCTCGAAGAGCCCGCGAGCCATCGGCTCGTTGGTTTTCGCGAGGCTCGCGAGTGCGCGCATGGTGAAGCTCGCCGCGGCCGGACCTCCGGCCTTGGCCACGGTCTGGGTGATGAGGTTCTCGAACCCCGATGCGACGGCTTCCGCCGCCTTACTGAATGGACTGGCCATGACGGCCTCCTATGGTCTTGGTCAAAGCCTTGCGGCTCGACCGGGTGATGTCGGTATTTCCGACGGAAATATGGCTCCGAAGAAGAACTTACGTTCCCTGCGGGGCGGCAATTTGTGAACGAACCCTTCAGTGCGCAAAGCGCAAAGAAGGGCGTTTTGTAACAAAAAAACACGGTTTTGTCAATGTTTGAGCTTGAAATCAGGTGTTTTCGATCTCTTTTGCGAGTTTCATCCTGTCTTTGTTCGTCCCAACCATCGTCGCGCCCACAAGACGGCCGGAATCGTAAAACCGCTGTGTGACGGCTCCTTCGCCTGCCGTTCCTTCCACGCGAACTTCATCCGCAAGAGCGCGGCGCGTGTCTCCAATGAAAATAATCTCCGTGCCAAAGATGTTGGTTGCGTAACTCGTCACGAGCCGAAACTCCGTCCGCTCCCCCACCATGCTTTTCCCCGCTGTCCTGCCCTGCATGATCGCATTCATCCAATTCCCGCCCATCATCGCGTGTCCCGTCAGCGGATCGTCGAACTCGGCAACGTCGCCCGCCGCCCACACGCCCTCCACACTCGTTTCAAGAAAGCTGTTCGTGCGTACTCCGGCTTCAACCTCAATCCCGCTCTTTTGAATCCACCGCAGATCGCGCCCAAGCCCGATGCCGATCCCAAGCAAGTCAGCACGCGCCAACCCATTCGTCGTCTCGACCTGAATGGAACCGTGTCCGGCAGAGCCGGATCCGCCTTTGGCGGAAATATCGGCAAGTGTCGTCTGCGGCCACACCTCCACGTCTTCGCGCTTCAATACGCTCTCAATCAATCTCCCGCTTTCCTCGCCAAGCACGCGCGACCAGAACCACGGTCCGCGATGGAAACAAGTTGTTGGGATCCCAAAGTGTTTGAAGATGTTGAGATACTCGCAGGCAATAAACCCCCCGCCGCACACGGCCGCTCGCGCGTCATGCTTCCCCGCGAGCTCTCCCAAAAGCTGAAGCAGATGGTCGGCGTCGTCGAGCGTTTGCAAATACGAGATCCCTCGCACATCCGCATTGATGGAGCTCGGTTCGCCGCCGGTTGTGATGAGGAGTTTGTCGTAAGGAAGCTCGCGGCCGGCGATCTTCAGAACCACATGCCGATGAGCCGTATCAATAGACTCGACGCGCTCGCCTCGAAGATACTCGATCCTCTGTTCATCATACCAAGCCTCACGCTTCAAAAAACATTTCTCGCGAGGGATCTTGCCTTTAATATAGTGCGGCAATAAAACACGCGAATACAGCGCGTGTTCCTCTTCGCCGATGAGGGTGATCTCGCCCTCCTGATCGCATTTGCGAATTTCTTCCGCCGCGCTCGTTCCGGCAATACCGGCTCCGACGATGACATAGCGAATCATACTAGGCTTCCGGAAACACTTGATCCCCCGCCTCGTCGTAAATGAAAATCGCCAGCGTCGGGCAGGACTGGGCGGCAAGAAGGATGGTCTCGTACTCGTCTTCGCTCACCTCCATCTCACGCTCGTACACGCGCCCTCCAGGCTCACTCCCATGATCCAACACGACCGCAATGTTTTCGTCGTTCAGCTGAAAGGTGGCGGGATCAATTGTCACGCACGACGCGGCGCCAATGCAGAGGTCAGGATCAACTTTGATTTTGAGTTTCATAGATCTACAGAATTATCCGGCAAAGCTGGATCCNNCGGCTCCGCCGGACAGATTGATACGGATATACGAATCTACAGATGCGACGATTCTACGTTTTCCATAACCGAAGGTCAATCACGTCGTTCGCGAACGACGTGATTAATCATTCCCGAAGTACTTTTCCCGATAGAAACGGATGAGTTCTTCCACGGCCGGGAGAATTTCCGGATTGCCAACGCCGACTTTCGTCTTGCGCTGAACCTCCTCGAGCGTGCGTGCCCCTTCAAGCACCGCTTCCTCGATATCCTTGTCCGTAACTTTGCTCGCTTGATCAACGACGCGCGCCGCCTCGACGACCATCTTTTCAACTTGATTCGTCCGACGATAGTAATCGTTGATTGCGTCGCGCAAAGCTTTGTCGCAAAGCACGCTACAATGGAATTTGCGCGCAGGGAGTCCGCCAAGCCGCGCCATGATGTCTTGGGGTTTGATCTTCCTCGCGTCCGGAAGCGTCATGCCGCCGTTTTCCGTAACCATCACCGACGTCATAGAAGTCGAGGCAATCGCGCTGCCGCACCCAAACGTCTTCCATTTGAACTCCTTGATGCGTTCGCCCTCCCCCACTCGCATCCACACGCGCAATTCGTCTCCGCACGCGGGAGAACCCACCTTCCCCATCGCGTTAAATTCATCCTCCTCCGGCTCCCGATCCAAAAAATTCCTCGGATTGAAAAAATGATCCTTCACTTCGTCGGTATAAAACCAAGATGTTTTTTTGTCAGAGGACACAACATCCCCCTTCGTTCCGGTTGTTGTCTTCGCTTTGTAATCCGTCATATCCGTAGATCTGTATATCTTGTATCAATCTGTCCGGCGGAGCCGGATCTAGCTTTGCCGGATAATTCTGTAGGGTTTCCAATACTTCTCATCCACTCGAACCGGCGAGATCGCTCTAAGCTTATCTACAAGCGGCGGGAGAACTCCCATGAGGCGGTCAATATCCTCTCTCGTCGTTGAGCGGCCGAGAGAGAAGCGCATCGAGCCGTGCGCCGCTTCGAATGGAACGCCGAGGGCGAGGATGACGTGAGAGGGGTCAAGCGACGCAGACGTACAGGCCGAGCCGGTCGAGGCGTAAATGCCCTCCGCGTCAAGATAAAGAAGCAAAGCCTCGCCCTCCAAGTCCATAAAAGAAATGTTCACGTTGTTTGGGAGCCGTTTCGCCGCGTGGCCGTTGAGACGTGTCTTCGGGATCGTCTGAAGAATCCGCGAGATGAGCTCGTCGCGAAGCTTCGACTGCCGGGCGTTCTCCGTCTTCATCTCCTCTTGAGCAATCTCAAGCGCCTTTGCAAGACCGACGATGCCGGCAACGTTTTCCGTCCCGCCGCGAAGTCCGAACTCTTGGGCTCCTCCAAACTGCAGAGGCTGAAGCTTCACGCCGCGCCTGCGGTAGA
Source organism: Candidatus Uhrbacteria bacterium (assembly GCA_003505155.1). GTDB lineage: Bacteria > Patescibacteriota > Patescibacteriia > UBA9934 > UBA10169 > UBA10169. The sequence continues at coordinate 46,179 of DNYJ01000039.1, read as the reverse complement.
GCGCACCTACGCCTTTGGGCCCGTAGATTTTGGAACCATTCAATGTCATGAGATCAATGTGCAACTTCGTAACGTCAAGCGGAAGCGCTCCGGCCGCCTGACAAGCATCGGTGTGAAAAAGAACCTGACCGTGCCCGTCCGAGCGTTTGCTCGTTCGGGCGTGAAGTCCTCGTCCGATTTCGCTAATCGGCTGAATCGTGCCGATCTCATTGTTGACATACATGACAGAGACGAGAGTCGTGTCGTCCCGCACAGCATCAAGAACATCTTTTGGATTCACAACCCCCTCTGAACCCACCTCAACAAAGGCCACCTCGAAGCCTTCCTTTTTCTCAAGATTCTGCATCGCTTCCATCACAGCCTGGTGCTCAAACGCCGTCGTAACAAGGTGCTTGCCTTTGGAAGCACTTGCGCGAGCCGCGCCCAGAATCGCAAGGTTGTCCGACTCTGTTCCGCCAGAGGTAAAAATAATCTCGTCGGCTCGAGCGCCGAGAATTTCTGCGACGGTTTCTCGAGCCTTGAGAAGAGCGTCCGCCGCCTCCTTCCCTTTCGTATGAAAACTGGATGGATTGCCGTAAGCGCCGTGAAGATACGGCAACATCGCTTCAAGCACTCGAGGATCCACAGGCGTAGCGGCCGCATGATCAAGATAGATCTCTCGCATATCATCCTCCGTACATTTCGATTCCCAACAGCATAGAGGCAAGGCGGCCAATGGCAAATCCAAGCACGATCGCCGCGCCTCCCACAGCAAGCATCTCTCCCCCGCTCTTGTACCACACGCGCTTCGTAAAGACCGTCTGCCACGCGCCAACGAAAAAGAGCATGAGAAGCGTGAACAGGACGGAGATCACGATCGCAGGCGCCACAGGCAGGAAGAGATAGGGCGCAAGCGGCACGACTCCCGCCGCAAGATAAGAGAAGCCCATGATCGAGCCAGCCATCACGGGACGATGTCCGCCGTCTCGCCTCCCAACACCATCCGCACGCTCGATGTCATGCTTCACGCGGTCGGAAAGGTAACTTCCCGCCGCCATCGAAGTCGCCTCGACAAAGACGATCACGAGACCAGCCAAAATCACGATCTCGCGACTCCCGGAACCCACCGCCATACCCGTTACAGCCCCAACGGTGGAAACAAAGCTGTCCTCAAGCCCAAAGGTGATTTCTTGCAGATAGCGCCGAATAGCAGAATGCGACATAGGGAAAAAGTGTATCACAAAACCGCCGTGAAGACGGCGGGCTTGTGGAGGCCACGGCCGGAATCGAACCGGCGCATCGAGGTTTTGCAGACCCCAGCGTTTCCACTTCGCCACGTGGCCCCGTGCGGCGAAGGGTAACAAAGATGATGGGAAAGGTGAAGAGCAAAACCTTTAGAACACTTCAATCGTCACGTCCTGAATCCCAAACTGATGGGCTTCCTCTTTTTCCTCCATCCAAATATCAATTCGTTTATTGTAGCGGCGGTTCATTCGGTCTTCAACCACGAAGATTTTCTCTCCATACAATTCCGGAAGGCGAAGATGCGCCCCCATCGGAAGAAAGTTCGCCGCGATCGTTCCATGTCGCACGATCGTTCCAGAAGCCGTGATAAACGGCGTGTTGTCCGTTTCCCGCGGGTCCGAAGTGTAAGCGGTCGCGGGTACAATAAATGTCCGGCTCGGCTCGCGCTCGATAGAAATCGGGAGTGATCCGAAATCGCGCATAGCATTCACGAAATACTCGGTCTCAATCGTAGAACCGCCAGGAACGGGAGCCTGCGCTCCGGCCACAGCCGGATGGCTTGTCGCGATCAAAAGCCATATCGAAAACGCGATGACAAAAGCCTCGCGGGCGCGCACAGACAAACTGCCGATAAGCGGTTTGATGTGCGAGACAAGTTGTAGAAACAACATCGAGTTTTGCATATTCGTTCTGAACATTCCTCCGAAAAACAAAACCGTCTGGGCTTCAAACGGCGCGAGCAAGATATCACAAAAAGGCCTTTTTGTCAATATTGACAGGTGGGTTATCGGCTAAAATAAGAGTTGTGAGAGCCGCTGTTTGGTGATAGCATCAGAAGGCTGTATGTCCAAACGCTATTACCGACAAAACGGCGGATGGCGATCTCGTCCATCGCGTTCCGCGTCCTTTTCTCCCCATCTCCACAGCTTTCTTCAGAGCCTCAAGAAAGGCTCTCTTTTGAAAAATCTTTTCACGCTCGGGCTTCTCGCGGGCGTTTTTGGTCTTTTTGTTCTCGCGATCCTGTTTGCCGTCTACAGCCGAGACCTCCCAGACCCCAAAGAGCTTTCCAGCCGTAATGTCGTCCAGTCCACTAAAATCTTCGACCGCACCGGCGAGCACCTCCTCTATGAAATCCACGGCGGGCAAAAGCGAACGCTCAAAAAGCTTCAGGAAGGCTTTTGCAGAGACGACGACGAGCTGGAGTTTGACGAGAATGGCATCCCCCTTTACGCGGTAACCGCCATCATCGCCACTGAAGACCGCAAGTTCTGCACACACGGCGGCTTCAGCTTCACGGGCATTGCCCGCGCGGTTCTCTTTGGCGGAACGCGAGGCGGTGGCTCGACCTTAACCCAGCAACTCGTCAAAAACGCCATCCTCTCGAACGAACGATCTCTCGTCCGAAAGGTGAAGGAACTCATTCTTTCGGTCGAACTCGAACGCCGTTATTCCAAAGACGAGATCCTTCAGATCTACTTCAATGAGATTCCTTACGGCTCGACAAACTACGGGATCGAATCTGCCGCACAGTCGTATTTCGGAAAAACGGTCGGCGAGATCAGCCTCGCGGAAGCGGCAACTCTTGCGGCTCTCCCAAAGGCCCCGACGACGTACCTCAACAATCCTGAACGTCTCCGCGACCGGCGCAATTTCATTCTGCGTGAAATGAACCGTCAGGGGTTTATCGCCAAAAATGAATATGAAGCCGCTCTTGCGAGCGACACAGCGATCAGCTTCAACGTTACCAATATCGTCGCCCCGCACTTCGTCTTTTACGTCAAAGAACAGCTCGAGGAAACCTACGGAGGGCGCGTGGTCGAACAAGGCGGACTCAAGGTCGTCACCACGATTGATTACGACCTCCAAATTGCCGCCGAGGAAGCCGTTCGCAACGGCGTGGAAGCAAACGGCGAACGTCTCGGATTTGAAAACGCGGCGTTGGTGGCAATCGACCCCAAGACAGGACAGATTCTTTCCATGGTCGGCTCCAAAGATTACTTCGATGAGGAGATTGACGGAGCTGTGAATGTGGCGACTCGTCCGCTCCAACCTGGGTCGAGTTTCAAACCCATTATCTATACCGCCGCTTTTGAACGCGGCTACACCCCGAACACGGTTCTCTGGGACGTCAACACTATTTTCCCGACCGACGTCGGAGACTATGCTCCAAAAAACTACGGCGAGCGTGAGCACGGGCCCGTCACCATCCGCCAGGCGCTCCAAGGATCTCTCAATATCCCAGCCGTCAAAATAACGTACCTCGTCGGGCTTGAAAATGCCTTCAATTTTGCCAAACGTTTCGGCTACACTTCCTTCCGAGACTTTTCCAACTACGGCCTTTCCCTCGTCCTCGGAGGCGCCGAGGTAGAGCTTCTCGAACACACGAATGCGTACGCCGTCTTGGCGAATGAGGGCATCCACCGCAATCCAGTTTCGATCCTTAATGTGGAAATGCCAGACGGCGAGGTCTTGCAGGAATGGCAGGAAACTCCGGGCGAGAACGTCATCGCACCCGAAATCACCCGCATCACAACGAATGTGCTCTCCGACAACGCCTCGCGAGCCTATATTTTCGGAGCCAATTCCTATCTCCAGCTGGGCGACCGCCCCGTGGCCGCCAAAACAGGAACGACGAATGACGCGCGCGACGCATGGCTCTTGGGCTACACCCCTTCCCTTGCCGCCGGCGTCTGGGCGGGCAACAACGACCACTCAGCCATGCAGGACAAAAGCGGCGGAGAAAGTGCGGCGGGTCCCATCTGGAACGCGTTCATGCGCAAGGCACTGGAGGGCAAGCCCATTGAATCCTTCCCAACCGCCGAAATTCCTCTCACAGGAAAAGAAATTTTGAATGGACGTGTTCCGTCCCAAACCGTAACAATTGACCGTGCCAGTGGAAAACTTGCTACCGAATTTACGCCCGACTCATACAAAGAAACTATCCAGTGCATGGATTTCCACTCGGTCCTGCATTATGTGGATCCAGCCGATCCTCGTGGAGAAGCTCCAAAGAACCCGGAGAAAGACCCGCAGTACGCCTCGTGGGAGGCGGCAATCGTGGATTGGGTAAGTCGTGTCAACGCAAAAAACCCGGAGAACCCGCCCATCAGGAAGTGTTCAGCCCCGACGGAAGAAGACAATCTGCACACTCCAGCCAACAGGCCTGACATAAACATCAACCGCGCCGAAGTCGAAGATGGCCGCACGCTTGTTGTCGAGGTTTCCGCAAGCGCCCCCCGCCCCGTCTCGCGCGTCGAATACCGGCTTGACGGCTCCTACGTCGCCACGAGTTCCTTTTACCCATTCTCGGCGCATTTTGAAGCGCCTACAAGCTTTGGAGCGGGAAACCACACGCTTTCCGCAACCGCCTACGACGACGTGGACAACTCGCAAACGGACGAGGCGTCGGTAAGCCTTGGCGAACCATCGCGCGTGGCCGCCATTGAAATTATGGATCCATTGGATGGACAGGAGATTGAAAAAACGGGAGAGAGCTTCTCCGTCTCGCTTCAGGTGCGCAACCCAACTCGATTCAGCGCGATCTCTCTCTTTGCCGCCCCGCGCAAGACAGGAGCGCGTCAGCTTGTCGGTTCCGTCCTTCATCCAACCTCACCGTTTTTGACGATCGTCTGGAATCTTCCCGCCGATGGCGATTGGATCCTTACGGCTACCGGCGAAACTCCTGACAACAAACCTGAAACCACCGCTGGTCTCATCGTGCATCTGCGCGAAATGAGAGGAATCCCAACCACCGACTCGGAACAAGTTACCCCAACCTTCGACCCCTTTGGTTTGCTTCAAGTGGAGTAGCCGGCGAGGCCCCTCTACTGCTTGATCGGCATGACGAGATAGAGATACCCCTCCTTGCCTTTTGGACGCAAGAGGCAGGGGTTGGCGCCGTCGTTGACGCAAAAGACGACTTCGTCCGTATCTATCGCATGAAGACCATCGAGAAGATAGTGCGAGTTCACTGTGATGTTATTTGGTTCTCCTTTTACGACGGCATCTGTATGGGCCGTGTTTTTCCCGCGCGCGCTGTCGTTGGCGCTTGCCGTTATTCCGGATGCCGGATCAATCATAAGCGTAACGTCATAGAGCCCCGTGCGGGAAAAGAGGCTGGTTGTTTTTACCGCTTTGATCAACTGCTCCCGTCTCGCCACCGCCTCCGTTTTAAAGCTCGCAGGGATAATTTGTCGATAATCCGGATAGGCGCCCTGAATCGTGCGCGAAGTCAATTCCACCGACCCATACTTAAACACCGCCTGCGAGTCGCTCAAGCGAATCTGAAGCCGCCGTTCGGCTTCCGGATCGTCGCGGAAGAGACCTAGGATCCGTGAAACTTCGGAAAGCGCCCGAGCGGGAATGATGACATCCGTTTCATCCGCGGAGGCCATGTCAAGAACCACCGCGCGCTCGGCAAGACGATATGAGTCAGTGGCGACAATAGTCAAGATTGGTTTTTTGGCCGCATCTTTACCGAAGCGCAAAGAAACTCCAGACAATTCCGCTCGAGATTCGTTTGAGGCGACCGCAAAGAGAACTTGGGAAAGCGCCCCTCGAAACTCGGCGGCATCAAGTTCAAACGTGTGCTCCCCCACGATGGGGGGAATGAGGGGGAATTCGTTTGCCCCAAGGCCTTGAATCTGCGTTTCGTTGTCCTCGCACTGAAGATGAAGTGTATTTTCATTTTTTTCAACATCAACGCGTTCGTTTTGAAGAAGATTCACATAGTCGAAAAGAAGTTTTGACGGCGCGGTGAACTCTCCGTCCTCGTCAACCTTCCCACGGACCGTACAAACAACCGCTAATTCAAGATTTGTTGTTGTAAGACGAATTCCACGCTTATCCGCCTGGATAAGTGTGTTGTTAAGAATTGGGAGGTTCATATTTCTTCCTGCAACATGTGAGGTTGCTCCAAGACCAAGAAAGAAATTGTCTTTTGTGCAGGAGAACTTCATAGAAATAAATCTTTAAATAAGTTCGTCGTAATCATAATGGGTGTGGATGAGGAGGATAACACTACTATGAGTAGTTTTTTGTGGAGATTTCAGGCTTTGGGGTCTTGATAACTCTGTTCATGCACAATGGGAAAAACCGTGGATAATTTTTTTGTTTGGTGACCGGCAGACCCATCCACAGGCGCGACCAGGCATGACACACAGCCTTTTCCACAGACCTATCCACCATCCACGCACCTTAAACAGCGTAGATACGTTGCTTGATAATTTCGAGGTCCTGCTGTAATTTTTCATCGGAGTCAACCAGCGTCGAAATCTTGTCGTACGCATGCATGGCAGTTGTGTGGTCGCGTCCTCCAAGCGCCGCGCCAATGGCAGGGTAGGAGCTTTTGATTTCCTCGCGCATCAGAAACATCACGATTTGGCGCGGGTAGGCAAAGCGTTTTTCCCGGCTCTTTCCAAGAAGATCGTCAATCGTAAGGTCGTAATAGACAGAGACGGTTTCAATGAGGTGTTTCGGAGTCACGGTTCGGATGTTTTGCGTCGGCTGAAGACTTGAGAGCACTCCATGAACTGAATCAACGGACGGATCAATATTCTTAAATTGATGGAAGGCGATGACTTTATTGAGAGCTCCCTCAAGCTCGCGAATATTCGATGTGATGGCAGAGCTGATAAGGTGGAGCACCTCTCGATCAAGGAGATAATTTCTTTCGCGAGCCTTGGTTTCGAGAATAGCCATACGGGTTTCGTAATCTGGATTCCCAACGTCTGCCAACATGCCCCACGTCAGTCGGGAAATTAAGCGTTGCTCAAGGCCAGTAATGGCTTTGGGCGGCCGGTCACTTGTGATGACCACTTGTTTGTTGTTTTGGTAGAGATGATTGAACGTATGAAAGAATTCCTCCTGCGTGCGTTCTTTGGCGGTAATGAAATGAATGTCATCCAAAAGAAGGACGTCAACGTTTCGGTAGCGATTTTTGAAATCTTGGGCCTTTCCGTTTCGCACCGAATCAATAAATTCATTCGTAAATCGTTCGCAGGTGGCGTAGAGGATCGTCGCCACAGGATTTTTTGCGCGAATATCCGCTCCGATAGCCTGAAGAAGATGGGTTTTTCCAAGACCAACACCTCCATAAATAAACAGTGGGTTGTAGACGCCGCCCGGCTGGGCGCTCACGGCTTGGGCCGCGGCATGCGCGAGCTCGTTTTGTTTTCCTACGACGAAATTGGCAAAGGTATATTTGGAGCTTAACGAGCTTGGTTCCTGACGGATTTGGTAGGCTGGCGCAAACGCGGGCATCTCGCCATAACCGATCGCTTCTTTCTTTCTTGCGGCGGCAATTTCTTCCAACGAAGGAACGATCTGCGGCGTTCCTTGCCGCGTTTCTACACGATAGACAACCTGTTTGATTCCTTGTCCGGAGAGTATATGCAGACACTGGGTAATGTCACGATGGTATTTTTTCTCGAGCCAGGCTTTTGTGAACGCATTTGGGACGCCGATCGTGACCGCCCCGTCGTTATAAAGAGAGATGAACGTCTGTTTAAACCACGTGGTAAAGTTTGCTTTGGAGAGTTTGAGTTCCAACTCCCCAAGAGCGGATTGCCATAGCTCGTGCGTGTCCATAAGCGAGGAGAAGTTAGAAATCAAGTCAGCTCGAGTACTATAACGGAGTTACCTCTATATGAGCAAGCCCGTTGGCAGATGATTTTTTCTTGACAAAAATTGAGCTTTGGCGCGGTTAGAATATCAAGATTTCAAACGAGTTTTCCTTCATGAAGCGGACTCGAAACAGGCTTTTTTCAGTTGAATGAATAAGTGAGATTGCCGGATTGTGGAAAGTCTGTGTATACTGTCCGCAGTTGAACGTCCTCTTCTCGTTCAAATCTCTCATCTCAAATCCGCAACCTCGCCTTATGCCTCAACGAACCTATCACCCAAAGAAACGGCGGAACGTACGCGTGCATGGATTTAAGAAGCGCATGCAGACAAAGTCCGGCAAGGCGGTTCTCGCCCGTCGCCGAGCCAAAGGCCGCAAACGTCTCGCACCGACTTTGAAAACCAAGTAAGATAAAGCTCGTCACGACATGACGAGTTTTCCGTATGTTGCCAAAGGAACATCGGCTTCGACGAGACCGCGACTTCGATCGTGTGTTCAAAGAAGGAGAAAAGACGTTCGTCTCTCCTTACTCGGTTCGGTTTGTCGGGAACCATCTTGCTTTGTCTCGTTTCGCCGTCGTGGTCGGTAGTCGAGTTTCAAAAAAAGCGGTGGAGCGCAACCGCGTCCGCCGTCAGGTGCGTGAGATCATTCGGTTGCTTCTTCCAGAAATTTCCCCGGGGAAAGACGTTTCGGTATCCGTTCAGCCGCAGGCAAAGGCTTTGCCCTACAAAAAACTGGAAGAAGCCTTGGAGCGGGCACTCAAGAAAGCGAAGCTTTTGGCATGAAAAAAATTGTGATCTGTCTCATTCGAGCGTATCAGAAAACTTTGTCTCCCGACCATGGTCCTTTAAAGTTCTTGCATCCCTCCGGTGTTTGCCGCTTTCATCCGACGTGCTCCGAATACGGTGTTCGATCCCTTGAAACATACGGGCTTTTGCGAGGGGGGTGGAAAACCTGCCGGCGCGTGGGGAGGTGCCACCCGTTCTCGGAGGGCGGCATTGATGAGCCGTAGGCTAACGGGCGTTTTCAGAAAATAGAAAAACCGTGCACGAGGCACGGTCTTCCTGGGCCTTTTGTTAACCTGGTTGTTTTAAACAACAGGCATAGAGAGCATACCAAAAATACGCTCTTCCGACAAACATTTGTCCACACGCTTAAATACGGAACAACTCCGAGGCTGTTTTTTGGTCGTTTCCCTCTATTCTTACGTGTTTTAACCGCGTAGCCGCCCCACGAATAATCTCAATTTTCGACTTGGCAATCCCGAGATTTCCGGATAGGAAGGCGATCAGTTCGGCGTTTGCCTTCCCTTCCATGGCCGGAGCTTTAAGAGCGATTTTCACCGTTTGCTCATCGAGGATCGCTTCCATGCGGCTCTCTCTGGCTCCAGGCCTTACATGCACCGTCAGAATCATAGATTATGGGGATCTCTGCAAAAGTCGCGAGCTTGCAATCTGTGGGCGCCCCCGCCCGAACGACTGACTCGTTCAGTCGGGCGGGCTGGCATCGTCTCAACGTACCATTCAGTACGTTTTCAACGACTGCCAGCCCACATATCGCAATCTCATCGACTTTTGCAGGATCCCCTATTCGTTCATGGCCGTCTTTTTGAGAAGATCAATCACCGCTTGATTGCGCAGAATGTTTCCTTGATATTCTCGATACTCCGGCGAATGGAGGCGATTGAGCGTCTCTCGATCTTTCACACCCTTTGCTTGCTCGCTCACGAGCTTTGAGAGTTCCTCTTCGCTTGCTGAGATTTGCTCCTCCTTCGCGATGTGCTTGAGGAGAAGGGCGATTTTGAGTCGGCTCTTGGCTTGCGGTTCGAACCCAGTTTCTAACTCCTCAATGGTTTTTTTGATGGAAGCGAGATAATCGTCGAATGAGAGGCCTTGGGAGGCTATATGGTACTGCAATTCACGGAGCATCTTCTGGGTTTCGTTTTCGATGAGATTTTTCGGGGTCTCTTCGAACTCGGATTTTTCCGCGAGTCGTTCAAGAAGTTCGCGCTCAAACCGGACTTCCTCTTCCCGTTCCTTCTCCGCTTCGATGTTTTCGTTGAGTTTGCCGCGCAGAGCGTCAAGCGTGTCAAATCCCAAGCTTTTTGCAAGCTCCTCATCTATGGCGGGGCGTTCAAGATGGAAAACCTCCTTGATGTCGGCGGTAACCTCAACTTCCTTTCCGGCAAGATGTTTTTGGAAGTGCTCGGAGGGGAACAGAATCGTAAACGTTTTTTTCTCGCCTTCCTTCATGCGAAGGAGCGCTTCTTGAAGTCCCGGAAGATACGACTCATGGTCCATGAAAACGAAAGAGCCTTTCGATTGGCCTCCCTCGATAGGAACACCTTCACGATTCATCTCCAGATCCACAACCACCTTATCCGTTTTGCCGATCGTCTCCCCCGCGGCCGCTCGAATTTCTTTGCGTCGCATGTCCGTAAGATCTTTCAGTGCCTGATCAATTTCCTTGTCGGTAACGATAATGGGGTTCTTCTTGATTTTGACGGTTTTCCAATCGGCGAGCCGCTTGACGTGCGGGACGAGCGAGACCGTAGCCTCGTAAACAACCTCCGAACCCGGAACCAGCTTCATGACATTCACTTCGGGAGGCGAAATCGTTTCGAGTTTGTGTTCAAGGACAGCTTTTACGAACGTCTTCCGAATAATTTGATCGAGAGCTTTTTCCAACACCGCCATCTCCCCTGTTTTTTTGACAACCTCGTCATAAGGAGCATGGCCAGGGCGGAAGCCGGGAATCTTCGCCTCCTTGGAAATCTCTCCGGCGGCTGATTTGAGAAACGGCGTGAGTTCGTCGGGGGGGATGGTGACAATGAGTTTCACCCTTGTTTCGGATTCTTTGATCAATTCTGTGCTGGACATAACGGGTTGATCCTTTTCTACACAATCAACGCGACGATAATGACCGCGATGATGTTCATAATCTTAATCATGGGGTTCAGAGCCGGGCCGGCCGTGTCTTTGTAGGGATCGCCCACCGTGTCTCCCGTAATGGCTGCGGCATGAGCGACGCTCCCCTTTCCTCCGTGATTGCCGTTTTCAATGTATTTCTTGGCGTTATCCCATGCGCCGCCGCCGGTCGTCATGGAAATGGCCATGAAGAGTCCGGTCACGATGGAGCCGATGAGAAGACCTCCCAGCGCTTCGGGGCCAAGCAGGAATCCGACGACGATCGGAGCGGCGACGGCAAGGAGAGCCGGAGCGATCATCTGTCCCAAGGCGGCGCGCGTTACGATGTCCACCGCACGGCCGTAGTCGGGTTTTCCGGAGCCGTCCATGATGCCTTTGATCTCTCGGAATTGGCGGCGTACTTCCTCGACGACGGCTCCCGCAGCGCGTCCAACCGCCTCCATCGCGAGTGCGGCGAAGAGGTAGGTAACGAGGCCTCCCGCGAAGAGCCCGACGATGACATAGGGGTCAGAGAGACGGAACACGACGTCTGCGCCGAGCTTGGCGAGCTCTTCCGTATACGCGCTGAAGAGAACGACGGCGGCGAGTCCGGCGGAACCGATCGCATAAGCCTTCGTGACAGCCTTCGTAGTATTTCCAACCGCGTCGAGTTTGTCGGTAACTTCGCGTACGCTTTCCGAGAGTTCGGACATCTCCGCAATCCCGCCGGCGTTATCGGTGATAGGCCCGAAGGCATCGAGGGTTACAACCATGCCTGTCAAAGAAAGCATTGCGGTGGCGGCGATGGCCACGCCGTAGAGTTCAGCGATGGCGAAAGATCCAAGGAGTCCTGCGGCGATGACGACAACAGGCAAAGCCGTTGCGCGCATAGAAAGCCCAAGACCCGCGATGATGTTCGTGCCGTGTCCTGTTTCGGAAGCGGCGGCCAGGCGGCGTACGGGTTTATAGGCGGTCGAGGTGTAATATTCGGTGATGACGATGAGAAGCGCGGTAACCGCAAGTCCCACGACGGCGGCTCCGAAGGCATTCCACACGCCTCCGACTTCGGGAGCGATCCATGGATTGAACGCGGCGAATCCGGCAAGAGCGAGGATGCCGGTTGCCGCAAGCCCCTTATAGAGGGCGCCCATGATATTCAAATTTTTCGATAGCTTTACGAAGAAGAGTCCCAGAACGGAAGCGACAACGGCGATGGATCCGATCGCGAGCGGATACAGGAGCGCGGCGTCGGTTCCCACGGTGATGCGGCCGATGAGCATGGCGGCCACGAGCGTGACGGCGTACGTTTCAAACAGGTCGGCGGCCATGCCGGCGCAATCCCCCACGTTGTCCCCAACGTTGTCGGCGATCACAGCCGGATTGCGCGGATCGTCTTCAGGGATGCCCGCTTCAACTTTTCCGACGAGATCAGCTCCAACATCGGCGGCTTTCGTGAAAATGCCGCCTCCAAGTCGCGCGAAGACGGAGATGAGCGAACCTCCGAATCCAAGTCCGATCAAGGCGTCAACGTCGCCCGTCAGGGCATAAAATCCGGCGATGGCAAGGAGACCGAGCCCCACGACAAAAAAGCCGGTAACCGCGCCGCCCTTGACGGCGACGTTCATGGCCGCATGCAGTCCCGACTTGGCGGCCTCGGCTGTGCGCACGTTGGCGCGAACCGAAACAGCCATGCCGATGGCGCCCGCGATGCCAGAGAAAACGGCGCCGACAAGGAACCCAAGAGCGAGTTTCCATCCCAGGGCAAAACCCAAAATCAAAAACACCACGAGCCCGATCCAGGCAATCACGGTGTACTGGCGAATCAGGTAGGCCTTGGCGCCTTCTTGGATGGCAAGGGCGATGCCTTTCATTTTGCCTTCCCCTTGGGGCAGGCGAAGAACAGAGCGTGTGAGAGAGGCGGCGAAGAAAAGCGCCAGAGCGCCCGCGATGATCGCATACGTGACAAGATTCATAATTTGCGATAACGAATTAAAACGCTGATATAATAGGTTTCATAAAGCTTTATGTCAACGTGTTTCTGTGCCCGAGACGCTCAAAAACAACCTAGAATTAGAGCTTCAGCACTCTGGATCTCTCTGTGTCGTCGGGATGGATGAGGCTGGGATGGGGCCTTTGGCGGGGCCTGTCATTGTTGGTGCCGCGTGTCTTCCTCTTGATTTTGATCTCCCCTATCTCAATGACTCGAAGAAACTGACAGCGAAGCGTCGGGCGAACCTCGAGATTGGAATTAAGATACAGGCGCGCTTTTGGAGCGTAGGGGTTGCCTCCGCCGAGGAGATTAACACGATGGGAATTCGCCCCGCAACGTTTTTGGCTTACGCAAGAGCCCTCGAACAAATCTCGGAGGCGGATTACCTTCTGATAGATGCATGGACGCTTCCCGGAACCATTCTTCCTCAACAAGGGGTCGTTCGAGGCGACTCAAAAATCGCCTCCATCGCCGCGGCATCAATATTGGCAAAGGAGGAGCGAGACCGTATGATGGGGGCACTTCACAATGACTTCCCGCTCTATGGATTTAATCGGCACAAGGGGTACGGGACGCGAACTCATTTAGAAGCTATCCGCCAACACGGCCCCTGCAAAGAGCATCGCGTGAACTGGAGTGTTTTTGATCGCTTGTAGACGATTCGGAACGCTTACCCTGATTAAGTTGTCACCAAGGATTGTTTGCGATCGTCATTATGTCCCATCTCCCTTTCCAACAACTCCACGCTGTGATTCTCGCCGGCGGGGTTGGTACGCGGCTTTGGCCTCTTTCTCGACAAGCGCGTCCGAAGCAATTTGCCACACTTGTTTCTGAAGAACCCCTCTTGGTTGATACCTATCGTCGGCTCTTGCGCGGGATGGAGGCCGAGCGGATTTTTTTCTCGACTTCGTCTGCCTTTGCTCCGATGATCCAAGAGCTTTTTCCCGAGGTGCCGCCCGAGCGCATTATCGTTGAACCTGAAAAGCGCGATACGGGTCCCGCAATGGGATATGTTGCGGCGCATCTCGAACTGATCGTTCCCGATGCGCCGGTCGTCTTTGTGCCGAGCGATCATTATGTACGCGATGAGGAGCGGTTTCTCGACTCTCTGCGCGTCGCGGGTATGCTCGTGGAAGAGACGGGCAAGCTCCTCGACATCGCCGTTCCCGCGGCGTTTCCAAGCACGATTCTCGGCTACACCCGTGTGGGTGAAATGGAACGTCGGATTGATGACGTCGAGGTTTATCACTTTGCCGGCCACACCGAGAAACCAGATTACGAGACCGCGAAACGCTATCTTGAAGACGACTCGTATCTCTGGCACGCGAGCTACTACACATGGACGCCTCGCGCGTTTCTAGCGGCGTTTGAACGTTATGCCCCCGCAACCGGCGCGGCTTTGCGCGAAGTGAAGGAGGCGTTGCGCGGAGGTGACAGAGAGGCGGCGGCTCGAGCGTTTGGGGAGACGGAGCCGACTTCCTTCGACTATGCGGTGACGGAAAAAATGGATCCCGCAGACGTTCTCATCATCAAAGGCGATTTCGGGTGGAGCGACATTGGCGGCTGGGATACGCTCTATGCGCGGCTCTCGGAGGATCGCGAAGTCGAGAATATCGTGCCTGACACGGCGATTGTTGTGGATGCGCGAGGCAATCTCGTTCGGACAAGTTCGAAAAAACTCGTCGCGCTCGTGGGCGTCGAAAACATCGTCGTGATAGACACCGATGATGCTTTACTGGTGACGACTCACGCGCAGGCTCAACGCGTGAAAGAAGTTCTCGCACAAATTCGTCAAACAGGGCACGATGAGTTTCTTTAAGCGTTGACGGAAAGCGGATTTCTTGATAGATTTTCTTTCGTATCAGCCTCGTCGTCAAACAATTTTCGGTGCGGATTGCCCTCCTTTTTTTGAAAGGGTTGGTGGTCATTCGCCGTTTTTTTGTGAAGTTCTGCGGAACGTTTTTCGGTCCCGGCTGGCGCGCGATGAAATGGCTTGGACGCAAGGGTCTTGTGGAGTCCTACCGGGCGTTCTCTGGCGTGAAACGAGCGACTCGCGGTCCTGCTTCCGGATCCCGTTGGCATGTGCTGTATTTTTTCTCCGGACGATGGGTTGTGCATGTGAGCATGTTTCTCATTGCTCTTCTCGTCGGGTTCATCAATATAAGTGGGAGCGAAGTGCGCGCCGAAGGGTTTGGCGAGAAAAGTCTCCTCTTTCGCATGGTGATTGATGAGCTTGCTCCTGTGGTGGAGGAAGTTACATCGGAAACTGCGGTTGCGGAACGAGATATTCCGGATTATTTTGAAGCCGGTCTCGTTTCAAGTGCGCTGGGTGGAACCGACACGCATTCGTTGAACGACAGTTATGTGACGACGACAGTGGGTGGCGCGGTCGTGGCGCCGACGCTTGTGGAAAGCAAGCCGTCCGTGGCGCCGCGCACGGAGGTGGAAACGTATATGATCGCCGATGGAGACACGCTTGGCGGTATTGCGGATCGCTATGGACTTTCACTCAATACACTTCTTTGGGCGAACGGCCTCTCGTTTCGTTCGACGCTCAAGATCGGTCAAGGGCTTACGATTCCTCCGACAGACGGCGTGATCCATACTGTGAAGCGAGGCGACACGCTGTTGGCGATTGCCCGCAAGTATGGAGCCAACGCGGAAACAATCATCGGCTTCAATCGTCTGGCTTCCGCGAATGATCTCTCCATTGGTGAGAGCCTGATCATCCCCGGCGGAAAAATTTCCGTCAGCGCTCGGATCCCATCGGTTGCTCCCGTGCGCAGCCTGTTCACCGGTATGCCTTCATCCGCTCCGGCTCGCTCGGCTCTTCCGGCGGGTTCTGGCGCCTGGGTGTGGCCGGCGGACCTTCGAACCATCACCCAGTACTATGGCTGGCGGCATACCGGCGTGGATATTGACTGCAACGGACACAACGCTTCGACGAACACGAACTATGCGGCCGCCGACGGTGTAGTGGTGTATTCCGGCTGGCGCGGCGGCTACGGCTACACAGTGGAGATTGACCACGGCAACGGCATCCAAACGCGCTATGGCCATAACGCAGAGCTCTATGTATCCCCCGGCCAAGTTGTTACGGCTGGTGTGCCGCTGGCGCTTTGCGGCACAACCGGACGCTCTTCAGGAACCCATCTTCACTTCGAAGTCATCCGCGGCGGGAGGTTTGCAAATCCGCTTGAATATGTGCGATAAGTGTATGCAAAAAAAGAATTGCCTCGAGTGCAAAGCTATGATCAAAGCGTGGAACGAGAAATGCCAAGCTTGCGGATTTACGCTTGTGCTGGAACCTGACGAGGCGGCGCGTGCCCGCTATCTTCGCGGTCCCTCGCTTGGAGCGCTTCTTTGGACGCAGGGCTGGGCGGTGGGTGCCCGCACGTACCTTTGGTTTATCGCTTCCCTTATCCCGATTGTGGGCATCGCGGCTCTCATTATTCTCACGATCTTTGGGAGAAGGATTTCATGGGAGCGCGGCGGCTGGTCGTCGTGGACGGAGTTTCAGTCTCGAATGCGCCTGCTTGATGTTATTGGTATCGTCTGGATTGGGGTGCTTATTCTTGTCTACATCCTCGTGCGGAGGTAAGTATGAGAGAGGATGTTCGAAAATTTTTGGTGGAGCATGGCATCGAGTATCATCTCGTCGAGCACAAGGCGGTGTTTACGTGCAATGACGTTTTGGACGTTGAGATTCCGGGGCAGACCTTGAAGAATCTTTTTGTGCGGGACAAAGGATCCGAACGTTTTTATCTTGTCACGCTTCCAGATCACAAGCGGCTTGACATGAAAAAGCTCGAAAGACTCGTCGGCTCGAAGAAGCTCACGTTTGGCAAACCGCCGGAGCTTATGGCAAAGCTCGGCATCGAACCTGGCTCCGTTTCCCCACTTTGTTTGCTCAACAACGTCGAGCGCGACGTGGGGCTCTTCATTGATCGCGAGGGGTGGGAGGCGGAGAAGGTGAACATTCACCCGAACGAAAACACCGCGTCGCTTGTTCTTGATCGAGACAATTTCCATCGCCTCGTCGAAGCTTTTGGCGTAACTTATGAACTCTATGAATAACATGCGAATCTTCCTTGCGTTGGCCGCTGTCTTGTTTCTTGGGTTCGGGTGCTCAAAAACGCCTGCTTTTCTTCTTCCTCCCGATTTGGGATGTCCGGAGGTTTGTACGGCAATCTGCGAGGGACTTCCGGAGCCGGAAATTCCATCCAACTGCCCAACCCCCATGTGTGCTTGTGAAAAAGAGGGGGAGGATGTGTCAGAGCTTGAGCCAACGGATGAAGAGAGAGCGTGTCTTCAAGACGAGGATTGTGTTTATGCCGACAACTCCATCTGCCCTTTCACAAATGCCGAAAATGTCATAGCGATCAATAAAAACGCTTCCAAGTCTTTTCGAGCGCGTCGTCCTGATGTTCCAAAAGACACGCTCTGCATTGAGCTTTTTGCAGAGCCGGAAGGCAAACCCCAATGCGTGCGGGGACTTTGCACGGTTCCCGGGCGCTAACGATCGGACACGGTGTTGTTCCAAATGAGATCGAACATCTCGCGGTGCATTTGGATGAGAGAGGGGTTTTCGATTTTGAGACCAAAGATGGGAAGTTGTACTTGTTGCACGAGGATGGTGTCGGGTGTGATGAGTAGGTTAGTCGAGAGATTTGTTTCGGCGGGGAGAATACGTACCTCTTCGTAGTAATTTTTTTCAAAGTGTTTCAGCTCTCGGGCTTTTGGTGAATCCATGAGAAGGACGCGGGTTAAGACCCCGGCCTTTTTTCGTTCGTCGATAAAATTCTGGAAGAACTCCGGATCCATGTTAAACCAGTTCTCTGCGTGCGAAATGACGCGGTATGTCTCTCCTGCTTTAAATCGCTTCATAACTTCGCGGTATCCCGCTTTGATCGCTTCGACGTTGTTGTAGTAGATAATTGCCTGTTCATCGCGACGGATGTGGTAGAGCGAGAGGAGATCAGGGAGCGATCGGTTGAGACGTTCTCGTTGGATTTCAAGCATGACTTCCAACTGCTCTGGCGATTCGGCACGAATTCGTTGGCGTTCGCCTTTCATTTCAATCGAAACAAGCCCTCGCGTTTTGAGTGTTTCGAGGATGGAATAGATTGTGGTGCGTTTTACGCCAGAGGTTCGAGCGAGATCCAAAACGGAACGTGGATGCTTTGCGAGTGTCGCGAGGTAAACTTTTGCCTCGGCTTCACGGAGCCCCAAAGCCTGTAGGAGCTCTTCAAGAGATTTGTTTGTCATAGTGTCGGATGCTTCGACAACAATACTATCAAGAAAACACTTGCTTGTGAAAGGAAAGGTATCTATCTGTCGACAGAACTGACAAACATGGCTTGTGATGTATACTAGTACTCGTATGTCTCAAACTCCCAACTACGACGTCAAAGTCAAAACAATCTTGGATACACTTAAGCCCGGTGAAAGGGTGTGTTCGATGACGGGTGAGAAATGGATGATGACGGAGGAAGAAATCGGGTGGTACAAGAAGTTTAATGTGCCTCCGCCGAAAGTTTCTCCACTTACTCGTTGGAAGCATCACGGCGCTTGGTACGTCGGATATCAGTATTGGTATCAGAAGCATCCGGAAACCCGACTTCGCTCCGACGGAGCTACGGACGGGCAGGCCCGAAAGCCGATTATCTGTACGGTGCATCCAGCAACAGGAATCAAAGTGCTTCCCGACAAGGAGTGGTTCGAGAAAGACTTCATCTCCGCCGGTCGAGATTATGATCCGTCGCGCTCGCTCATGGAACAATGGCGAGATCTTCAGCTTGCGGTACCCATGCCGGCGAATCGCAATCACGTCGAGCCGGTGAATTCGATTGCGTTTGTTTCTCAAGGTGACGAGAACAGCTACTTCGTCGGCGCTTCCAAAAGTCGCAACTCGCTCTATTGTCACGTCGCCATGGACACGGAAGATTCCGCCGAAGTGTATCAAGGTTTTTCCGTGACAAACTCGTTCAACGTCGTACACTCGCGTCGCATTTTTAATTGCCAGTATGTGCGGGAGTCGTTCGACTGCATGAACTCGACCTTTCTCTTCGATTGTCGAAACTGTGAGTTTTGTTTTGGCGCAACGAACAAGCGTAACAAGAAGCACCTTTGGTTCAATGAACAGCTTTCGGAAAACGAGTGGAAGAAACGGCGAGCCGAAGTGGATCTCGGATCGCGCAAGATATTGGACGAATATACGGCGAAGTTTCAAAAACTCGTTGACGATGCCGTCTGGCCGGAGAACTTCAACGAGCAAGCCGAGAACTCGACGGGGGAATATCTGACAAAGACGACCAAGGTGCGCGAGTCGTATTTCTGCGAAGAAGGAGCTCTGAACGAATATTCCTGCAACTTCTCTCTTGGCACATCGGAAAACTGCGCATTCAGTGGGTATCCCGTGTTTGCAACCGACATCTACTATTCCGGTTCTTGCTCGCGCGGAAGCAAGTGTTCATTTTGTTTCCTGTGTATCCAAAGCCAGCGCATGGAGTATTCCCTTCTTTGTTACAACTGCGAGGATTGTTTCGGGTGTGTGGGTCTTCAACGAAAAAAGTTCTGCATTCTGAACAAACAGTACAGCGAGGAAGAGTATTGGCAACGCGTGGATGAGATCAAGTGCAAAATGCTGGAAGACAAAGAGTACGGCGAGTTTTTTCCGGCGAAATATGCACCGAGCTATTGGGCGGATTCCGGGGCGCCCGTGTGGTTTGATACGAGCAAGGAAGATGCACTTGGGATGGGATGTTTGTTCTTTGATCCGGAATCGGAAGATGCAATCGGCGAGAGTCTGGCAAATGCAACGCCAACGCCGGTTGAAGAAATCCCCGACCATGTGAATGATCTTACAGACGAGTGGATCAGTCGCCCGCTTTACGATGTGGGTTCCAACCGCCGCTTTGCGATGATCAAACCCGAGGTGGAGCTTTACCGCCACATGAAGATTGCCCCGCCACGCAAGCACTTTATCTCCCGCATCAAAGATTTGTGGCTTGAGGCAAACCAGGCGAGCTTCATAGAAACGAAGTGCGAAGCCTGTCATAAACCTCTGCGCGTCGCAAAAAACGCCGCGCATTCCGTTCGTCGCCATCTCTGCCGGAAGGATTATCTGGCGTACCTTGAAAAGAATGGATAACAACAGAGTCACCCTGAGCGAAGCCGAAGAGTCTTTGTTGAAACGAATTGGTTGCCTAACCTTTCAATTGAAAGGTTAGGCAAGAAACCTCACTTTGCTGGGGTTTTCTGCTTTTTGGGTAAGGATCATGTAAGACGATGGGGTAGGAACAAAAGCGATGCACTCAAAGCGTGGCTCGCTACTTTAATGAGCTCTTAAATCGCTTTCTTCACGCGTGTGACCTGCCAGAGGACTTCAAAAAGATTGAAGAGCGTTTGGTGGAGGTCTTCTGACTCGATCAGTATCGCGTAGGGTTCCTTCGTTGTGCCAAAGAATGCTGCTTTGTTGTCGTAGAGGTACACGGAAAGATTAAAGACCATGCCGGACTGGGCGTAATGCACTTCCCGGTTTTCTGATGTGCTCGAGGGGTACTTGTCCCCCACCTCCGTTTCGTTTGATCGGATCACATTGAGACGTCGTCCGCTTTCAATGCGACGCTTCGTATAGTTTGTGAACCACTTCGCTCCGGCTATTTTGTCGATGTCTTGGATCGAGAGAATCGCGGAGAGGGTTTCCGTCTTGCTCTTGAGCGTGTCCTCAAAAACCGTTCGAATTCCATCCGAACCTTCGTAGAATCGCACACGTGGTCGCGAGCTTGATGTCTTGTGAAGCGAGAGGAGTTCGGGGAGCACTTCAAGAAGTCGGCGTTCTTGTTCGTGCAGAATGCGCTGGAGCGCTTTGGGCGACTCGGCCGTATAAGTATTTCGACGCCCTTCCTGGGTTACGGACAGAAGGCCTTTAGGGAGAAGTTGTTGCAGGATTTCATGGGCGGTTGTTCTTGGGATTCCGGCTTGCTTTCCGATTTCCTCGGCTGTTCCACTGCCAATCTCAAGAGCCGCAAGATAAACATCGGCTTTCGTTTTTCCTATCCCAATTTCTTCAAGAGCTTGTTTTATATTCATATTCGTCGAAACTTTCTGACGACGAAAGAGTAGCACAAATGCTCACTTTTAAGTAGTTACTATGGGTGTTAGACATGGCAAAGTCTTATTTGTCGAAACTCGTTGACACAGTAGATACGACTTGCTATCGTGAACAAATATATGATCCAAACCCCTAACTACGACGCCAAGGTAAAAAACATTCTCGACGCCACTCAACCCGGCGAGTGGACATGTGCTCTGACAGGGCGCAAGTGGGACATGAGCGCCAAGGAGGTCGAGCGGTACAAGCATTTCAATGTGCCGCCGTCGAAACTCCATCCTCTCACTCGCATGCACATCTTGACCGGCTTTTTTGTTGGGTATCAGTGGTGGAACAACAAGAGCGCACAGGATGGTTCTGTTTTTATCTCCCCAGCACATCCGGGTTCAGGCGTGAAAGTCGTGCCGGATCAACAGTGGTTTGGTCATGACTACGCATCGAATTTTCGCGAGGACGACGGACGCGGTGTTTTTAAAATCATGGGTGGCCTTGTGCATGAGATTCCCTTAACAGGACTGCGCAATCTTGTCCAGCCCGTGAATTCCATCTCTACGATTTCTGCTGGCGACGAGAATAGCTACTTCATGAACGCATCGCGATCCAAGAATACGCTCTTTGGCATGAACGCGCTTGACGTCGAAAACTCGGCGGAGATTTATCAGTCTTTCGGTGTCAACAATTCCTACAACGTGGTGCATAGCGACCGTATCTTCAACTGCCGATGGGTGCAGGAGTCACGTGATTGTTTAAATTCCATGTTTCTGTTTGATTGTCGCAACAGCGAGGATTGCTTCATGGCGACGAATAAGCGTAACGCGAAGTTTGTCTTCAAGAACGAACAGCTTTCCGAGGCGGAGTATCGCGCTCGGATGGAGAAACTCGTTCTCACGCGCCGATCTTCTTTCGAGCCGCTGCGAGATGAGTTTCTGGGGATGGTTGAGTGCGATGCGATCTGGCCGGAGAACTTCAACGAGAAGGCGGACGGATGTACGGGTGAGTATTTGACCGATTGTACGGACTGCAAAGAGTGCTATTTTCACCACGACTGCCGCAATCAGTTTCAATCCAGTTTCTCCTTCGACGGATCGGAAGGCAACATGTCGTGTACGGGTTGGTTCGGAGCTACAAACTCGTATTACTCAACGACAGGTTCCCACTCATCGAATGTGAAGTACTGCTACACGCAAGTGCAGTGCCACAACATGGAGTACAGCTATCATTGTTACAACTGCGAAGACTGCTTTGGGTGCGTGGGGCTGAATCGCAAACGCTTCCATATTTTGGGTATTCCGACTTTCCTGTGGGTAGGCTCGTAGTATAGCAGTTTTCTGCGGTATGCTGGGTGGATATGAAAACACCCACACCCCTGCTCACCTTGGGCACCCATTACGAACAGCTCCTCGGTCTCGTCCCGCCATGGAAGGTGACAGAGGTCATCATAGACACGACAGCACTCACCGTCGTCATTCATGTCGAGGCAACAGGTGAGCAAGCGCTCTCGTGCCCGCAGTGTGCGACACCATGTCCTCGCTATGACCATCGTGAAGAGCGCAGTTGGCGCCATCTGGACACCATGCAGTTTACGACCACCATCGTGGCGCGCATCCCGCGCGTCTCTTGTCTTGAGCACGGCATTATCTCAACCACCACTCCATGGGCACATGATCTCGCTCGCTTCACGCTTCTATTTGAGCGCTTCGCCATCGACGTCTTGCACGCCGCCGCCAGTGTGACCCAGGCGAAAAAGATCCTCAAACTCTCATGGGATCAGTTTCATCTCATTCAAACTCGTGCCGTTGCTCGCGGCCTCGAGCGTCGTGAGTGCGAGCCCATCGCACACGTGGGCGTGGATGAAAAGAGCTTTTTGAAGGGACACCACTACGCCTCACTCGCCACCGATATCGACAAAGGTCGCGTCCTTGAGGTGGTGGAGGGGAGGAAGCGGGAAGATGCGAAACAACTCCTCAACCAAGCCATTCCCGAAAAACATCGCGGTGAAGTGGAAGCGGTGGCTATGGATATGTGGGAGCCGTTCATGGATGCAGCGCGCGACGTCTTTGGTGCAGACGTCGATATCGTGCACGACAAGTTCCATGTTGCGGGGTATCTCGGTAAGGCGGTTGACCTCGTACGCAAGCAAGAGCACCGAGCACTCATGAAGGAAGGGAATACTTCCCTCACCAAAACTAAATACCTCTGGCTCAAGAATCCGGATAGTTGGGAGGCGGATGAGCGCGCTTTGTGGAAAGTGCTCCAAGGGGATGCGCTCAAGGTCAGCCGAGCCTGGAGTATCAAAGAAGCCTTTCGCAAGTTCTGGGAGTACGGCCGCGAGTGGTCAGCCCGACGTTTCTTCGATCGCTGGTACTTCTGGGCGACTCACTCACGGCTCCAGCCGATCATCGATGTCGCAAAGACACTTAAGCGACACATGAATGGATTACTTGCCTACATCACACACGTGATCACCAATGCGGTAACGGAAGGACTCAACAGCAAAATTCAAGCCATTAAAGCGAATGCGCGTGGTTTCCGAAACTTCGCCAACTACCGCGTTGCCATTCTCTTTCACTGCGGTAAACTATCCATGTATCCGTAAACGCTCATCTGGTATACCCACAGGAAACCCAGAAGAACCCATATTTTTAACAAACCTTACGCGGAGGAGGATTATTGGAGGAAGGTGGACGAGCTGAAGTGTCGCATGCTTGATGATGGGACGTATGGCGAATTTATGCCGGTGTCTTGGTCGCCGACGCGGTTTATGGATTCCGGCGCGACGCTGTTCTTCTTTGCTGAGGAGAAAGACGCGGTCGCTCTTGCGGCCTCGACGTATCCGGCAGAGTCGTCGGGGGCTTGCGGAGAAGATCGTGTGTCGGCCGACCAGCTTCGAAAAACGCAAGATATTCCTGACTGTCTTAACGATCCCGCGCTTGATGAGTGGATCGGCAAGCCGGTTTATGATGAAGGCATTGAACGACGGTTTACGTTCCTGCCACGGGAGATCAAGTTTTATCGCGCGATGAAAATCGCTCCGCCCAACCGGCACTTCATCGCTCGCGTGAGAGATCTCGGATACCGCGCGAATTCCGGAGCGTTCATGGAAGCATCGTGCGAGAAGTGCGGGAAACAACTCACCGTATCCAAAAACAAAATCTTCCCCAATCGTCGTATCTACTGCCGGGAGGATTATTTGAAGTTTATCGAAGCGGAAGGTTAGTTCGAGCGTGTATCGCAGATATGGACGCGAATTTTTCTGGGTGCGCACCTCGTTTGGCAAACTTACTCAATACCCATGTCGATAAACTCTATAAACCGCTTGGCTGGCGTTGTGTGATCGTCAAACATCGAGCGTACCCACTCATTGTCCATCCACCCGGACGGTTCTTCGAGACCGGCAGTCTCTCTATAACTGCTCCATGACCAGTCTTTTGGGTGCTCGACAATCCCGGCTCGGACAGGATTGAGAAGATCGTAGCGAATGGATTCAAGGACGTAGGCGTCGTCATGGACGGACGAGGCATCATAACGCTTCTCGAATAAGTTACCCGTGTAAGGATATTTGTTTCGGAAGTAGATTGAGTAACGAGTATGGAGCGTTCGAATACCCACCGAGAGATTTGGTTCGATGGTTTGTAAGGTGAGGTGATAATGATTAGTCATCAAGCAGTAGGCATAACAGCGCCAGTCATATTCTCTGACTACGCGCATAAGCTCGAACAAAAATCTTCTAAAATCTTGTTCTTCACGAAAGATGTTCTGTCGGTTGTTCCCTCTCGTAGTGATGTGGTAGAAGGCATGATCGAATTCGACTCGTGGCAATCTTGGCATATCGTAATTTAGCAGTTTTTTTAACTAGCTCCTGAGCTAGCTCAGGAGCTAGTCGGATTAGGGGCTAAATTTAGTGAACGGATTTTAGTAGCCGAGGTGGGTTTGAGGGCGGTATTGGAGAGCTTCGGAGAGATGGGCGACGGAAATATTTTTCTCGTTCGCAAGGTCGGCGATGGTGCGGGCGAGTTTGAGGACGCGAGTGTAGGAACGAGCGGAAAGATGATATTTGTCAATGGCTGCTTTAATAAGTTGCTGGCCTTCAGGGTTCAGTTCAGCATGGCGTTTGAGAACGTGAACTGGCATCTCGCTGTTGGTATGAGCCGTGGAGTGGCTAAAACGCTTGGTTTGTA
Organism: Candidatus Uhrbacteria bacterium; assembly: GCA_003505155.1. GTDB lineage: Bacteria > Patescibacteriota > Patescibacteriia > UBA9934 > UBA10169 > UBA10169. The sequence continues at coordinate 21,143 of DNYJ01000039.1, read as the reverse complement.
TCTTGCGTGCTTGCGTGACGCGTTTTTGCACTTCACACGACGGTTCAGCCAGATCCTCACTTGTCAGCTTGTCCGTTTCGACTCTGGGCACACTCACATACAAATCAATGCGATCAAGAAGCGGCCCGGACATTTTTTTATTGTAGTGAATAATCTGTTGCGGGGTGCAGGTGCACTCGCGCGTTGAGTCGGTCGCAAATCCGCAGGGGCATGGGTTCATGGCGGCCACCAGCATGAAGCGTGCAGGGAACCTCACGGTGCCAAGCGCGCGAGCGATGGTGACCTCCCCATCTTCAAGCGGTTGGCGCAAATGTTCAAGAACGCTTCGTGGAAACTCTGGAAACTCATCGAGGAAGAGGATGCCGCGATGGGCAAGGCTAACCTCTCCTGGTTTCGGCCACGATCCGCCGCCAATGATGGAGACAGCGGAACTCGAGTGGTGCGGAGAACGGAACGGCCGTTCGGTCAGAAATGGAACATTCGGTGAAAGTTCTCCAGCTACGGAGTGGATATTGGTAACTTCAAGAATCTCGTCGCGGCTTAACGGCGGCAGAATGCTCGGGAGGGATCGCGCCAACATGGTTTTCCCCGCTCCTGGTGTGCCGTTTAAAAGAATATTGTGTCCGCCGGCCGCCGCGATTTCAAGCGCGCGCTTCACCACCTCCTGCCCTCTTACATGGGCGAAGTCCGTAGAGAAAGACATCTCACGCACCGGCGGGCTACTGGATTTTTCCGCTTGCCATTCAAGCTCGCCATTCAGATGCGCAACAAGTTCACGCACGTGCGAAATGGAAAAACACTCAACGCCTTTTACCAGCGTTGCTTCGGCGACGTTATCTTTTGGCACGTAAACCCGTTTAATTCCCTCGGCTTTTGCGCACAATGTGAGCGCCAACGTTCCCACGATGGCCGTAATATCTCCCCCAAGTGACAATTCTCCAAAAAACATTGCATCTTTAAGCTTCTCTTCCGCAATAAGCCCCTGCGCCTGAAGTACAGAAAGCGCGATGGGCACATCAAAATGAGATCCTTGCTTCTTTGTAACGGCCGGCGCGAGGTTGATCGTGACGCGTCCGCGTGGAAATGGGAGACCAGAGGATTTGCAGGCGCCGTGAACTCGCTCCTTCGCTTCCTTAATCTCCGTATCGGGCAATCCGACGACCGTGCATCGCGTGAGTCCTGAACTGTAAGACGTTTCGACGCGTACGGGACGCGCATGAATGCCATAGAGACTGGCTGTGAGAACATGTTTAGACATAAAAACACCTCCAACGAATTGGGGGAGTTTAATTCTGTGTTCAGTTAACCACGTTTTTTCCCTTTTGTCAATGTATGGCTGTGGATGAGTGTGAGAAGACCTCCGATAATAATCAGATCCGAGAGATTAATGGCCGCTCCGGTAAAAAAGAGAAGATAATCGGTGGTAAAACCATTGAGAAGACGGTCGAAAAAGTTTCCTGCGGCGCCGACGATAGTTACGACGGCTCCAAATGTGAAGAGTGGATTTCGTGTCCGCTCAAACCAAGCCATGCGGCCAAGTATACCTACTAAAATAAGGGTGGCAATCCACACGAGTGGCTGGGGAACGGGGAGATCAAAAAGAATACCGGGGTTTTTATGAAGTCCGAAAGCCATGAAAGCTCCGTTTTGTCTCGACACAGATAGAGCAAATCGATTCAGAGCCTCATGTTTCAACAAGCCGTCGGCCATAGCGATGCCCACAACAAGGATGAGCCATGTCCATCGTCTCTTCACATGTCCCGTGTCAGAGTTTTTTTGCAGGCAATGCAACTTGAGGAAGCCGGACGGGCACGAAGACGCGCCTCGTGAATTTCCCTCGAACAGTATTTGCAAGTGCCATAAGTTCCCTCCTCCACGCGCTTTAGAGCTTTATGAATATCGCGCAGAAGCTTTTTAAGAGTGTCTTCAAGCGACGAGTCTTCTTTCGCGGGGCGACTTTTAAAACGAGAAAGCTCCTTCTCCGCGCGCGCTTTTTCTTTAAGCAGAATTCCCTGCATCTCTTGAAGAGTTTTTTTATCCATACAGCCCCAAGTGTATCCAAAAAACCGATTTTAAACAAAAAATCCTCTAAAAAAGAGGGTAGGGAGAGACGCGGTGCGCCTCGACATTGTAGATGGATGCGCGTTGGTCTCTCCCTAAGGAGGGAGATAAGGAGTGCACCGAAGTGGTGCTGGGGCGTGAAGACAGAGAGTCTTTCTGCACGACTCAGCACCAACGGGCTCTCAACAGATCTCAAGCCACTTCAACCTCTCTACCATTCATGGGTTTTACTCGCAGAGGCGGCTCTGCCGCCGAAGCGCGAGCGAACCTAGCCTGCCGGAAGACGATTCTGGCAGAACAGTAGAGAAGTGGGATATTTTCCGAAACAACAATGCCGATGAGCTATTTCGGAAAACTTCCCCGTTGGAAGTTTTGGTATTGTAGAAGGAGCTAGAAGGGTACGGATCAATAATAACAACTTAAACACATGAAGTCAATGAAACGCCATTCGTCTACTTTTCACTTATTTTAGATACTTATCATAGATAAGTGAACAAAAAAAGTGATCGAAAGACAGGCTTATCCACAGCCACAGTAGATCGCTTTTGGTGTTTACGATTGATTTTTATCCACACAGAGTCGAATTTTGACTCCAAAAACGTCTTTGTCAATCCCTACGTTGACAAAGTCTGTGTTAGAAAGTGGAAGGGGTGTGGAAAAGTAGGTTTTTCCATTTTGAAGATAACGAATGAAGGCCTGATTTGAAATCTTCAATTTTTGAGAACTTCCACAAGAAGATACAGCCTGTTTTTCGAGATTTGAGCTTGTTTTTTGGATGAGGGCATCTGCGGAGTCTGTGAAAAAAACTTCGTGGCCGTCTTTTTTCTTTCCGGCGAAAAACGTTGTCGTTTTAGAGTCAAGCCGGAGAATTGTCCAGTTTGCATTCTCCACCTCTTCCGTTAAGGCAGGGGTTTCGTTAAGGCGCAATTCTTGAATGCTAGTTCCATCAAGAAGTTTCCGGCTTGCCAGCATTGGCTCGCGGAGTTGAGCCTGCAACAGCAGGGTCTTTTCAAGAAGAGCAAGAGGGATATTCGAGGAAAGACTGATGAAATAGGAACCATCATCAAAGAGGCTCAATGTTCCTTCCGATCCGACCGTTTGAAAGGTCTCTTTGAACGTCGTTCCGCCACTTGCAAACGCAAATACGTTGTCGAGAAAACTGGGAAATACTATTGGTGCATCTCCGGAAAACGTCCCGGCAAAAATCACGCGGTCGTTGAGGAGAGGCGCAGACGTTGAAGAGGAAGCCCACGGCAGGTCAAGAGAGATCGTATTTCCGCGAATGCGGATGGTTGTATGGGGCGCTCCCGCGTCGAAGCTAATGATGCTTCCTGCAAATCTTGGGAGGATGCGTTCACTTCTTCCTATTTGGCTTTCCGATGGCACAAGAGAGACGGCGTTTTCCGCAAGAAGGAAGCGCCGGCGGCCGACTTCCTGAATCGTGAGGCCGTGAGCCTCAAACTGCTGGCGGACTTTTTCATCGAAAGAACCTTCCACTCCCACGATGGTCTCTCCCTCTTTTGTGAGAAAGAGAGCGATAGATCCTTCAATGAAAGGAGAAAGTTCTTTGAGGGTGATGCCTGTCCGTGTCAGAACTTCATTTCCCATGCGGTCAAGGATAACGGACCATTGAGGCCGCGTCGGACGCAGATGAATCATCAGTACCGTTTCTTCAGGAATCGTGTTCGCAAATGGGTTTCTGGTCCCATAGAGCCGCACGCTTCCCCATAGGAACAGAAGAAGAATGAGAGGAACCCCCCAACGCCAAACAGCACGCCGATGATGGCGAGCTGTTTCTCGAGATCCGGCAAGAGGGATATTGAGCGGTTTCATTTTTCAGCTTTTACCAAACGGACGTTGGCTAAACGGCTTGCGAGGCGGTCGTCCGTTCCCATTGCCGTTTCCATGGTGTGGGCGGCCTGTGCCCGATACGCCGGATGCTCCCGGTTCCGGCCGTTTGAATTTGCTGTAATCGTTTCCATCGGCTTGTTTCATAGACAAGGAGATCCGGTTGTTGATCGTATCCACATCGAGCACCTTTACAAACACCTCGTCGCCCATCTTGACGATATCGCCCACCTGCGCGACGCGCCACGGCGCCAGCTCGCTCACATGCACCATACCGTCTTTGCCTGGCAGGAATTCAACGATGGCTCCAAAATCCATGACGCGCACCACCTTGCCTTTGAACGTCTCTCCTGGTTCCACTTCGCGCGTCATCTGTTCGATCCACTCCTTCGCTTTCTGCGCTCCCTCCGCGTTCGTCGAGGTGATCATGACCAAGCCATCGTCTTCAATGTCAATAGCTTGCACGCCGGTTTCTGCGATAATCTCATTGATCATTTTGCCGCCGGGGCCGATGACCAGACCGATTTGTTCCGGATGAATGCGGAGTGTGATAATGCGCGGAGCATACGGCGAGAGATCGGCTCGCGGATTCGCGATGACGCGCGCCATCGCTTCAAGGATGTGGGTACGGCCGGCCTTTGCTTGCCTGAAGGTCTCGCGGACGATCTCCATCGAGAGCCCATGTGTTTTGGTATCCATTTGAATGGCGGTGATGCCGTCCTTCGTTCCGGTGATCTTGAAATCCATGCCACCCTCTCCGTCCTCAAGATCTTGCAGATCGGTAATGACTTTCCAGCCGCCTTTGGCGTTTTGAGCAAGCCCCATAGCTATGCCAGCTACAGGGGACTTGATCGGCACGCCCGCGTCCATGAGAGCGAGGGTCGAGCCGCAAGTGGAGCCCATGGAACTTGAACCGTTGGAGCCTAGAACTTCCGACACGACGCGGATCGTGTAAGGGAAAGTTTCCTTATCAGGAAGAACCGGCACGAGCGCTTTTTCCGCAAGCGCGCCGTGTCCGATTTCTCGTCTTCCAGGTCCGCGCAAAGGTTTGGTTTCTCCAACCGAGAACGGAGGGAAATTGTAGTGATGGAAGTAGCGTCGGGTCCCGACCGTTTCCATACCGTCGAGCGTCTGTTCGTCTCCAGGAGCTCCAAGCGTGAGCATGGAAAGCACCTGCGTTTCTCCTCGAGAGAAATGGCCGGATCCGTGCGTGCGCTCAAAGAGGCCGACTTCGATGACGAGAGGGCGAACTTCGTCGAGTCCGCGTCCGTCCACGCGTCGGCCTTCGTCCACGATGAGGCGGCTCACCTCGCTTTCGATCAAGGGTTCGACGGCATCGGTTCCGTAATGGATCTCTTCTGGGGGGATGCTCTTCGATTCCAAAAACTCAACCAGTTCGCGTTTGATCCGGAGCTTCGCGTCGCGTCGTTCGCTTTTTGTCGCTTTGGGAGCGCCGAAGAAATATTCCTGAATCTTCTCAAGGATGAAAGGGGAAGCCATTTCACGGATGGACCGCTCGCGGCGTCGCGTTTCCTCGTCGTTTGAAACGGCGGCAGGGTCGATTTTTTTCTTTCCAACAGCTTTGCGGGCTTCCTCAATAAGCTCGATCGGTTTTTTGATGTGCTTGAGCCCGAACGCAAAGGCGTCCACAACGAGATCATCGTCAGCCTCATTGGCTCCCGCTTCCACCATGACCACCTTGTCGGCGTTCCCCGCAAAGGCCAAGTCGAGTACGGATTTCGTCCTCGCTTCGTAGCTTGGATTGATTACCCACTCGCCGCCGATGTTGCCGATGCGGATGTTGCCGATGGGGCCGTTCCACGGGATGGGCGAAAGATGCAGGGCGCAGGAGGCGGCGATGAGGCCGATCACGTCGGGGTCGTTCTCTCCGTCAAAAGAGAGAACGGTAATGATCACTTGCACGTCGTTGCGGATGCCTTCCGGAAAGAGCGGCCGAAGTGCACGGTCAATGTAACGACCTGCCAGCACCGCTTCGTCGGTTGGGCGTCCTTCCTTCTTGATGAAGCGCGAGCCCTTAATGCGTCCAGCCGCGTAAAGCCTCTCTTCAAAGTCCACCATGAGGGGGAAGAAAGACAGGCCTTCGCGCGGCTCTTCACTCATGGTTGCCGTGGCAAGGACGATGGTCTCGCCGTATTGCACGGTGCAGGATCCGCCGGCGGCACGAGCGAAGCGGCCGGTTTCGATGGCGAGGGTTTTGCCTCCCCATTCAGTTTCAAAACGTTGGATTTGATCCATAGGAAAGATATGGATCTGCGGGAGATCAAAGACCCGGTTGGGGGGCTCACGATCTCGCGCAGATCTTTAAGTTAATGATTTAAGAGGATCGGTCCGTGCGTCGAGAGTTCGATTCGGCGCACAACCCCATCTTCTTAAAACGAGAGGCGGCGGGAACGGGATCCCTGTACGTCTTCCGTCTTGGCAAACCTCGGTTTTGGCATGTTTTCCGGCAAAGACTCGGCTTGGTCCTTCTCGACCAGCGCTTCCCCGCCCTTGGTCATGCGCACGGGCGGCTGGCGGGAGCGGCCGATGAGAAACTTGCGCTTATCCTCGGAGAGATTGATGTAGGAATCGGCCCATTCAAGGAGTGTGGAGGCCGTGGTCTCGCGGAACGAGACGACCTCGAATCGCCTACCATGACTCTTGACGTATTGGGCCAACGGAACGAAGTCGCCGTCGCCGGAGGCGAGCACGATCACGTCAACCGCATCCACGGTACTCATGATGTCCACCGTGATGCCAACGTCCCAGTCGGCCTTCTTGATGCCGGACAAGTATTCCATGAGCGGTTTGGATTTTGTTTGAATGCCGGTTTTTTGCAGAGCTTCAAAGAACGGAGACTCGTCACCGGATTCCGTGGAGACGACGTAGGCGGTTGCGCGAATGAGCTGGCGGTCGCCAAGGCCGGCAGACACGACGTTGCCGAAGTCAACTTTTTTCCCGAAAAGATTCCGGGCGCTGTAATAAAGATTTTGCGTGTCGATGAAAACGGCGACGCGCCGGTGAGAGAAATCAAGCATAGATGGGTGGAGCCAAACGTGGGCTCGCAGATAAAAAGGATGAAGTCGCTGTCCGCAAATGCGGGCGATGGATTATTTCGTTTTGAGATCGAGATTAGCGACGAGTTTCGCATGAGCTTTTTCATCTTCGCGCTCGACGTATTTGAGAAGCCGGCGGCGTTCGTTCACTTTTTTCATGAGTCCGCGGCGGGAGGAATGGTCTTTTTTGTGGTCGCGCAAGTGTCCGGTCAAGTCTTCGATTTCAGAAGTGAGAATGGCGATTTGAACCTGGGGGGATCCAGTGTCGTTCTTATGCGTTTGGTACTTCGCGATGATATTTTGCTTCTTGCGCGTAGTGAGCATAGGGTCGTGATTTCGAGCGGTTCGCCGAGGGCGGGGACTCATTCCCGCTCCAAGCGATCGCCTAAGTTAATGAGGAGAGACTAACAGGTTAGACAAGAGACGTCAAAGACTATGAGGTTGATCTAGTCGAATAGTTTAGTATGAGTTCCTGTGGCCGTCAGTTCGAGAAGAAGGACTTTTTCATCTTTGCGGTAGATCAACAGCCAATCAGGAGCGATGTGGCACTCGCGAAACTTTCTCATGGAACCCATCAGGGAGTGATCATTGTTTTGGCGAGGCAACGTTTTGCCAAGGCGCAGGGTTTCAATGGCACCGTTCAGTTGATCCAGAAGTTTAGAATCAGCTTTCCTCAGCTGTTTCACTTGTCGGCGGAAACGTTTGGAAGGAACGATGACGTACATAGCGTTAGGCCAGAAGATTCTGCATCAATTCTTTTGTAGAGGCGTAACCTTTTGTCTTTCCCGTTTTGTAGTCTCGTAAGGTTTTATTCGACTCGGCAATCAGTCGAGCTTCTTGTTCAGGCGTAAATCCGTTAGTCGTAATGACAGGGAACGGGAGGCCTTTTATAAGCTCGATCTGCTTGAGGTAGATCTTAATTGCCGCGCTCATTTCAATGCCAAGCCTATCCAAGACGCGCTTGGCATTTCGCTTCGTTTTTTCATCAATGCGAATTTGGAGAGTTGTCATAAGATTAATGGTGTTCTTCCCCAGCATAAAACAATGTAGTGACAATGTCCACACAAGACGATTCTGGGAACAAGATGCGTTGTGTCGTATAATGTTTCCATGATCTCGCCATTGGAAAAACTCATGACGGACTTTCTCGAACATCTTGAGGTGGAGAAAGGCCGGTCGCAAGAGACGGTCCGCCATTACGATTTCTATCTGCGGAGATTTTTGAAATTTTCCGGGGCGAAGTCTCCGAGTGATATGACACAGGAAGCCGTGCGCAAGTATCGCTTGTGGCTCAACCGTGAAGTGAAAGGACGTGAAAAGGAAACGATCAAGAAGAGCACACAGAATTATCACGTGATTGCGCTTCGCAGTTTTCTCAAATATCTCTCCAAGCGCGATGTCGTGTCTCTTGCTCCTGAAAAGATCGAGCTTGCCAAACAGTCCATGCGGCAAGTCGAGTTTTTGGAGCCCGATGAGCTTGCGCGTTTGCTGGACGTTCCGCTTAAAGATGTGACATTCAGCCGTGTGCCGCTCGTGAGGTTTCGCAACAAAGCCATTCTCGAATTTCTCTTCTCGACGGGCTTGCGCGTGTCCGAGGCGGCGAACCTTTCCATTGAAAGATTGAATCTGAAGCGCGACGAATTTACGGTTAAAGGCAAAGGAGGTAAGATGCGGGTCGTCTTTTTAAGCGGCGAGGCGAAAGATTGGGTCAAGAAGTATCTTGAAGCGCGCAAGGATACGCTTCCTTATCTCTTTGTGAGCCACGATCTTGCCGGCAAGCATCGAGAACACCACGGTCCTCTCACCCCGCGTTCGATTCAGCGCATCGTGGAGAATGCCGCACGCGAAGCCGGCATCACAAAACGCATCACGCCTCACGTCCTGCGCCACACCTATGCGACGACGCTTCTTAGAAACGGTGCGGATATCCGCTCGGTCCAAGCCATGCTTGGCCATTCATCCATCATGACCACGCAAATCTACACGCACGTTACGGACAAAGGTTTGCGAGAAGTGCATAAGAAATTTCATCGGAAGTAATTATTCCCAAGGGTTGTCGATGTGCTTGCCGGAAAGAGCGATGGCGTGGAAGAGCGCGCGGAAGACATCCGCGATTTTTTTATGCTCGATGGCGACGACAAGCTCCGACTTGGGAAAGAGAAACGACACCTTGTTGCGATAGATAAAAACGAGCTGTTGGAGCGGAAGTCGGTTCTCGGGAACGGTTGAGATCTGCCACAGCCGCTTTTTGTGTTGAGCGAGGTTTTCCGGACTCAAACGCTCCTTCGCTACAGCAAGGGATTCTTCCGTGAAAATTGCGCGCGTGCCGATGTGGCGAGTGTTGATACGTTCAAACCAACGAGACCAATCTTCTTGCGAGAGAAGCCGGAGTTCCGCATCGAGTGATTCTCTCCCCTGGATGACATAGAAAAAATCATTTTCCGGAAGTGATGAAAGCTCTTCATAAATCTTTTTGTACCCCGCCCTTGATTCCCGTACCTCGATTATAGGCGTTTCGTCGGAAGCTTTTTGAAGTTTTGAGAGTTCCGGTACGGCGCTTTGAAGATTGGCGACAATAGCATCGAATCGTGAGGCAAGCTCATTTGGAGGGAGGGGTATGAACCGCACGAGACGTCCACTGCGCGATTCCTTCATAAAACCACGTTCGACGAGTTTTTTGAGATGGAAAAAGACCAAAGTTCTTTGTTGGTTTGTACGTCTTGCAATCTCCGTTGCCCCTGGTGTTTCGAGCACCAAAGCGGCGAGATAGATGTCGGCCTCGACTTCCGAGAATCCCAATTGTTCTAAAATCGTTTTAACTTCCATATTTCGTCAAAAATAATTTACAACAAAAAAGAGACTTAGTCAAGCCATATTCGATGTACAAACACCTTTCCCCGTCCCGATCCGTTGACAAAAGCGTATTTTTTGGTATTCTATGATCAATTACGATAGAGGAGCAGGAAGGAGGTTGGGGGGTCACAGCGAGGCAGGGATCGATACCTGTTTCACTGGGAATCATCCCAAGTTCATAAGGATTGAAAATGGAACTTACGTTGGGTCTCCAGATGATCTCAGTCGGTGTCATTCTCGTCGCGCTCGGCCTCGGCATTGTCATGGCCGGTGCTATGATCGGGGCGGTGCCGTCCTCTGTGGGGGTGGTTCTGTCCATCATCGGACTGGTGGAGACGGTCGTTACCATCTCCTCAACGGAGAATCCATGGGAGGATCTCATGGAGGCCTTCCGGAATCCGACGACATGGCCGGCATTTGCTACGGCCGTGCTCATCTTCATCGGCATCGTGGGGAACGCGATCCATGATGCCAAGACGAAGACCAAGACGAAGAAGTAAAATCTCGCTCCCGGGTGCACCCACCGGGAGGCTCGTCCCCACCTCGCAAGGGTGGGGGCTTGTACTAATGCGATGTGCGTGTTCTTAGATCAAGAAAATGTTATCATGAAATCGTGTTAAATTTTGCATAAAGTGTTTACGATAAAATCATCAAAGGAATGAATTATGGGCAGAGACTCTTTAATACACCATCCCGATAGATTGCCATCCGAAGCGATAGGAGTGAAAGAAGATCCTTCTTTGCTTTCTGTGGATCAAATTGAGGCTATGGATGTTGGGGACTTGGCGCGGCTCGGAGGTATTGAGAACGTTTCCGAGGAAATTAAAGACAGGCTTTCTGATCGGGCTTTTGACAAGCTTACTCTTGCGCTAGGAGAGCGCCAACACGAAAAAGACAACGAGGTTTTTGAAGTTCCGGAAGGAGAACCTGACTTTTATTTTTGTACGGATAAGGTGTCGATCTTCAGTACAAATCCGAACATGGTCACTTTTTTCGTTATGGAGCGTTTCCCAAAAGTTGAACAAGAAGCGGAACCATCAACATCGAAAATCACAATTGTGTTTACTCCCTATGTCCCTTGTGTTCATGGGACATGCGGTGTTTCTGTTCTCAGACAATTCAAAGAGGCACAGTCTCCCGATGTCAGATTTGATAATTGTGGCATCGGATCTATTGTTAAAAAAGGAGACGAGGTTGATATTCGTTGGGGTTCGGGGGCAGGGACACAAAATCCGAACAGGGAGGATCTGGACTACTTCGGAGTGTATCCTCAAAAATTTGCCGACTGGATTAAAGAACACATTAGACGGAATATGGGAGAAATTATTGGTAAGTAGAAGCATCATCCATGAAAAACGTTGCCATCGCAATCTATGAGAATCATCACGGAAGATCAGGTGCGAGAGCGCTTAAAAATCATGGAAGCGTTTCAAGCTGTTGAAAACAGTTATAGGTTGTTTTCACAAGGAAAGACGATTGCATCTCCGACAACATCTATGTCAGTTCGGAGTGGGATGTTTTACTCATTCCCGGCATTTATTGACGGAAGCCCAATCTTTATCTCAAAACAAGCAACCGATTATCGAGATAATTCGTCTCGAGGTTTACCGACGGTTCACCCCTATATTCTCGTGTTTGATAGCGAGACGGGGGTTCTTGATTCAATTATCGAAGGACGTTATTTTGCTGCCACGCGCACGGCGCTTTCTTCGGCGGTTGGCGTGAAGCATCTTGCAAAGCATCCAAAGAGAATTGCTATTTTTGGAACGGGCGTACAGGGACGATCTCACGTGCGTGTGCTTTCCAAGTTGTTTCCAACGATTGAGGAGATTCGTCTGTTCAGTCCCGCATCGGCTCATGTGGAGCAGGCCGTTAGTGAACTTCAGAGCGAAACTTCGAATGTCTTAATTGCGGCTTCAAGTGCTCGAGATGCGGTTCTGGATGCAGATGTCATCGTTACGGCTACATCGTCCAAGACACCTGTTTTCAATCATACGGATCTCAAGATGGGTGCGTTGGTGATTGGTGTTGGAGCCATGAAGAACGACCAGGAAATTCCAACAGAGACGGTAAGTTCATCTCAAGTCGTTGTGGACGCGCTTTCAAATGTGGTGATGTATGACGAGATTCGATTGGCGCAGAACATGAATAAAAATTTGAAAGTACTTGGAGAGATCGGGGCTCTGATTGACAAGAATGTGAAGATTCATCTTGGCATGACAACCATTTTTAAACATCATGGTCTTCCCGTTACGGATGCTGCCTTGGCGGAAACACTCCTTTGATATGGTTACGCTTAATGACATCCAATCAGCTCGTGGTCGCATTCATCCTTATATCGAAGAAACGCCCGTCGTCACCATTGGCGATGAGGTTTTTTTGAAACTCGAAAATCGTCAGCCCATCGTTCATGGTTTTAAAATTCGGGGTGCGGCAAACGCCATGATACGTTTGAGAGCTTCGAGTGTGATGACTTCAGCGCTTGGAACGCATGGATTTGCTGTGGGTTATGTTGGCAAGCAACTTGGGATCCATACGATCTGCATGATGATTAAGAATCCGCCCAAAATCGCAGAAGAAAAGATGAAACAACTTGTCGACGAGGTACTGTATGGAACTGATGAGTTTGCTTCCACGGAGCAGATGGCACTTGCTTATGCGCGCGAGCATGGCATTCCGTTTGTCCATCCCTACAACAATTTGGATGTTATTGCCGGTCAAGGAACTATTGGTTTGGAAATTCTTGAACAGGTTCCAGAAATCAAAACAGTTTACGTTCCCATTGGTGGTGGCGGTCTCATCTCTGGAATGGCTGTGGCGCTGAAAACACTTCGACCAGATCTACGTGTCGTGGGTGTTCAGCCGGCCGTGATGCATGCCATGGCAACTTCTGTGGAGAAAGGTTGTGTGACAAAAGTGCCTCAAGCGGTTTCGCAAGCAGAGAAGCTTGCCGTAAATTTGAATCCGGAAACGATGACATTTGATTTGGTGTGCCGCTTGGTAGATGAATTTTTAACCCCGAATGAGGTGCAGATTCGAGATGCAATGCAGTATATTTACGAACGTACCGGCGAGGTTGTGGAAGGCGCGGGGGCCATCAGTTATGCGGCGGCATGTCTCGATGCAAAGAGACAGGGTCGTTTGCTCTGTGTCGTCTCCGGCGGGAATATCTCTAAAGAAGACTTTCAACAAGCTACTGGGATTAAGGTTGCTTGATGTATGAGCTTTTCAAGTTCCAGAACTCATCCATCATGACCACGCAAATCTACACGCACGTTACGGACAAAGGTCTGCGCGAGGTGCATAAGAAGTTTCATCGGAAGTAATATGCAAGCATTCCGTATTCAACGATCCAACATTCACGGCAACGGGCTCTTTGCCGTGCACCAGATCGCTCGGGGTGAAACGATCTTCACGGTAACAGGTCCGATCATACGCTATCCCTTCGAGCCGGATTATCGCAATGGTGGCAACTGGCTACAGATTCGAAAGAATATTTGGAGGATGCCGTTGCGTAACAATCCGTGGCATTTTATCAACCACTCCTGTCGTCCGAATGCTGGCATTTCCGGCACGTCAACGGTTGTCGCGGCGCGAAAAATTAAAGCTGGAGAAGAGATATCCCTCGACTATTCTACCGTTGAGGCTGGGAGAGCCTGGCGGATGCCGTGCCGATGCGGTGCGCCGATATGCCGAGAGACAATCCGTGGTATCCAATTTCTTCCGCGGCAGATTTTCCTGGAACGTGAGCCTTGGATTCCAAAACACCTCCGACCTTTATATTTTGCAGAAAAAACTTACCCGATTACAGTTGATGGATTGAAGAAACTTATGGCGAAGCATCCAATCAAAGACGGTGAGGCACTTTTCACGGTCGAGGGACCAGAGATTCACTACACGTTTCCTCCAAACTACCATATCGGGTATCAGTGGCTGGCGGTTGGGAAAAATCGGTGGATCATTTCTCTCAAGAACAATCCTTGGGGTTCCATCCGGCACTCCTGTGAACCTAACACAATTGTAGATAGGCGACGGAAGGTTGTTGCTCTTCGTGCGATTGCACCAGACGAAGAAGTTACGGTAGACGATACAACAACCGAGGCGGATCCAAACTGGAAGCATATCTGCCATTGTGGTGCGACAACCTGTCGTGGCACCGTGCGTAGCATCCAATTTCTAGACGACCGTCGCTATCGCCGGTACGAAAGATACTTGTCAGCGTTTTTTAAGAGAGCCTATCTTTTGCGAAGAAAATCTAACTTGAGGTCGGAATAGAGTTTATTTTCATGTGATGAGTGAAGCTCTACGAGAGGTGCACAAGACGTTTCACCGGAAGTCATCAGATTGACTTGGAGTGTTTTTTCAGCCAGAGAGTGATCTTCTCGCGAGAGGCCTGTTTGTTGGCAACGGAGAGCATAAATACAAGTCCTTCTTTTGCACCCATCTTCAAACGAAAGCCGTTTATGGCGAGGAACGTTTTCGCAGCCAAGTAAGCCGTGCGTTTGTTTCCGTCGGAGAAGGTGTGGTAATTCGCAAGAGCTTCCAGGAGAACGGAAGCTTTTGTGAAAAGATCGGGGTACATTTCTTTACCACCAAACGATGCTTTTGGCTTCTCGGATGCGGAAAACAAAAGACCAGCATCATGGATGCCTTCATGGCCGCCCGTTTCTTCCAGAACACGTCTATGTATGGCGACAACCTCTTCTGCAGAGAGATAGCGAATCATGCATCTTTGAGAAGCTCAAGAAGATCGCGGTCTTCCTCGATAAACCGATTAACCCATTCGATCACTTCCGGGCGAATCACGGTACGCTTTGAGGCTTGTTTGCGCGAGCTCACTTTTTCGAGATTCATACAGATCGTGTCTCCGAGCTTGAGACGTTCTTTGCGGATGTAGTTCACGGGTAACGTTAAGCCAAAAGACGCTCCGATTTTTATGAGTTTTCGTTCCATCATATGAAGATATTATAATAAGGTTATAATAACATTGTCAATGAAAACACGAGGTCTCGGTCTCGTGTTTGTCTTTACCCGTTTTTTTCGATGTACTCGAGGTAACACGCCTTGCAGAAGATTCTGCGGTTGGGGTAGGTGGGGTTGCGTGAGATGGTGACATCTTCTTGACACGTCTCGCACGTGCAACTCTCGAACACGCCGGTGTTGGCAGTGTGAGTGAGATCGAGCACGCGCTTGACGTGATGAGAGACAGGGGGCGCAACGCGGAGTTTGCGGTAGAGCGTGACTTCGGGAGCGAAGAGGGAGAAGCGTCTTTTGTAAGCGGCATCGAACACGGGCTTTCCGATCCACGCGTCGTCGAGGTTGTCTATGGAGTCGGGGATCTCGGTGGAGTCGGCGACTTTGGTTGCATTCGAGAGATTTTCACCAAGTGCTCCGTCTTCATCAGCTTCGAATGTGTGCGCGTTCACGGCTTTGCTGAACACAACAGGATCAGCAAGGTAGTAGCGCACGGATCCGCCTTCGGGGAAATAGGCTGGTGACATCTTTGCCGGAAGAAATTCCCCGTACTCCCCTCTCTCCAACATGACGCACTTCAGCTCGTCGAGCTTTTTCCAGTAATCATTCTCGGAGTATTGTTTGTTGAGAATACAGAACTTCTTTCGTCGAAGCCCAACGCACCCGAACACATTTTCACAATCATAACACTCTGTCGAGTACTCGACATTCTGACAGCGCATCAGAAGGTAGGAGTAGCGTGTTTTATTGCACTGCACCACGTCACAGCTGAAATAATTGTCCTGTGCGTTGGACATACTCGAGGCATAGGCGTTGCGTTCGCAGTTACCCAACGACCATGAGGTATGAAATTCGTCGCGTGCTCCGCCATCGGCGTAATAGACCATCTCGCAATTCGTCGCCTTCGTGAGGTATTCCCCCGTAGAGTTCTCACAGTTCTCGTTGAAGTTCTCCGGCCACGGTGCTTGGTTCACAAGCTCGTTGAATTTCGCAAGCCACTTCTGTGTCTGCGAGCGCGATCCAAGATCCACTTCGGCTCGAAGTTTTTCCCATTCGTTTTGCGTGAGCTGTTTATTGAACCAAACGTATTTTGCATTGCGTTTGTTTGTGGCGCCGAAGCAGTTTTCACAGTTGCGGCAATCGAAGAGAAAGGCGGAGTTTAGGCAGTCGCGTGATTCGCGGATGTACTGGCTGTTATAGATACGGTCGGAATGCACGACTTGATAGGAGCTGGTAACTCCCGAGCTGTTGTACACTTCTGCCGAGGACTCCGTGTCGAGCGCGGACACGCTAAAGAGTGTGTTCTTACTGCGCGAGAGAACGACGAAGTAACTATTCACGTCGCCCAAAGATACGACCGCGATAGAATTCTCCGCTTCTTTGTAATTGCGTCCGGCGGAAGATGGAACCTTGCGACGCAGTTCGATGAGCTGGTCGAGAAACAGATGGTTCAAATCAACTTCGAGTGAGAGATCGCTGAAGTCTTTGGCGAACCACTCCTTGTCCGGAAGCACCTTGATACCCGTTGCCGGGTGCACGGGACAAATAATTGGCGCGCCGGATTCCGCATGCTTGTTGTACCACCATTGTCCTCCCGGCCACTGCGTGGTGAGCATCTGCATCCGCACGATGGGAGCATAATTTTTTGGTGGGGCTTGGTGCTTGCGGTATACGGTGATCTCGTTTTCTGTCAGCGTTCGTTTTTCACCCGAAATCGGACAGGTGATTTCTGTGTTCGGTTTCAGTGTGTCAAGAACGGGTTGGATTTTGGAGTCGTAGTTTGGAGTCTTGCTCATATTTGTGGATAAGTGTTACGACGTGACAATAGCGTCAATGTTTATAGGGAGATATTGTCACTGGGTGACAATATCTGGAACACATTAGGCGAAGGTACGTTCTTCTTCCCAACGATCAAGAATCAGATTTATGAGATATTGAGCCTTACGAACGGAGCTCTT
Organism: Candidatus Uhrbacteria bacterium; assembly: GCA_003505155.1. Taxonomy (GTDB): domain Bacteria; phylum Patescibacteriota; class Patescibacteriia; order UBA9934; family UBA10169; genus UBA10169. Next base: position 4,393 of record DNYJ01000039.1, on the reverse strand, counting down.
GGCTTCATTGAATTCTTGCTTTTCCAACGTATCTTGTTGATCAAGAGTTTGGACGATCTCCGAAATTTCACGAAGCGCTTCCCGTTCTTTTTGTTTGATGGTGTACATATGGGTTTTTCTCTCATCAGGGAACCTGTCATGCAGATTCGCTCATGGGAGTGCCGGCTATTGAGTACCCGCCGGCAGGGTTGGACATCTCGTATTGCGCGAGATGCGAGACTGAAGGTGGGGGTCTACTGGTCGCCGATCAGGTCGCGCAGGATCATCCCCCAGTCCTTCGCACCATTCTTGGTGGTGGGGGCGTGGGTGAAGATCACCCTGCCCCCGTTGACGTTCAGGATCGGCGGGTGGCCCTGGTAGGATGGACCACCGAGGTAGTCCAGAGAGTGGCACACCGGATCCGCGTGATGGTTCCCCTGCGAGACCATCGCCACGAAGGGGATCCCCTCCTGAGCCGCACGGAGGGCGAGCGAGAACCCGTAGGGCGCCAGGGTGCCTTCAGGGAACTTTCGGCGGTCAGCCATCGAGAGGCTTCCGAGGTCGACTGGCAGCATCATGTCGGTCAACACCACGTCGAAGGTTGTCTTGCCCTCTTGCTCGCGCTTTGCGCTGCTGTACCCGTTCACGATCCATGACATGCCGTCATGGAAGGTTTCTGCGATGACCACAATGTGGCCTTCGAGGGTCGCGCGGGCAGACTCCTGATGAATCTTGCTGTCCTCGATGACGAGGATGCGGAGCTTCTTCATGTTCATGGCTTTCTCCGATTGGAAACGTGGGGTTGTTGATTGCGCTCCCCGTTGTAGGTGGTATGCATCTCACCCACAACGGGGATCACTTATCTTGACTCCAATAATAACAGATATCGACCAACTTGTCAACTGATGGCAAACAGGTGTCTCTTCTAAATTTAGCTATTTTTACATAATGTGTTGACTGTATTTCAACAACATGATAGAATTTTGCTTATGTCAGGCAACACAAAAGAACTCAAAGCCCTGCTTATAAAACTTGGATTTGGTTCAAAAGAAGTGGAAGTGTTTTTAGCTATCCAAAAATACAGCAAAATCACTCCAGCCGAGCTCGCTCAAGTAACGAATATTAACCGGACAACCATCTATTCTATTTCGAAAGAACTTATTAAACGTGGGGTTGTTCTGGAGGATCTTGGGGGGAAACAACGTTTTCTTATCGCGTCTCAACCGGAGAGTCTTGCCGGAGTTCTTCGGCGAGAACAAAAAGAACTCGACAGCAAGAAGGAGATTGTCAATCAGGCGATGAATATTCTGAAAGAGTTTGCGAAAGACGCAGAGTATGCAGTTCCCAAGATTCAATTTATTACAGAGGATAAACTCGAGGACTTTCTCTACACAAGGACACCAGAGTGGGACAGGAGTATCATGGAAACGGATGGAACCTACCTAGGTTTTCAAGAGCAAGCGTTTGTAGAACACTATGCTGCTTGGATTAAGTGGTACTGGAGTCGGTATCCGAAGGGGATGAGGTTCAATCTTTTGAGTAGCGATTCGGAAGCAGAACAGCGCGTAGCTTCTTTCACAACAACGGAGCGAAAGATCACGTTTTGGAAAAAGAATCTAAAATTCACGGCAACTACCTGGGTGATGGGAGATTATGTTGTGATGTTTGTTCTCTCTTCTTCTCCTCATTATCTCGTCGAAATTCATGACGCAAGATTCGCACAAAACCAACGCGCGTTGTTTAAGGCGATTTTGGAGGATGTGGATGCCCAGAGATCTTGAAAAAGCATGAGTTTGCATGAGCTTAGCTCCTGTAAACGCCGTGTAAAAACACGAAGCCGCTCACCGAAGTGAACGACCCGTGCGGACGTTCACAGTGAGCGGCTAGTCCCGACGTTTGTTGCTGAAGAAGATCAAGAGGATCACACCCCCGTTGCCAATAAGCCCGTTGACGATCGGCCATGCGTAGCGCGTCCAGTCCTGATCTGGCGAGAGCGTCAACGCCGCGATCTGGAAGACGTAGGCCGAACCCCCGAAGATCCATGGCCAGGGCCGTTCGCGACCATTTCCTCGAGTGAGTCCGATGTAGGTCGGGATGAACCCAATCAGCATTGGCGCCTGCATCATTGCACTCGCGAGTCCTTCAGCACCTTCGAGACCACGAGTCGTAGCCCAGATGAGCATCACAGTTCCCGTGAGGACGATCGATGCCCACTCCACCCACCGCATCACACCGAAGCTGTGCTTGTAACGTGTGTAGGCGAAGACGATCATCATGACTACCGCTGAGAGCACGGCGAGGATCGCGAGAAACTTCTCATTCTGAGGGGCATTCGTGTAGTAGAAGCTCGCGTTGCTCGAGCTCACGAGCGCCCAGATGAACCATGTTGCTGGGTTGGGAGTGATCTCCTGACGATGAACGTGCAGGATGTAGATGACTGGAGCCACGCAGAAGAGCGCAGAACCAGTGAGAGTCAGCCAGAAAGCAAGTCCCACTTCTTCCTCCGTAGTTGCGGGTTGATGTTTTGGCGACAGAAAATATTAGCAAAAATAGCAAAAAAGTCAAGATTGAATACATTCTTTCCGACAATTAAAAAACCTCCAGACAAGCTGGAAGTTTTTTACTGGGGTAGGTTGGAATCGGCCTCGACTCTTTCCTCGCCAGTCGCGAGGAAAGGTCTGGCCAACGCCTCGCCATTCCGTCTGGTGACGGAATAAGGCTCCGGCGTTCGTTTCCCGACAGAAACCACGTCGGTGGTTTCTTTTGGCCGCCCCAGTAAAAACACTCCTCAAAAGAGAAGTGTTTTTACTGGGGCGGCCAACGGGAATCGAACCCGTAATAGAGGTACCACAAACCCCTGTGATAACCGTTTCACCATGGCCGCCATGGTGGCCCGGGTAGGACTTGAACCCACAACCTTGAGATTAGAATTCTCCTGCTCCCCGCCCGAACGCCCGGCTCTTATGGTGGCCCGGGTAGGAATCGAACCCACAACCTTGAGGTTAGAACCCTCCTGCTCTATCCGTTGAGCTACCGGGCCTGGGTCCCTACATGCGGGCTCAAGACTACCCTATGCGAAGCGAATAATCAAGGATGAAGGATGAAAACTGAAACCCTGCACGTGTGCAGGGTCAAGGAGTGAAGCCGGTTTCAAGAATGGTTTCGAGAAGACGGCGTGCGTCAAGGAGCGTCCTACGCGTTGACTCGGCAAGCCGGGGCCTACGTGATTCCGCTCGGAGATTCTCGATACGATCCACAAGAGCGCGCCGGTTGATGTCGTCGGGATGTGTCGAAGGAACGGGTTTGAGGTAACCGAGAGCTTCCTGGCGCCTGATGGGAGGGATCTTCTCCCACCCGTTCTTCTTGGACCTTCTCCCTCCCGTATGCGTTCCCCAAGAAGCGGGTGTGTTGATGCGGCAGAACGTGACTACCCCGCGTTCTTCACGCGTGAGAATCTCGTACTCTCTATCCAGTCTTGTGGCGTAGCGTCTGGCCTGTTGTTTGGACTCGAATTCCGGGTACCGCAGGAGGACGGAAACAACCTCGGGGAAGGTGAGAAGCCGTCCGGCCACCCCTTGCACGGTCAGAAGATCTTGAAGGACTCTTGCCGTGAACGGCATGAAGAGACGCTCTGGCTTCTCCTCGCGGATGACGGGTTCCCCCTGATGCCACCGCGTTGCTGCGAACACAGCTTGCGACCAAGTGAGTTGCGGAACCTGGCGCTGCGACTCGGGGATGCGTGTGCCGTTCAGCTGCGGGTGTGCCGCTCGCCCGAAGGGGAGGAGCACCCATCGATCGTATGGAAGGTGCCGGAGACGCTTGGCGCGCTCGATGAACCCCTTCTGGGCCATGCGCTTTCGTCGTCTCCCCGCGTACCTACGCTGATCGTCGATACCGACGCAGTAGCGCAGGATGGCCCAGAGCATGACTTCGTCTGGGATCTCGAGCGTGAAGGCACGGTCCCACAGAGCGCGCTCAACGAGTGCCAGATCTGCGAGCGTACTCGCGATGACGGGGTCGATGGTCTCCTTTCGGAAATGCCAACCACGGCGTGTGTCCTGCCGTTGCCCTTGTGGGCCATTGCCACTGTCGAAATCAGGATCAAGAAGGGAGTCCGGAAGAGGTTCTCCGTCCACGTCCTTGAGCTCCCGACGAAGGAGCTCTGCCGCGTGCTTTTCCCTTGGCATAGCGCTCCTTTCGGGTTCGACGGCCTATTATCAACATCAAAAGGAAGAAAGTCAATGCGTGGATAGGTTGCTTGACGGTGGTCTCGTAATCTTGTAGCATGCCGCCCATCGAGTGAATATTTGGACCTCGTCTAGAGAATTTCGCTAGATTTAGCACTTACCGTAGCTAAGCTACGGTAAAAAATTATGGGCCAAGACACACAAAACCGACTAAATTTAGTCGGTTT
>DNYJ01000012.1 GCA_003505155.1 Candidatus Uhrbacteria bacterium | reverse complement strand
AGGCTCGAAGAACTCTCCGAGACAACAACACAAAACGCCAAACACATCTTCAAGCTCACCTAACATAAAACCGCCTTGAGCTTGTCGAAAGGCGGTTTTGTGTTAGATGAGCTTGAAGATGTGTTTAGCGTTTTGTGTTGTTGTCTCGGAGAGTTCTTCGAGCCTAACGCCTTTGAACTCCGCGAGAAACTTCGCCGTATGAAGGACATACGCCGGCTCGTTTCTTTTGCCACGCATGGGCGCTGGAGCAAGATAGGGCGCGTCGGTTTCAATCAGTATTTTTTCCAATGGAAGAGCCTTTGCCACTTCGGCAAGCTCTTTCGAGAATGTAACGATGCCCGAGAACGAGATGAGAAAACCAAGTTCGATAAATCGCTGTGCTTCAGCGAGCGTTCCCGTAAAGCAATGCATAACTCCGCGCTGTACAAGTTGCCCTTTGTCAATCGCTTTCTCGATCATCTGTGCCTGATCCGCGTACGCGTCGCGGCAGTGAATCACAACCGGCTTCCCCACCTCCGTTGCCAGTTCAAACTGCCGCCGCACCATTTCCTTCTGTGTCTCGATAATCTCTTCGCGGGGCAGAGGCGCCCCGCCTATTTTCTGCTCCGGAATGCGGTAATAATCAAGCCCGCACTCGCCGATGCCGACACACTTCGGATCAAGCGCGAGCGGCCGATACGCTTCCGCATCGAATGCTTCCGTGCGCGTCTTCACCTTCGCCACCGCCACCGCCTCGTTCTCGTCAATAAACTCCTGCTCGGTTGTGTGATTGGGATGGAGTCCTACCGTCGCCCAAACACCCTCGTGCGTGCGAGCAACCTCCACGGCTCGTCGAGACGTGTCAATCTGCGTCCCCACCGTTACCATCAAAATGCCGGCCTCTTGCGCCCGGCGAATCGCTGTTTCCATGTCGTCATTGAAAGCTTTGAAATGGATGTGCGTGTGGGAGTCGAAAAGTTGCATACGAACATTAAGCGTCTGGAGTTGAGGGCGACCCACGACGAAATTTGGAACCGCAGGCTCTCAAAATTTGTCCCCGATCGCAAACAAGCGTTGGAGGTAAAGAATATTCTCTGCTAGAAAAAAGAGAGAGATTGCTTAAAACGGCAACCAGGCGATCAGAAATCCCGTGAGTCCCAAAATCCAGTTGGCAACCGTCGAGACGTTGATGGACGCGGTGAAAGCTCCGGCGGGAAGATACGCGAGCGCCGCGTGAACGAGCACGCCCGAGACAACCACGCCTTCAAGAAATCCGAGGATGCCGCCCAACAGGTGGTCGAGAGAGGAGATGAATGGGAGACGAGCAATAATGCCGATCGTCCGTTCAAGCAAGTAAAAAACAAAGCCGACCAGACGACTGATGATAAGAAAAAGGACGATGAAGATGACGACTGTCCACACAGGTCCAACCGAGACAAACGCCGAGAGCCAATCAACAACGTAGCCGAGCGCATAGCCCGCTCCCACGATCGCAACGATCGCTCCAACAAGACTCCCGACGGTATGAAGCAGACCAAAATACAATCCGAAGATGATAAACACGGCGATGAGAACGAGAAGCGCGAGATCAATGGGCGTGAAGGTCATACGCGGGAAGAAGTTGCGGGATGCCCCTCCTTTTCAAGGAGGGGTTAGGGGTGGTTATCAACCGAGACGTGGGAAGAGGGGCTCGCCTTTGCGAATGATCTGGCCTTCCGGCAGACCTCCCCAAACTTGAGCCTCTAGGAACGTTGTCTTCAGTATAACATCTTCATCAAACCCAAGCGACGCAAGCATCTTCGTCGAGGTCTCCGGCATGAACGGCCGCAACATCCACGCAACCATGCGGAGCGATTCGAGAAGCGTATAGATCACCTCGTCAATGTCATCTTGCCTCCCCTCCTTCGCCATCGCCCACGGCTTCTTTTCGTCAATCACCGCGTTCATCCAACGAATCACACTCCACGCCGTCTCAAGCGCATCGTGGAGCCTGAACGTCTCCATGGCCTGCGTGTACGTATTCCACGGATTGCCAAGACCCGATGACAGCGGAGCGTGAATCGCCGGCGCCTTTCCCTCGCAAAACTTTTCCGTCATGGTAAGCGTGCGCTGGAGGAGATTGCCGAGATCGTTGCCGAGTTCACCGTTGTAGCGATCGACAAGCCGCTGTGTCGAGAAGTCGCCGTCGGAGCCGAACGGAATCTCACGCAGAAGATGAAACCGCACGACATCATTGCCATATTGCTCAACCAGCTCAACCGGATCAATCACGTTCCCAAGCGACTTGGACATCTTCTCGCCGTCGATCGTGAAGAAGCCATGCGCAAAAACGGTTTTGGGAAGCTCATACCCAGCCGACATGAGCATGGCGGGCCAGTAGGCGCAATGAAACTTGATGATGTCTTTGCCGACAAGATGAAGGTCAACCGGCCAGCGGCTCGGATCGGCCGAGATATAATTGATGAGCGCGTCAAACCACACGTAGATCGTCTGTGACAGGTCACCCGGAACCGGAATGCCCCACTCGAGATTTTTGCGCGAGATGCTGAAGTCGCCTGCAAAGTCGCGGATGTAAGATACGATCTCATGGCGCCGAGATGCCGGTTGGATGAATTCGGGGTGTGCCGCAATGTAGTCCAGAAGCCGCTCTCGATAAGCGGAGAGCTTGAAGAAGTAATTCTCCTCGCTCAATTTCTCCGGAGCGCGCTTGTGATCGGGACACAGGCCTTGGGCAAGCTCGGCTTCTGTTTTATACGCCTCGCACCCCGTGCAATACAGTCCCTCGTAGGTTCCTTTGTAAATATCGCCCTTCGCCTCCACCTTCTTCCAGAATTGCTCGACAAACTCAATGTGCCGAGCCTCCGTCGTGCGGATGAAGTCGTCGTGGGAAATGTGAAGGCGCTTCCACGTCTCTTCCCAAATGCCCGACATCTTGTCGACATACGCCTGAACATCCTCACGCGATGAACCGCCTGATGCTTCGACATTTTTCTGCGCATTTTCATCCGTGCCGGTGAGATAAAAAACGTCGTCGCCAAGAAGTCGACGATACTGAGCAATCACGTCGCCGGCAATCGTGGTGTAAGCGTGGCCGATATGCGGCGCGCCGTTGACGTAGTAGATGGGCGTTGTTAGAGAGAACTTCATAGCTTTTTGGGCGCGATCACAAATACGAATTCGCCCTTGATCGTATCAGCTTCGAGAACGGCCGTCACTTCGGCTGGCGTTCCTCGATACAACGTCTCGTGGAGCTTTGTGAGCTCTCGCGCGAGAAGAAGTTGTCGTGAGGGCATCACGCGTACAAGCTCGGCAAGCGCTTTTTGTGCGCGGTGGACGGACTCGTAAAACACGATTGTGTGTTCGATGCGTTCAAGGCGGTCGAAAAAACTCTTCCTCCCTTTCTTGTGCGGAGGAAATCCGAGAAAGGTAAACACATCAGCCGGAAAAGCGGAGATGGAGAGAGCGGCCGTGAGAGCCGAGACGCCGGGAATCGGCGCCACCTTGAGATCGTCTCCAAGCGCGGAGATGGCATCGGCAATGAATCGTCCGCCGGGGTCGGAGATATTAGGTGTTCCGGCATCGGAAACAAGCGCAAGATTTTTCCCCTCGCGTAGAAGTTCAATATAACGCGCATGTCTGGCCGATGTGCTGTGCTGATGAAGCGCCTGCATTGACGCGCGAATGCCAAGCGCGGAGAGAAGCTTCCCCGTTACTCGCGTATCTTCACACAAGACAAGATCAACAGAACCGAGTACTCGGCGAGCTCGGTTCGAGAGATCTTCTAAATTGCCGATGGGCGTTGCGACAACGTAAAGAGTCGGCATAATTACTCTACTTGCGGTTCTGAAGGAGTATCTTTAACCGTAAGTTCCTCGGCGCGTTTTATGTCTCCGATCGGATCATAGAGTTGGGTCTCTGGGAAAAACGCATACCACACATACCAATACGCCGGCCGAAGGATCACTTCCGTCTCACGGCCCGCAGAGTCTTCCCCCACAGCCGACATCCCCGACGAATCGTAACGAATCGTGAGTTTACGGCCTTCGATTTCGTCCACAATCTCTTTCTCCTCAAGGAGATACTGAAGCGGATAGGCCGACGTTTGCCCCTCCGGACCAATGTAGCCGTAAACCAGCTCCTTGGGATGCAGGCGATCGTCGCGCGCGTCAAGCGGGAACATCACGCGTCGTTCCTCCTCATAACCGAAATACGGATTGCGAGTGTAGTCGCGCACAAGGCCAGTTTCCCGAGAGAGCGTTTGAGAGGACGGAAACGATTGTTTCCACTGCGCCCACGTCATGATCCGTGCCGGAATCTGTACAAGCTCCATACCTTCGAAACTCCCCGTCACCGCTTTACCCAACAACTGAATCCAGCGCGAGTCGGTTTGCCGATCATAGAGAATCGTGTTGGCGTTCCACACTTCGCCCGACACGCCGAAGTCGAGCGTCTGTCCGCCAACCGTTCGTTCGTACACTTGACCCGAGTTGCATAGGGCGCAGGAGGTTACGACAATCGGAACGCCGCCCAACGTATCGTTGACGACTTCATGCCAAACGAGAATTTGATACGGATAAAATCGCGTGATGCCGCCAAGCGTCACGGAAAGTCCCTGGCCGTCGTCACTCAAATAGGCGTCCGCGTCGCTCACGGAAACAAAGATGGGAGCATCAATCGCTGGAATGCCGTCCTTATTGACTCCGGCCGAGACAAAGCGATTATCCATCGTCACCTCGGTTTCTATAGAAGGCGCTGGGCCGATCGTCCTCGAACGCAACTCGACGGTCGCGATCACGACGACAAGAATCACGAAAAACGCTACGAATATCATCTGCCGATCTTTCATAACAGGCTTGAGTTTATCAGTTGAACTTTCCCGCGTCTACAGGGTATACTGGGAATCTCATTCATGACCATTCTCTCGTATGGAAAACGATATCTTTGACTGTGACATGATGCAAGCGCGCGTCGGCAAGCCAGCTCCGGAATTCAATCTCGAAGGCGTCGCCTCGGATGGCGAGTTTCGGCGCTTCAACCTCCGAAATCACCGAGGCGACTGGGTCGTGCTCTTTTTCTACCCGCTCGACTTCACCTTCGTGTGCCCCACAGAGATTACGCAATTCTCCGAACAGATGGCAGATTTTCACAAGCTCGGCGCCGTCGTCTACGGATGCTCGACCGACAGCGTGCACTCGCACAAAGCATGGCTCAAAGATCTCGGCACACTCAACTATCCTCTCCTCTCCGACATGACGCGCGAGGTCGCCGACGCTTACAATGTGCTTATTCCCGANNCTCTCCGTCGGCCGCAGTGTGGATGAAATTCTGCGTGTCTTGGCCGCACTCCAAACCGGCGAACTCTGTCCTGTGAATTGGAAGCCGGGGGCAAAGACGCTCGGCAAGGCGTAGAGTGTAGATGGTAAAAAGTAGATAACGAAAAATACGAGAGCTCGTCTCTCGTATTTACTTTGTGACAACGTCTAACGTTTGACTTCAAACTTTTTCTTTAGCCTCCTCCGATCATACCCAATCACTACTTCATCGCCGACTACAACGACCGGAACGCCAACCTGTCCGCTCATCTCGATCATCTCGTGTTGAGCCTCCGCATCCTCGGAGACATCAACATCCTTATACTTCACCTTCAATTCATCAAGAAGCTTCTTGACGCTCTTGCAATACTTACAGGTGGGAATGGAGTAGACGGTGACATTTGGCATAGGGTTAGGTTCGTGTCAGATGGCGCCAGAATCCGGAAAGATGCGGCAAGGCGGCGGCCAGTTGTTGTTTCGTCATGCAACCAGTATACCACCTCACTAACCTTTCAATTGAAAGGTTAGCCTGATACGGACAGATTCGGTTGTGAGAGAACGTACTCACCCATGCGAGTTTGTTCAATCAGTCCGGCTCTGGCCATTTTTTTGAGATGCTTCGACGTTGCCTCTTCCGATATATCAAGTTCATGAGCTAAGTCAAGAACGCATGTCGAGCCACTCTCATGCAAGCGGAACCAAATGGTGAGCCGACGTTCACTGCCAAGAGCGCGAAAAAAATCAGCTAAGGGTGTCATAGAGTTTGCCTAACCTTTCAATTGAAAGGTTAGTTCGATATGAGTTAGACAAAACAAAACTCCGCCGATGACATGCGGGAGACACAACTCTCACGACATGTTGTTATGGGGGAGTTTTGTTTGTTGGTTTATTCCAACACGTTTTTTTGATTTTGTCAATGCATCTCTGTGGATAACGGCACCGTTTTTCGATCGTACCCAAAGTTTTCTTCATCGATCAGTTCGATGCGATCGAGAACGAGCCGATACCACACATGCTCTCCTAAGACATCATCGGTTGGTAACGGCTCCGGTTTGCCCAGCTTGCGAAAATATTTTTTCACAAGTTCAAAATCAATCGTCTCTACGCGCTCCGCTCGACCGGAAATTTGAACACCAAGATCCGGAGTCCCCGATAGAAGATCCGACATACTCAAATACTCCGCAGAAACTCGATCATCGTCGCAACGCCAGCGCCGGTTCCACCGTATTGCGTGTAAGGATTCATGGGTGTCTGCGCGAAGGCCGGACCGGCAATGTCGATATGTGCCCAAGAAATTCCTTCACTTACGAACTCTTGCAAGAACAACCCCGCCGTAATGGCGCCGCCGTATTTGCCCCCGACGTTTTGAAGATCCGCCACTTTGGAATCAATCAACCTGCGATAGCGCTTTTCAAGCGGCAGTGACCAGAGACTCTCCCCCGCCTGCGTCGCCGTCGTCATAAGCTTGGTGTTGAAATCCGGATCGTTCCCCATCAACCCCGAGATCTCCTCGCCAAGCGCTGCCATGCACGCGCCCGTAAGCGTCGCCAAATCGACAAGATAATGCGGCTTCAGCGTCGAGGCATACGAGAGTGCGTCGGCAAGCGTCAATCGCCCTTCCGCGTCTGTGTTCAGCACCTCCATCGTCTTCCCATTCATGGCCTTCAGAACATCACCAGGACGGATAGCCGTACCCGACGGCATATTTTCCACCGCTGCAAAGATTCCGTCGACGTGCACGCGCGGCTTGAGTTCGGCAAGGACGGAGAAGATCCCCAGCACCGCCGCCGCTCCCGCCATATCGCACTTCATGTGCGTCATGTACTCGGCTGGCTTGAGTGAGAGACCGCCGGAGTCAAACGTAACGGCCTTGCCCACAATGGACACACGCTTCCTCGCTTTTGGCGCCTTATACTCCATGTGCACAAAGACGGGGCCGTGATCGGATCCTTGAGCGACGCCCAAGACCCCTCCCATGCCAAGCTTCTTCATCTCATCACGCATGAGAAGTTTTACCTTCACGCTGCCGCCGCTGTTCTTCGCCACCGCTTCAGCAACGCGCGTGAGATTCTTCGGCGTCATCTCCATCGCCGGCTCGTTGACGAGATCGCGCGCAAAGATCGTTCCTTGCGCCACGATTTCGCCAAGCTCCATACCGCGCTTGGCAAGACGCGCATGATTGCCGTTGCTTGTTACGATCTCCCAACTTTTCACTTCGTGCGGTTTCTCCTCCGGCGTCTTCTTGAGCTTCACAAATTCGTACGCGCCCAGCCGAAGACCCTCCANNTTCTTTGCCGCTTGATAAGCTGTGGCGGAAACTTCACGCACGACTTGAGAAGAGAACTCTTTTTGGTCGCCAAGACCGACAAGCAAAATCCGCTTGGCCGGAAATCCGTCGAACGTGCGGACAAGAAGCGTTTCGGAACGCCCAGCCTTAAATCCTTCCTCCTTCGCAATCTTGGAAAGCCGTTCGTCAAACTTATCGTCAACGGCCTTCGTGGCTCCTCCGAATTTCGTCCACTTGGCAAATTCGTTGACAATAAGCAGATCGCACTCCTGTTCCTCCAAATTGCCTTTGCGTAATGTGATATTCATAGTATCGTTGGTTCAAAGTTCAGCATAACAGAGCCCCCTATAAGCGACAAGCTACTTCTATGATTCCCTCGCACGCAAAAAAAGTCTTCTCCGGCATTCTCTTCGACGTCTATCAATGGGAGCAGGAGCTCTTCGACGGATCAACGACGACATTCGAGCAAGCCTGGCGCGTGGGCAATGTGCAAGTGCTTCCCGTTCTCGACGGTAAGATTATTCTTTGTGAGGAAGAGCAGTCGGGACACGACCATGTTTTTATTGGGTTGCCCGGAGGACGCGTGGAGCGCGGAGAAGACGAGCTTGAGGCGGCGAAGCGCGAGCTCTTGGAAGAAACGGGGCTTGAAAGCGACGACTGGGAGTTCTGGTTTGCGAGCGAGGGATTTTGGCATGTCGATATTCGTCGAGCTACCTACATCGCCCGCAACTGTCGGCACCTTGCGGAACCCAAAACCGATCTCGGTGAGAAGATCTCTTGCAAAGAATTTACACTGGACGAACTGATCACGTTGGGTCGAGATCCGAATTTTTACGAAGACACGTTACGCATCAAGCTCCTTGAAGCTTACTACGACGAAACGACTCGAGAACAATTGAGAGACAAGCTAAGTCTGAATGAGTGAGCCTATTCAACCATTTAACTAAAGGGTTGAATACTCACAATAAGCTCTTGACAAGTTTTTGAAAGAAAGTAAGGTGGCCGCGCCAAGAGTTCATCTCACGGCAGAGAGCCCGTGCGTGGCGAGAGCGCGCGGGTTTTTGTTTTCAAAAGATAAGACGAGCGAGAGAGTCTCCAAAGAGCGTCAAAAGCCCCATACTAACGAAAAAGCCGATAGAACTGACGGCGAAAAAGAGACGGAAGCGGACGCGGGAAAGTCCGAAGGCGAAACTCAAGATGTCTACCGGCATGAGCGGGATGAAGTAGAAAAACCACAGGCGTCGAACTTGTTCGAGATAGCCGCGTTCGTCGAATTTAGGATCGAGCCGACGCACCAACCCGATTCCAAGCCACCGAGCCAGCCAAAAGGCGATGCTTGATCCAATGATGTTTCCCATCCAAACGTAAAGAAACCCCTCAAAGCCGTAAAGCGCGCCGGCGACAATCGGAGGTACGCCGCCGGGAATCGGCGCGATCACGACTTCGATCGTCACGAACGCGATGAGAGCGACGGGGCCCCACACGCCGAGTCGTTCCAAGAACGCTTCAAGCGCGGAGACATCGGCAAGGCGAATTTCATCTGCAAGCAACCACGAGGCAAGAACGGAGACAACCATTAATAGGACGATGCCCGCGACATACTTATGATGACGAAGTGTGGTCACGACCGCTCTCATATCACAACTCCATCTCTATTCCCACCGGACAATGATCGGATCCAATAACTTCAGGCAGAATGAAAGCATCCTTGAGACGCGACGTAAGTTTTGGCGAAATGCACACATGGTCAATGCGCCAGCCGATGTTGCGTTCGCGCGATTTTGCGAAATGACTCCACCACGAATAGGCTTCTTGTCTGTCGGGATAGAGTTCGCGAAAGGTGTCAATGAATCCAGCTTTGATGATCTTATCGAATCCCTCGCGCTCTTCGGATGTGAAACCGGCGTTCTTCACATTCTCCTTCGGACGCGCGATATCAATCTCCTTGTGCGCGACATTGAAGTCTCCGCAAACGATGACGGGTTTTTTCTTCTCGAGCTTCCCCAGGTACTTGAGAAAGAGCGGATCCCAAACGTCGTGGCGATAGTTGAGGCGTGCGAGATCACGCTTGGCGTTGGGTGTGTAGACGTTGACGAGAATGAAGTCATCAAACTCGGCGGAGACGACGCGGCCCTCCGTTTGCGTGTTGCCAAAAGCATCTTTCAGCTCGTCGTTTTTAACGACGTCGAGATCGAAGAGAATTTGACGAGGCTTCATCTTTGTAAAAATCGCTGTCCCCGCATACCCCTTGCGCTCGGCTGAATTCCAATACTCCTCATATTGCGGAAGGTCGAGCTCCACCTGCCCGCGCTCGGCTTTTGTTTCCTGCAAGCAAAGGATGTCCGGATCGTGCTGTTGAATGAACTCTAAAAAACCTTTCTTGAGGACAGCCCGAATTCCATTCACATTCCAAGAAATTATTTTGAGTGTCTTTTGTGACATATTGCACGGCCTTTCATTTTAGCAAAATTTTTACCTAGCTCCTGAGCTAGCTCAGGAGCTAGTTGAAAAGTTGCCTTATTTTAGCAGAGTCGGAGTTTTGACCTGTTGACAAAAACAGATTTTTCTGTTATTTTAGCTTCTTCGTCTTGGCTCAATCTTCGATTCACCTGAGCCTTCGGAGAGAAAAGGAGAACGGATGTTTGACATCCACCAGTACGACAGTCTGAGTCCATAGGGGCGTAGCCCCTTCACGACAAGACTGATCCCCGGCGCGGCCGGGCGGACTGATCCACCTGACGGATCCGACCGACATCGCATCGTTGGCCACCTCGAAGGCGTGCAATGCACCCATGAGGGAAGGGCCGGCCGTGCGTCAGTCCTTCTCTCATGGGTGCATTGTGCACCAGAAAGGGTGACTGACATGGCACGTCGAGTCGTTGAGATGATCGCGGCGGAGTACCGTCGCGAGATCGTTCGAGAAACCTCCCGCCAGGACGAGGTGAGCCGCCAGCTCGCTCGCTTCATCCCCTCCCTACGTCCCCCCACCACCATGAGGCACCGGCCCGTGCTCGAGCGGCACTTCGACCCCAACACGGTCAAGTACCCACTTCACGGCCGCCTCGTCTACGCCTGGCGCCCCAACGCCCGGCACGACAACATGGTCGGACTCGAGCAGGCCCAGACCCTCAGGGAACTCCAGACGCGCCTGCGCAACGAGGCACGCGCGGACGAGCTCCGGATGTTCGAGGGCGTGGTGGAGCGCGTGCGTGACCGGCATAACGGCCACACGCCCACCGAGCTCGCCGACTTCGTCGCGCGGCAGAAGGCGGAGCGCGGCGAGAGCGGTCACACGAGCCCCGAACTCGAGGCCGAGGCCATGCACACGCGCCGCCTCGACTTCGCCCGCACCATCGCGCGCGGCGAAATCCAGCGCGTCGCATGTGGCTTCGCGCCGGGCTTCCTCGGCTGGGGTGAAGACCAGCCAGAGATCGTCTGGCGGCACGTTCTCGCTGAGGTTGTTGGGCTCATGGAGCTCGACCCGAAGCGGGACCGCGCGCTCCTCGAGGAAGCGCTCGACAGCCGATGGTTCGAGGACGTACTCCGTCAGGAGGTCGCCTCCTCCAAGCAGGCTGCCGAGGTGGAGATCGACTGGCGCGAGGAAGACGCCGAGATCTTCTACCTCCGCCTCGAGCGACCGCGCGGCGGGAACAAGGCGGTGGAGTGCCGCGCGTACAGGAGCCACCAGCGCGGGACCAGCCCGCACTGGAAGCGCTCCACCCGCTGCCGCAAGCAGTGGGAGATGCGCCCCTGCGGCATCCGCTGATCCACTCCCTCGAGAGCCGTCCAAGACGACGGCTCTCGAGGCACCCCTCTCGCTATGAAGCAGAACCACCGGTTCGCTTCGTAGCCCACCCCATGCACACGAGCGTCTCGCGTTCATCGAGTGGGCAACCTCCTCGTCATACGATCACAGATTCTGGATAAAGCAACATAGTTACACCAGCAAGCAACGACTCGTACGACGATCAACTTCACGAAAAGATCTCTGGATGAAATCACATAGATAAGCCAGCTAAGAAGATTCGTGAAACTAAAAACACCCCTTTCGACAGGCTCAAGGCCTTCGGCTGGGAGTGTTTTTAAATTCGTCAGCCTTTCAGTTTGAAGAAGCCGCCGTTGTCATCCCAATCAACACTGCGTTCGAAACAGGTTTTGCCGGCTTTATATTCAAACAGTTCGGCGCGCTCCATGTATGGATAATATCCGGAGGAATTGCTCTCTTCATAGTCCTTATCAAAGACGGCGCAGACTTCGAAGGTGTCTTCATCAACCACCCGGTACTCGTAAGATTCATCCGTCTTCGGATCCTTCGTGATGCCGCCGCGGAAACTCGAGAGATCACTTGGTAGAGTGTCTTCGCGGTCATAGAAGTTGAGAATCTCGTATTGCAAAGCTCGAAGATCGTTGATCCGTTCCATGTCGTACTTCACTGCGCGCTGCGATGCCGGCGAACCGACGACGATGAAGCCGAGCACGACAGCAATAAGGACGAGAAGGTACGAGAAGCTCGTCAGAAGGCGAGGCAAGAGTTTCATCTCAAAACTCTCGCGCTTCAACTGCCACATCTCAAACGCAAACACGGAGCCGGTAACAAGGAGCACGGCGAGAATCTTCAAGACAAATCGCCATGTGATATCGCCCCCCGTCAGACGATAGATCAGAACGGACACATCCACGATAGCCGTAAGCGCGGTGACGAAGAGCGTGAAATAGATTGGAAAGTTCGGTCGCTTCATTTCTTTCCTGCGGAAAAAGATCATGATTCCGACAAAGACCGGAAATGACACAATGACACCCGAGAGTCCCCAGCGCAGAGGATCATCGGCGTTCCCAAAGTACTCAAGCTGGTCGGGAAACACCTTATCCACGAGCTGAAACAGAACGGTGATGAGCGCGATCATGGACCAATAGAGGGTAATAAAGCCGATAAGGTGAAGAAAAAAATCGCGATGCATCTGGCGTTTTTCTGTGTCTTGCATAAATTATGAGAGATAAAGTTTATGATGTTTCATTATAACAAGCTCGTCCCTCTCCAGTCGATAGATCATGTCAAGAAGCCATTGTGTATCCCTTTCGGCTTCAAAGGCTGGATCAACGCGCTTGCCGAGTCCCTCGAGACGAACTCCGCGCGACGTCTCGCGCACAAGGCGGAGGATGCGGCCCCGATAAATACGGTCGGGATATTTCTTCCCTTGACGAATGCGCTCGCGAGGCTTTGGCATCATGCGTCGAGGCGTTTTGACGCGCCCCGCAAGAAACTTCGCGCCGGCGGGACAAACGCTTCGCAGAGGACACGCCGCGCAGTCGGGAATCTTCGTGCAGTGACTCGAAGCAAGATCAAACAGCGCCTGAACGAGATCCGCATGACGGTTTGTTTCGCCAAGAAGGATGGAACCCTTCGCCCGAAGGGGTAAATAGACGGACGATTGCGGATACGGCTTGTCAAGCAAGAGACGGCCGAGAACGCGGCGCACATTCGTATCTACTGGCAAGGTTTTTTTGTTTTGAGCAAAAATCGAAACGGCTGCGGCCGTGTACGCTCCAATGCCCTTGAGCTTTCTCCATTCCTCCTCCGTCTTTGGAACGCCCAAGTGCACAACCTCGCGCGCAATGTCGCGCAAAGCAAGCGCGCGGCGATTATAGCCAAGCCCCGCCCACGCGCGAATCACTTGGGCATTGCTTCCACGAGCCAGAGACTTCCACGTCGGAAATCGTTTGAGCCACGCGCGGTAAAATATTTTCACCCGATCCACCTGCGTTTGTTGGAGCATCATTTCGGAAACGAGGATACGATAAGGATCTCGAGTTTTCCTCCACGGCAAATCCCGTCCTTCCTTGTCGTACCACCGAAGCAGTCGAGTGGATAGTTTCATGTTCGACTATGATATCATTTTCTTAATATGCCCTATTCGCCTCATTAGACTCTTCCGGAAAAAATATCATTAAACCTCCAGAGATATTTGCCCTATGAAATTCACTCTCACACAAGTAGACAAAATCAATCTTTTCCTTTGTGTCTTTGTGACGATGCTGGTCGGCATGAACCTTCTCGGCACGAAGGTCGTTACGATCTTCGGCATCTCGACCTCCGTCGCCATCTTCATGTATCCAATCTCCTTTCTCATTACCGATGTCATCGAGGAAGTCTTCGGTCCCAAGCTCGCTCGCCAATTCGTCGCCGTGGGCATCTTCGCCATCGTCCTCACCATGATCTTTGCCACGATCTTCGTCGCCCTTCCACCGGCCGAACGCTACACATCAAACGACGCCTACACGACCGTCTTCACGCAGTCGCTTCGCATCGGCATTGCAAGCGTCGTTGCCTTCATCATCGCCCAGTTCCACGACGTGTGGGCATTCAACTTTTGGAAAGGGAAAACGAATGGACGGTTCCTGTGGCTCCGCAACAACGCCTCGACGATGGTAAGTCAGGCGATTGACACTCTCCTCTTCATGTTTATTGCTTTCTACCAAGTCGCTCCCAAATTTACCGTAGGATTCATTCTCACGATCGCGCTCCCCTACTACTTGCTTAAAATCGCCATGGCGGCGCTTGATACACCCTTCGTATATCTCGGCGCGCGGTGGTTGAAGAAAAAATAATTTAATCTGGGAACGGCCATAGTGCCAACCCTCTAAAATTCGTTCTATGAGCTACTCGCTCGCTCTGCGTCACATTGACGCCATTCTGCGCATCGGCCTCGGCTGGATCTTTCTCTGGGCGTTTCTTGATAAGCTCTTCGGATTCGGACTTGGCACTGCACCTGAAAAAGCATGGCTCGCCGGAGGTTCTCCTACAAGCGGATTTCTCGCGAATTCACCCACGGGGCCGTTCGCAAACGCCTTCAACACGCTCGCCGGAGTCGCGTGGGTAGATTGGCTCTTCATGCTCGGTCTCGCCTTAATTGGTTTCGCTCTGATCCTGGGCGTGGGCATGCGCATCGCCACGACAGCAGGATCGTTGCTCCTCCTTCTCATGTGGCTTGCCGTTCTCCCTCCCAAAAACAATCCGTTTCTGGATGATCATCTGATCTACCTCCTCGTTCTCCAAGCGCTACAGCGCACGCGAAGCGAGCAGGCTTGGAGCCTAAACCAACGTTGGTCAAGTCTCCAACTCGTCAAAAAGCATCCCTGGCTCGCCTGACAATCGCGAGTAAAGTGATACGATCGCATCATTTTACTCGCAAGTTCATTACCAAGAAACACCCGCCGAGTAAGCGGGTGTTTCTTGTTATTTTGTTTGCTCGTGCCTTTGCCAATCACCGCTGTTGTAACGATTCGTGGCATTTCGGTGCCATGCATGAGGATCGCTTTGGTAAATGGCGTCCCAGAGCCTCTTTCCTGTTGGCGTATAGAGTTTGTCACGCAGTTGGTCTCGATGCCAAAGATCTTCTTCGCCAATCCTATCTCCCTTCGCATAAACCTCTTTCAGTTCAAAATCCACATCCAGCCAATCCGCATCTTTCACGCATTTTGCCTCAAGAGTTTCACGCGCTTCATACTCAAGCCAGAGTGATTTCATTTCTTCTCCCAACAATGTGTCATGGAAGATATCCTCGATGGCCTTTTCTTCATGTCGTTCAACATAGAAACGTGAGACATAATGGGCATCGCCCGTGCGCCCCTCGGAAATATCATGAACCAAAGCCATCTTCGCCACCTTTCCGATATCCGCCCCCTCGTACTTGGCAATCGTCATCGCCGTCCACGCAACGCGAAAACTGTGCTCGGCAAGATTCGCCATGTCTCGTTCGCGAAGCAGTTGCGTCCATGTTCGCTGAAGAAACCTTAAGGTTCCTATCTCATACAAAAACTCCACGTCTCGTTTCATGCTCATAGGTTTTCATCTTACCAAACCACCCGCTTGTTTGACAGACAGGGAGTAAATTGATAGTTTTCTAAACACGTGGTGCACCCGTGGCACTACTCTTCCCGCTGGCGGGAATGGTCCTGCCGGCGGGTCAGCTTCTTCTCTGTGTGCCCAAATCGTCAGCTGGGCACACAGACCCGGGGGGAGGCGACTTCCCCCGGGGCATCTCAAATCGCCGCATTCGACAGTCACCCTCCAGACTGTCTGCGGCGTACGGCGGCTCCATGTCCCGGCCGGGATTGGGAGAGCCGCCAAGTGGGCGCTCCGGCGCAAGAGGAATCCCACGCACGTTCTGCCTCTTGCGTCGGAGCCGCCCCATTCTTCAGGCCATGATGGTCGAGGCTCCACAGCCTTTGATCTCTGGCCGCACGGCCTCCCGGACGTTCCACATGGCTCCAGTCCGTTTTGCGCGACGGACGACGGCGCAGAAACGTTCGGGAGGCCATGCTTCCCAAGGGTGCCGGCGAGATGGAAGACCACCACCCTCCTCCATTCCCTCTCGTCGGCACCCCCCTTCTCAAGACCCCACAAGGGTCTTCTTCTTTTGTAAGGCTACAAGCAAAACTCGAGACAAACGTCTCGAGTTCGCATCATGGTTAATTTTTTCCCCTACCGAGCCACCGAAATCGTCGTTGCCGCTTCCGGATCGCAGGAGCCGACCGTGATCACATCCGACGCCGCCTTCATGAGGTAGTAATCCGTCTCGGCGGCTGTTCCGCTTGAAGGATCCATCGGTACACTGCCGAGATAACCTTCGGTGACAAGAGCCGCCAGGTCAACGCAAGCGGCCTGCGTGGTCTGCGCCGTGCATCCGGAATCGCATCCGGCCGCGGCGGTGCCAATCGTGTAGTAGTTGCCATTCGTCAAAGCCGCAACGGAAGCAACATAGCTTCCCCCGTTGTCAACTTGATCGGTCTTGACGGCGGAGAGAACGGCGTTGACATCGCTCCAGCGCTGGGAGTCGCGAGCTTCCTCAAACCGCTGTGCCGGATCGAGCGCGACAAAGACGCCGGCGGCGATGATCGCGATGATCGCGATGACGATGAGAAGCTCGATAAGGGTGAAGCCTCCCTCGTTGTAACGAGAGTTTTGCATAAGAAATGTGTTACGATGAATAGATTGATGATATAATAGCAGAAATTTTTTATCCTTGATGTCCGCCCTTGTGGACAAGATGCCTCTATGCCTCTTCTTTCTCGCAAGAAAAAATCGGAATCAACGAAACTGCCCACCCATACCGAACAAGCACGTTCGGGCGAGGAACCTCCAAAATCCGCTTTCAAAGGTCATGAACAAAGCGCCGTCCTAAAACTCATTGCTGAAGCGGGGAAAAAACACGCGGAGGATGCCGTGGTCAATCTCTTCACGACGATCGCGCAGTATGCGTATGGTATGCGCGCTTCTGACATTCATCTTGAACCGTGGGAAAAAGGTTCTAAAGTCCGCCTGCGTATTGACGGCATCCTCCACGACAACTTCGAACTGCCGATGGACATCCACATCCAGCTCATCGCGCGCCTCAAAATTCTCACTCGCATGCGCACCGACGAACACCATGCGCCCCAGGACGGACGTTTTAAGTTTTCCGCCGGAGAAGAATCCGTGGACGTGCGCGCTTCCGTCATTCCCACGACGCTCGGCGAAAAAGCCGTTCTGCGCCTTCTCTCCAGCCAATCGCACAAGCTGACGCTCGAACAGCTTGGGCTTGCCGAGGAGGATCTCGCCCGCGTGGAGCGCGCCATCAAAAAACCGTGGGGCATGATTCTCGCCACGGGTCCCACGGGATCGGGCAAGACGACGACCATCTATGCCATCCTCGAGATTCTCAACCGCCGCGAAGTGAATATCTCGACCATCGAAGATCCGGTGGAGTTTGAAATCGAGGGAGTGAATCAAAGCCAGGTAGACCGCGTCGCCAAGCTCACGTTCGCCACGGGCCTGCGTTCGCTCCTGCGCCAGGATCCGGACGTCCTCATGGTCGGAGAAATCCGCGACCAGGAAACGGCGAAGATCGCCGTGAACGCCGCCATGACCGGACATACGCTTCTCTCCACACTTCACACGAATGACGCCGCTACGACGATCCCACGCTTGATTGACATGGGCGTGGAGACATTTCTGGTCGCCTCGACCCTGAACGTCGCCATCGCCCAGCGCCTCGCGCGGCGCGTCTGTCCCGATTGTAAAGGCTCCAAAAAACTTTCCAAGACGGAAGCCGAGAAGATTCTGTATCCCGTTGCGCTCGCAAGACTCTTCGGCAAGAACGCTTCGATCACCGTGGCGGAAGCGAAAGGCTGTGCCAAATGCAACGACACCGGTTACCGGGGACGCGTCGGCTTGTACGAAATCTTGGAAAACACGGAAACGATTCAGAAGCTCGTCATCAATCGCGCCTCTTCGAGTGAAATCAAAGAAGCGGCGATCAAGGAAGGCATGACGACGATCGAGGACGACGCCGCGCGCAAAATTACTGCACAGGAAACAACACTCGATGAATTCATTCGCGTGATGCAAGAGTGATATGGCCAAGGAGGAAAAATCGAGGAAGCCGATCGTAAAGCCCATGGCAAAGACATCGGACAAGATGCCGCCGAAAAAGAAGCCGGCTCCTTCAATCTCGGCAGAGAAGCCTAAAACGAAGGTTCCTTTGATGGTGCGCTTGAACGTCAGGCTCTCTCACACCGAAAAGATGCTGTTCACCAAATACTTCGCCGTGCTCCTCAAGTCGGGCGTTGCGATTGACGAAGCGATTGACATCCTTCTCCAACAGTCCAAAGGTCCCCTCAAAAAAATTCTCGAGACGCTCAAAGCCTCCGTCGAACAGGGCAAGACGCTCGCCGAAGGGCTCGGCCATTACCCTCACGTGTTCTCCCCCGTCTTTATCAATCTTATTGCGGCCGGCGAAGCTTCAGGGACGCTCCAAAAAAACCTCGACCACTTGGCGCGACAACTCGAGAAGGAACACAACCTGCGAAAAAAAGTGCGCGGCGCAATGATGTACCCCATGATCGTTCTTCTCGGAGCCCTCGTGGTCGGCGCGCTGGTGTTTGTTTTCGTCCTGCCAAAAATCACGTCCCTCTTCAAATCGCTCAAGGTGGAATTGCCGTGGACAACAAAAGCGATTTTGTGGCTGGTGGACACCATCGCCACGAAGCCAATACTTGTCTTCGGCTTCGTCGCCGCCGTCATTCTCCTCGTCCTTGTCATCCCGCGCATTCGATTTCTCAAACCCGCCCTGCACTGGCTCCTTTTGCGCCTCCCTATTTTTGGTCGCACATCGAAGAACACCAATCTGGCCCGCATGACGCGCCTCATGGGAACGCTCCTTGCAAGCGGCGTAACGATCAACGAAGCGCTCGTTATTACAAAGCAGACGGTGCGCAACCACCACTACCGCAAGCTCTTCGACCGCGCGCTCGACGAAGTCTCTCAAGGGCAGATGCTCACGGAAGTCTTGGGACACGAGAGCAAGCTCGTCCCACCCATGGCGCTCCGCCTCATTCGCGTCGGCGAAGAGACGGGAACGCTTCCGGACATGCTCACTTACCTTGCCGACTTTTACGAGGAGGAGGTGGATTCAACGATCCAGGATATCTCCACCTTGATCGAACCGTTCCTCATTCTCACGATCGGCCTCTTGGTCGGCATCCTTGCCTTCTCCATCATCTCCCCCATTTATCAAATCGTCGGGAGTGTATGAGGCAATCGTTAAACCAGACGACTCACGGCACAAAAGAATACATGGCTCCAAGGATTGTTTGCGATCGGGGACAAATTTTGAGAGTGCCATTGGTTCAAAATTTTCCGCCAGAGGCGGACAGGCGTCGGCAATCGCCCACAGCACTAGAAACATCAACTTTTGGTTTTACCCTCGTTGAGCTTCTTGTTTCTATCGGTCTCTTTGCCGTGATTATTCTCGTTACGATGCCTTCCGTCTCAAAACTGGGAGACAGCCGAGCCGTTGAACCCGCCGAAGAGCTTGCCGCGCTTTTGACCTCCGCGGCTCGCAACGCCCGCCATGGAGCCAATGCCTCCGCTCGAGGACTCTATCTGCCTTACGATAACACGATCCGTTTAACCGACGAGGTGATCCTCTTCTCGGGAGACTCGTATGCCCTGCGAGACGCTGTGGAGGACATTGCTTTTGATTTCGACGAGGGGACAACATTTGATGCCGTTCTCCTCTCTGGCGCTGTACCAAGTTCGGGCGACGATCATGAAGCTGTCTTTTCCGCGTTGACCGGCGAGACAAGCCAGTACGGAACGATCACCCTCACCTTCCGAGGCGAAACAAGGATCATTGACGTCTCGCCTTCAGGATTCATCACGACCAACCCATGAGCGTTTTGAAAGATCAATCCGGTTCCCTTCTNNGCGAATCAAGGAACCGGAAAAGCGCTTACGCGGCAAACGGCGGCGTGGCGGGCGCAGGAAGGGATCGAAGCTCTGCGAACGATCCGTTTTGAAGACCTTGCTCCCGTGGATCCCGGCGCCATTTCTTGGAACGGAACGTCGTGGAGCGTCGGAGCTGGAGGGCCTACGAATCTCGGAGGCGGCATCATCCGCACCGTGCGCGTCAAGGAAGTCGAGCGTGACGGCGACTGCGTCATCGTGCCTGCGGGCTTAGGCGACGTGGATCCAGACACGCTGGAGACCGAAAGCGAAGTGAATTGGACGGACGCGCTCGGCCGCCCGGAATCCGCCATCGTCTCCGACTTGCGCACCCACTACGACGACCCGCAAGGTTCCTGCTTCCTTGCAGAACAAGCAAGCCAAATTGGCATCAACCTCTCCTTGCAAGCCGAATGGTTTGGTTTGAAGCAGTTGCGAACGCTCTATTTGGAAAATCTCGGAACCGAACCCATTACGATCGAGGAAGTGGAACTCACATGGAACAACGCGGAGACCGTGAATCAAATGTTCATCAACACGACAAAAGTTTGGTCTGCCATCGGTCCGGGGTCGCCTGCCGGCAATCAGCCGAGCGGAACGGAACTCGATATCCTCGATTTCACCATTCCCGGAGAAACGACGGTGGAAATTAACAAGACACAGTTCTCGGACGACATGCGCGGCACGACTTTGACGCTGAAGCTCGAGTTTTCTGACGATTCCGAAATCACTTCCGATCCGTTTACGCCGACATGGTAATCCCCTATGACAAATGAACGCGGTATCACGATTCTTGAAACCGTTCTCTATATCGGCCTCTTTGCCGTCATCATTCCCGCCGCAACGGTATTCTTTCTGCAGTTCGCGCAGACAAACGATCTTTCCGCGCGCCGCGCGCAGATGGAGCAGGCGGCCGGCATGACGATCTCGCACATGAACACGGAGCTTGCGCGCGCGAACGCATGGAACATCACTGGCTCGACGCTCGGATCCGTAAACAGCGTCTTCGTCTACACAAATCACGTCGGTGAGAGCGTAACGATCGAACGCGCGCTCGACACAGTGGATTTTGATGGCACGCCGCAGACCGTTGGCCGCTTGCGCACGCTCGTCGGCGCAGATCCGGCGGAATGGATCACGCCGCCCCAAATCAACGTCGTCGTCTTTCAGCTTGACGAAGTTGAGAATTCGCTTGGAGCAACTGCCGGACTGAACCTCGCGCTTGAGTTCTTGATGCTCAATCCTTCGGGCGGACCGTTTCGCGGCGCCGAGTTTGCTTCGCAAATAACATTTGCTCTTCGTCCAGCAACCATCGTCCTATGATGCCTACAAACGATCAACGCGGCGTTGCCCTCTTTCTCACCGTTCTTGTCATGGGCACGGTTGCGGTTTCCGTCCTTCTCGGACTCACTCGGCAAGGCATCAATGCCGTCGCCCAGTCGCATGAACAAACAAACGCGCTCGTTGCGCGTTCTGCCGCTTATGGATGTCTCGACGAAGTCTTCCTTCAGATCGAGGGCGATGCGGCGTGGTCTTCAGCAACGGTCACGACACCAGACGCCGTCTGTAATGTTACGATGGTTTCAGGAGGACCAACGGCCGACATTCTCGTCACGACGAGCTTGAGCAATATTACGCAAGGCATCGCGGCCAACATAACTCTGGATCCGTTCATCGTCAATGATCTTGAACCAGCCTTGAGCCTCTAGGAATCTCTGCAAAAGTCGCGAGGTTGCGATCTCAAAGGAAAGCGAGACGTTCCGTAAGGAAACCATCTTCCATTTTATCAATGCGGCGGTGGGTTGGCAGATGCTCGAGACTCCCCAAAGAAACCGACCGCACAAAGCGTTCCGAGAGCCGGTTAGCGGCAAGGCCGTTTTTCGTTACCTCGTCGCACCAGCCGAAATAAACGCGGCAGAGGCGCGTACCGTCATTCGCCACAAGACCGTTTGGGTACTCATGGAAATTAAGCGCGTCCAAAGCGATTGTGTATTTGGAAAAAAGAAACGGATCCAGATCGAGAACGCGATCTGTCCAATCTTCTCCATAGAGCTCTTGCGCCTGCGACTCGAGAGGAATCCATCGCAAAGTCATGTTCAGCTCGACTGCATAAACGCGAACGTCAAACACCTGTTTGACAAGGACCGTGCCTGGACGCGGAAGCATGGGAGGGCCGAGTGCGATTGAGTGCAATTCCATCTCCGAGATCGTTCGCACGAAACGAAAGTCATCCTGCCACGTCAGAAAAATTTGCCGATTGAGAAACGACCGCCGCGTCTGATCAAGATCAATCATATAAACCGTGTCCCGATCCGGCGTCTTCACGAAGGAAAACGGCTGGGCGAAATAGACGGACGATTCCATTTCCGCACCGCCGCCTCCCACCGCGAGCGGAAGCTCCGGCAGACCTGGAAGCGGTTTAGATTCTGACGTGACAGTATTCGTCTCCGCGCTCTGCGGGAATTGAGACGAGGGTGGAGCGGCTGGCGCGGATTCGCTCTCCGTAGAGGATGAAGTGGTCGTCGGAGGAAGGAGAAAACTTTGCAGGCTGGAGGAACTTCCATAATGCACGGAGACAGCGCCGGTCGTCGAAGTGTCTCCGTTCTCGGCCGTCTCAAGAGCTTGATAGGCCTCGGAGAGCACATCACCCGTCACCAAAATGCGATAGGGACCATAATCGTCCCGCGCGCCATTCTCGTCCACGGAAAAATCCGTTACTTGAAACCACGTGCGCGGATCGCCGTAGATAATGCCTTCCGGGCCCCAAATGGTTTCATCCGATTCCACAGCGAACGCCGTGCTCGACGTATCGCAGGAGCCGGTACACACCAAGCCGCTCGATGGCCGCAGACGAATGGTAAACGCGTTGTCCGTCAAATCGGCATCGGCCGGGCTTGAGAGATTCACGGAAAAAAAGGTGTCCTTGCGAACGGCAAAGCCGAGATTGGCAGACAGGGTGTTGTCGGTGTAAAGCGAGACGGTGTTTTGCGGATCAGCATTGAGAACGAAAATGCCTCCGGTTTGGTTGCCAGAAACGATGTTGCCGTTTATAAGAGGAGCTGAAATTGTCGTCTCGAGAGGATTGTAGGTTCCCGCCGCATCCAAGGCAGGAAGCGCATAGGCTGGATCGTCATAACCGCTCAAGATTTCTATGCCGTAGCCGTTGTTTGATTCGATCGTATTGCCGCTCACTTCGGGAGAGGCGGCTGAAAGAGAAATGCCNNTCCGTGCCAAGCACTTGAATGCCAAACAGATCGTTTTGCTCGACCGTGTTTGCGTCAACAAGGAAATTCGTCGTCGGTTCTCGTTCGGACGCACAAGTATCGCCAAAGCAGAACAAGCCGTCAATCACAATGCCGCCGCTCTCGTTAAATGCAATTGTATTGCCCGCAACGGTTACGCCGGAGAGCCCGGGATGAACGTACACGCCCGTCCCCGCGTTACCCAAGTCGTCTCCAGACGTATTTGTTCCGACAAAATTTGCGGAGACGAGACAGCCGTTACACTGCGCTCCGATGCGGATCCCGTCTTGCGCATTTTCTCCAACCGTATTTGCCCTGACGGTATTTTCCGTCCCGCGCACCAATAAGCCGTGTCCGTCATTGTTCAAAACTGTGTTCCCTGCCACAAAATTGAAGCCCGTACGAAAGATGAGAATACCGTTTTCGGTCCAGTTCGCCACGCGATTGCCTTCGAGAACATCGTCCAAGTTGTCGAGGTCGGAGCCGATGAAGTTTTGCGTGGCTCCTCGACGCGCATCAATACCAGATCCGCCTCCGGCAATGGCAGAGACACCATCCGCACCCACGCCCACAAAGTTTCCGCTGATTCGCACTCCATTCGGAGCAAGCGACGCGTCTCCATCGTCCACGTTGCCGGCGTCTGACTCAATGCGAATACCGCCCGCAGAACCCGAACTGCCGATGACGTTGCGTTGAAGCGCGGCGGGACATGCGTCTGACGTGCCTTCCGCATAACCAATCACTGCGCGATCCGCTTCGGCGCCGAAGATGCTGACGGACTCCGCTCCGGAAACCGATTCGACGGTCACGCCATCTTCCCGTACGCCAAGATAGTTGCCGCGGATGATAACATCGGCTTCCTCCACGCGAATGTCAAACACGCTTGAGTCGTATACGACGTTGCGTTCCTGCGCGTCATAAGCGCCGTCGCAATCCGTTCCGATCGTTAAGCCATCGTCGTTGACAATGATCCCGTTCAAGAAACCCGAGATGGTAAGACCCTGTACACGGCTTCCCATTGAACCGATTTCAAAAACAAGAGCATTTGTTCCCGCGCCGGTGATATGAATGCCCGGCCTCGAGTTATCCACATCCCAGAGATCCGCCGCCGAAAGAATGACCGGATCCGTAACGTCTGGGATGGCTGTTTCAAGAGAAATCTCCCACTGACCGGAACCGTCATCCTCAAAACTGGAATCAATGGAGAAAGAAATATTGTCCACACCAGAGTTGTCATTCGCCGATTGAATAGCTTCTCGCAGAGTGCAGTCAATAGTCTCACTCAAGAATGGATGGTCGCAGGATCCATCGGAAGTATCATCCGTAGAGTTGACGGTAAAAGAGGCCGCATCAGCAAATGAAACAAAGCTTCCAAAACCCAACAAACATCCAAAGATGAAAATCATTATTGGAAGATGCCATTTTTGTTGACCTAACTCGTATTTCATAGGGTCTAAAAACACCGCAGGCTACCATAAAAATGGGCTTTTGTCAACCGTTTGGCGAAAAAATAAGCAATAAATCGAGCCATTAGCTCGATTTTTGCACTACTTCGTTTCTTTGTAAACCGTATGCGTTCTCGCGATCGGATTGAACTTTTTGAGNNAAAAGTTTTTTCTGATGACGAGACAGCTTCTTCGGGGTAACCACTTGAATCGTCACAAGGTGATCGCCGCGAATATGGCCTTGAGGCACGCCCTTGCCTTTGAGACGAAGCTCCGTGCCGCTTTGCACGCCGGCAGGAATCTTGAGCGTAACTTCCCCGCCGTCCACAACAGCAACATCAACTTCCGTTCCAAGAGCCGCCTGACGGAAGCCAATCTCAACGCGGGAGCGAAGCGTGAAGCCGTCGCGTTCAAAACGTGGATCAGGCAGGACGTGTATGCGCAAGAATAAGTCGCCCGACGTTCCGCTTTTCACCGCCTCGCCGCCTCCGCGCACACGAACTATGTCGCCTTCCCTCACGCCGGATGGCATCTGAACACTGACGGTCTTCCTCTTGTGCTCAAGCCCGATGCCGCGGCAATTCGCACAAACCGTTTCCGGCATCCGGCCTTCGCCGTGGCATTCCGAACAGACGCGACGCGTTTGCATGGTGCCAAGCATGGTGCGCTCTCGATGAACGACCGAACCTGATCCTCCGCAAGCCGAACAATCCTTCATCTTCGTCCCGGGCTCGGCGCCAAGTCCGGCACAGCGTTCGCACGCGGTGGCTTTCGTCACGCTCACCTCGCGTTCAACGCCGAACACCGCATCGTGAAAGGAAAGCTCCATGTCCACTTGAATATCGGCGCCGCGCGGCGTTCCTCGACGTTCTCGTCCGCCTCCGGTGGAAAACCCAAAAATGTCGCCCAAGTCGCCGAAGATGTCTCCAAGATCTACGCCCTCGAACCCTTGCCCGAAGCCGCCAAACCCTCCGCCTCCAAATCCGTTTTCTCCTTGCTCTCCGGCAAAGCCAGATCCGGCTCCGCCTGAAAAAGCCGACGAGCCGAACTGATCGTACGTTCTGCGTTTCTCTGGGTCGCTCAAAACTTGATACGCCTCGTTGGCCTCTTTAAATTTCTCCTCGTCGCCGCCCGACTTGTCCGGGTGATGTTGATGAGCAAGTTTCCGAAAAGCCTTCTTCACTTCGTCCTGCGATGCGTTCTTTTCCACGCCGAGAATTTTGTAGTACTCCTTGGCCATATCATTTCTTCAAGTTGAGCGCGAGCATGAGGAGCATGAGAAAAAAGAAAAGGATCACCGCCCATGAGATCAAGTGGTACTGCGCGATAAAGCCAAAAAGCCGTGAAGAAGCGTCACAGCTTTCCGGAACGGGAAAAACGAGTTTCTTGGCACACCCCGTCGCGATTTCAATTTTTTTGAGGAGGAGGAATTCAATGGACACATTAGTTTCTGTCTAGCAAGGGAGTAACTGACTCTAATCCACCTTCCATAGTTTCGTAAGCTTCAATAATCTTATTCATATCCCGTATCGCAACAGGAGCCACAGTTCTCGCAATCTTATCTAAGTTAGCAAGACTTTCTCCAAAACCTAGATAAGCCTCAAGAGACTTTTTGTAACGACGTCTTATTTCGTCTTCTTGCAAGGTTTTGTCCCCACGATGGATCTGACGCAAGATATCACCAAATCTTATAATATCGCGTTCAATCAGCCTCAGTTGCATGATCGTCCGCATAGCTGTCTGGAAAAACAATTCCGCGTTAACTTGATCCAAACCCAGAAATATATGAGTCGTTCTCGAAACCACCTGAGGCGTAATCACTTTTCCAATAGCTTCAAAACCAGTCATTGAAAATTCAATCATCCCTAATGGCACGATCATCACATCCTCCTTTAATAGTTCTTCACAGGCAAGTTTATTGTGGCCGTACTGGTAATGGACGTAGTTGGTACTAGCTACAAAAGAAAGCGCACCCTGACTAATCAAATCATTTACAATAACTGTTTCTCTCTTTTGTGCCAGAAACGGTTTAGCAAAGAAACCGATAACAAGAGCTATCGTCAACGTACCACCAAGACTAATAAAGCTGTCATGAACATTTAACAGAATGAGGTGTTGAGATAGAGCAATCCAAGCAACAATAATACTAAAGGAAAGAGCTATGGCTGGCGCATACTTCTTTCGTCTGTAAGTCCAAGTAATTGAATTAAGTCCGTCTTTATCTAACATACGCTTGACAGGGCGTTGGCACTACGTCAACACGGTTGATCGGTTCGCCTCTCGCCTCCTCCCCTAATCTAGGGGAGGTGTCCCCCG
The DNA here is from genome assembly GCA_003505155.1 of Candidatus Uhrbacteria bacterium. Taxonomy (GTDB): domain Bacteria; phylum Patescibacteriota; class Patescibacteriia; order UBA9934; family UBA10169; genus UBA10169. The sequence continues at coordinate 4,597 of DNYJ01000012.1, read as the reverse complement.
TCATGCGGGGGACGGAGGGGTATTCAAGAATCTTTTCTTTATACCTCCCCTTTTATTCCCCTCCTAGATTAGGAGGGGAGGCTACGCCGCTTACTTCTTATCATCTCCCTTCTCCTTAAACTCCGCGTCCACGACTTTTTCTTCCCCTTCTGTTTTGTCTCCCTCCGACTTCTCACTTCCAACTTCTGACTTCTCCTCTTTGTACATCTTCGCCGCCACGCTGTGCGAAACTTCCGTCAGTTCATCCGCGGCTTTCTTGATGGCTTCCTTGTCCTCGCCGTCCTTGACCTTCTTGAGCGCTTCGAGCTTTTCTCCGATCGTCTTCTTCTCATCGTCAGAAATCTTGTCCTTCTGTTCTGCAAGCATCTTCTCGACGGTATACACCATCGTGTCCGCCAAGTTGCGCGCTTCGATCAGCTCTTTTTTCTTCTTGTCATCCTCGGCATGCACCTCTGCGTCCTTCTTCATTTTTTCCACTTCCTCCTTCGACAGCCCCGTGGAAGCCTGGATCGTAATCTCCTGCGACTTGCCGCTCGCTTTGTCTTTCGCGGAGACTTTCAAAATCCCATTCGCATCAATGTTGAAGGAGACTTCCACCTGCGGAATGCCGCGCGGCGCCATGGGAATGCCCGAAAGAATGAAGCGGCCGAGACTTTTGTTGCCTTCCGACATTTCGCGCTCGCCTTGAAGCGCATGCACTTCGACGCTTGTTTGATTGTCGGCGGCGGTCGAGAAGGTTTGAGACTTGGAGGTCGGAATCGTTGTGTTGCGCTCGATGAGCTTCGTCATCACTCCGCCCAACGTCTCAATCCCAAGCGAGAGCGGAGTCACATCAAGCAAGAGCACGTCCTTCACTTCGCCTTGAAGCACGCCAGCCTGAACCGCCGCTCCCATTGCCACCACCTCGTCCGGATTGACGCTCACGTTGGCCTTCTTGCCGAAGAAGTCTTCGACGAGCTTCATCACGAGCGGCATACGCGTCATCCCCCCCACCATCACGATTTCCTCGACGCTTTCTTTCCCCATCTTCGCATCCAAAAGCGCTTTCTTCACGGGCTCGAGCGTCTTCTGCGCCAAATCGTGCACAAGCTCTTCGAGCTTCGCGCGCGTAAGCCTCATCACCAGGTGCTTGGGACCGTCCGCTCCTGATGTGATAAACGGCTGGTTGATTTCGGATTCCTGCGCGGTGGAAAGTTCAATCTTCGCCTTCTCGGCCGCATCTTTGATGCGCTGAAGCGCGAGCGCGTCTTTTGAAAGATCAATGCCCTCCTCTTTTTTAAATTCTTCGATGATCCAGTCAATGACGCGGCGATCGAAGTCGTCTCCGCCCAAATGTGTGTCGCCGTTCGTGGACTTCACTTCCACCGTATCTTCCGCCACGTCGAGAATGGAGACATCAAACGTGCCTCCGCCAAGATCGTAAACGCAAATCTGCTGGCCCTTTTTCTTGTCGAACCCATATGCCAGCGCGGCCGCGGTTGGCTCGTTGATAATGCGATGCACCTTGAGGCCGGCAATCTCGCCGGCGGTTTTGGTCGCCTGACGTTGAGCATCGTCGAAGTAAGCCGGCACGGTAATGACCGCCCCTTCGACTTTCTCGCCAAGACGATCCTCGGCGTCGGCTTTGAGTTTTCCAAGTATCATCGCGGAGATTTCTTCCGGCGTGTGTTCCTGGTTGCCAAGTTTCACGCCAACGCCCTCGCCGCGCGCGACAATGTCGTAGGGCATCATCTTCATATCGCGTTTCACCTCGTCGTCGCTGAAGCGGCGGCCGATGAGACGTTTGATCGAGAAGAGTGTGTTTTTGGGATTTGTCACCGCTTGACGCTTAGCCGAAATGCCCACGAGACGTTCGCCGCTTTTTGAAACGGCGACAATAGAAGGCGTGGTACGATGGCCTTCCTTGTTTTCCAAAATTTTCGGCTGGCCGCCGAGGATGACGGCAACCGCCGAGTTCGTCGTTCCAAGATCAATTCCGATGATTTTTGGCATAAACATTTTTTATTCGCTTATAATAACGCGGGGAGGACGCAGCAGTTTTTCTCCGAGTTTCCATCCGCGCGCGACGACTTCGAGGATGTGTTCGGATTTCGAGCCCTCCTCTTTTCTGGCTCCGACCGATTCTTGGATCTGCGGCAGGTAGGGAGAACCGATCTCCGGTTCAACGCTTTCAAGCCCCAGCGCTTTGAGCTCTTCGACCATCGCTGTGCGAATATGTATGATGCCGGAGAGCCATGAGAAGATCTTTTTCTTTACATCCTTGTCGCAGGAGGAGAGATCAGGTTCGTGCTTCATCGCTTGATCAAAGTGCTCGAGAACGCCGAGGAATCCTTCCGCCGCACGTTCCATCGCATACCGCCGAATGTCATCGCGCTCACGAGAGAGGTCTCGTTTCAAGTTGTCGTAATCGGCAAGAGCCCGCTTCCATCCCGCGAGATACTCCTCGCACTTCATCTCAAGTTCCTCGACCACCTTTGATGCCCTTGAAGCCTTCGAGGTTTTTGAATCTTTTTTCTCTGTCATACGATTTACGAAAATACCTCCTCCAACACCTCCTGCGTCGTCTGCAAGAGTTGCATATTGCGGCCGTAGTTCATCCGCATAGGTCCCACGAGACCGAGCACGCCCGAGGCTTGAGGCACCCGATAGCGCATAACCACGGAGGACATCTGATTCCCAAATGGATTTTGCCGGCCGATAAAGACGCGCGGCTCGTCAGCCAAAAGTTCCGCAAGTTCAATCAGTGCATTCTCAAATTGATCAATGTTCAAAGAGAGCATTTGCAAAAGCGCCAGATCCTGAAACTCCGGCTTCTGGAAAAGATTGGAGAGGCCGGCATAGTACACGCGACGAGGACCGAACGAGAGCACGACGGTTTCTCCCGAAAGCGCGACGAGTTCGCGCGCCAAGTCTTTCAGAGCATCCTCCGAAGCAGATTCTTCTCCGCAAGCTCGTTCGAGCTTGCGCCTCGCCGTCGGCTGGGGCTTCGCGTTGAGGAAGCGGTTCAAGTACGCATGATACCCGGCCTCCGTCGGGATGCGGCCGGCGGAAACATGCGGCTGGCAAATGTAGCCGTCCTCCTCGAGCGCCGCCATATCGTTGCGAATCGTCGCCGGCGAAACATCCAGATCAAAGTTGTCTACCACAAACGCTGAACCGACTGGCTCGGCGCGCTCGATATACGAATCAACGATGATTTTCAAGAGTTGTTCCTGCCGCTCGTTCATAAAAGAAAATTAGCAGTCGCATTATAGGAGTGCTAATTGGGCGTGTCAAGCTCCGCTTCCCTTCTGCGTCTCTGCCCCGCGATCTGTAACGCGCTTTCACCTCCCACGTCAATGCCTCCATTGGCAATGGCTTTAGCACGATAATCAGCCAGAGCCTCGGCACCGGCTTGGGAATCGTTCAGATTGTCTTCCGCTCGTCTAAGTTCAGCAATCGCCCGGTCCACCATCGCTTCCGTCCCCTTCCTCAAGTCGAGATTATATTGTGCTTGTTTGACTTTAGCTTGAGCAAGAGCTCTCAAAGCCAGCTCGAGAGCAAAGAGCTTCCCCACTCCCGCTTGACGATCCCGTACAGCCTGATCCACCTGCTCTTGCGCCTCGAGAAAATTCCTGGCAAGTCTCTCCGTGTGCTTTTTCTCCGCCGCCTTCTCCCCAACATCTTGAAGCACCGACTCCGGCTTTTTCTCCCCCTCGTTGCCACCTGTGTCTTCGTTAACAACTTTGAAGAAGATCTCATCGTCGGATTCAGATCCGTGAGGCTCTCTGTCTCTTTTTCCAAATCTCATAGATTCAAAGTATACCAACTCTCGTTTTTAAAATGAAGACCTCGACATCGTGTCGAGGCTGGATCCCGCTCTCGAAGGAAGCGGAACTAGGAGACCCGAGAGACCTTCGGGATGGGAAGTTGTGCGGTCGAGACCATCTCTTCGCCGTCAAAGCCGGAGGCGACGATGAGATTGCCCGCGGAGGGCAACGCGATCTTGTTTCCGCCGAGCTCGAACGACTGATCGTCGGCCCACCTGCTGACATCTATCGCTCGCCTCGCGGCAAGTCGCAAGGAAACGATACGTCCATCGCTTTGCGCGACAACCGTGACACCCAAGATTCGATGGATCCAGGCGAAGTCACAACGATCGGTCCAAATCACGCGGCACTTGCGAGCCGCGACGACGAAGGCATCGTTGGTGCTCGAGACCGGAGTCTTCAGCCGAAGCTTCATCTCTGGCGTCCCTGTCAAGGGCAAGTGCGCCTCGAGGAGCACGGCTCCTCGCAGGAAGTCAAAGCGGCTCTCCGGACAACGATCGCGACGACCAGCGGTAGTCTCGAGATCAACCGCGACATCGGGCCGAATCGGGATGACCTTGGCCACCCAATCCTTGGGAGGCAACGGATGCCTGACCGGCCTGCGGCCTTCGGCAAGCAAGTTGCAGTTGCCGATCCGGATGTAGAGCATCACGACGCGGCGCGTCTCGGACATCTCTGCCTCTCTTCCTCCATGCGCCCGAAACCGAGCGCAAGAAAAAAACCCTAGCCGAGTCGAGAGGTTCTGTCAAGGAACATCTGCATCGTGTCGGCGGGAAATGATAATGTCC
>DNYJ01000027.1 GCA_003505155.1 Candidatus Uhrbacteria bacterium | reverse complement strand
CAAACTAACCTTTCAATTGAAAGGTTAGGCAGTTGGTCGGTTGTGGCAGATCACACCTTTGAATTCAAAGGTGTGATGCCCATGTGCTATCATGGCGTACGACTGTATGAATACAAAACATCCTGTAGTGGTTGTTGGCGGCGGGTTCGGCGGCGTGTCGGTTGCGCGCCGTCTTCTCAAGCTCGACATTCCCGTTACGCTCATTTCCGAGACGAACTATTTCACCTTCACGCCGCTCTTACATGAGGTGGCGACGGGAATTTTGACGTCGGACGACATCACGTTCGAGTACGCTTCGTTTTTCAAAAATCGAAAGTTTGCATTTATCCGAGGGCGAGTTGAGAAGGTGGATTTTGATCGGCGCGTCGTTCTCGTCGAAGGAGCCGAGGTTTCTTACGGCGATGTCGTGATCGCCACAGGCGCCTCGACGAACTTTTATGATCTCAAAGGCCGCGAGCACGCGTTCGAGCTCAAATCCATCGAGGATGCCGCCAGAGTCAAGAAGCGCATGATCGAGCTTGGACAGGGGGTGGACGGGGAAGTGAACGTGAATGTGATCGGCGGAGGGCCGACGGGAATCGAGCTCGTGTTTGAAATGGAGTTGTTTTTGAAACAATTACGCCGCAACAATCCGCGCCTCCGGTATCATCTGCGCGTGATCCAGCTTGGGCATGTCATCCTCCCGATATTTCCGGAGGGAATTCAACGCCGTGCCATGAAGCGTCTTCATCGGCGTGGGATTGCGGTGGAACTCGAAACAGCCGCAGAACGTCTCACGGCGGAGACGGTCGAGACGAACCGTGGATCATTTGTCTCCAATCTCACGATCATGGCGGCTGGTGTCACTCCAAACGTGGATTGTCTCAAGGATGCATCCGAGGCGCTCGAGCGCGGGCATGTCGAGGTGGACGTTCATCTGCGCGTTAAGGGCAAAGAGCATGCGTTTGCGCTCGGGGATGTGATTCATCTGGAGGATGTTCCTATCCCGAAGCTCGCACAGACCGCGACGGCGCAAGCGGAAGTGGTTGCCGAGAACATCATACGCGCAAGGTCGCGCCGGCCACTGCGCGCTTATGCGCCGCGCGTGCGGGGGCTTCTCGTCTCCTTTGGTTACGGCGACGGCGCTGGACGCATCGGTCCGTTTACCATCACGGGCGTGCCGGTTTGGTACGTGTGGCGCACCGTCTACCTCTTCAAAACTCCCGGCCTCTCCAACAAACTTCGCGTCGCATTCTCATGGACAATCGAGCTTTTCAGTAAGCGCAATTTGGCGGAAGAGTAAACAACCACCCAGTTCTCTTGCTATCGAGGCGAAGAAAAACACCACATGGAAATGGTGGTGTTTTTCATAGGACGAATTTAGGTTTTGTGGACAATGGGGTCAGGTCGGGATATGGGATTTTCTAAATTCAAAAAATCTCGTATCCCGACCTGACCCCATTCTTCCCAATTTTCCAAATGAAGTCCCAGCGTGTGATCCACGCTGGGCGAGGGGTTCGGCTCGACCGCTATTGAACCGAATCAGATTTTATACATTCCCCCTAAGTATTCTCGTCGTTGAGGTAGCGGAACTCCTCAAAAAATATCTTGTCGAGATGGGGTTCGAGCTCCGTCATGACCGCCTTGAGCTCCTCCGTGAGGGGTCTACTGGTCCTGACGGTCCGCAATCGAACCGCGCGCACGTACTTCCGGAACGCTTCAGGTCCCTCATCTTGCGCCTGACACCGCTTGTACAAGCTCTCGATGAGACCGCCTACCGGGATTCGCCTCGCCTTGGCCATCGCGCGGAGCGTTTCCGCGACATCTGCGTTGACCTTGAAGTTGAACTGAACCTTGGTCTTGGTGGGCTTGGTCATCGGATCTCCATGTGTGGGTCGAGGTGGCCTGTATTCGATCCCAGCTCGCATACCTCATCATACCCCTTACCATTGCGTCAAGGCGGTTCACGTGCTATCATCGCGCTTTCAAATGCTATGGAATTCCGAAACATTGCCATCATCGCGCACGTTGACCACGGCAAGACGACGCTTGTGGACGCCATGCTCAAGCAGTCGGGCACATTTTCGGATCGGGAAGAAATTATGGAGCGCGTGATGGACAGCAACGATCTTGAGCGTGAGCGCGGCATTACGATTTATGCCAAGAACGCTTCGATTGTTTTGGGCGACGTGAAAGTGAACATCGTGGACACGCCAGGCCACGCCGATTTCGGGAGCGAGGTTGAGCGCGTTTTGCGGACGGTGGATTCCGTGCTCCTTCTTGTTGACGCCTACGAAGGCCCTATGCCGCAGACGAAGTTCGTGCTTCGCAAATCGCTCGCGCTCGGACTCAAGCCCATTGTCGTCATCAACAAGATTGATAAGCCGACGGCTCGTCCCGATGAAGTTCTGAACATGATCTTCGATCTTTTTGTGGAGCTCGGCGCGAGCAATGCCCAACTCGACTTCAAGCATATTTATACGAACGCCAAAGCGGGCATCGCCAAGATGGACATTCTCGACGATTCGCAAAATCTCCAGCCGCTCTTTGACCTCATTCTCTCTGCCGTGCCAGCGGCCTTGCATCACCTTGAGGCGCCCGCGCGCATGCAGCCCGCCAACCTTGCCTACGACGATTATCTTGGGCGTCTTGCGGTCGGCCGCGTCTATGAGGGAAAACTTAAAGCCGGCATGTCGGTGACGGTGATAAAGCCGGACGGATCTCGAGCGTCTCACAAGATTACAAAGCTCTTTACGCATCGCGGTTTGCAGAAGATCGAAGTGGATGAGGCGGAGGCGGGTGACATTGTCCAGCTTGCCGGCATTCCCGACATTTATGTCGGCGACACGATTGCGGAGGATCCGTCGGCGGAAGCTCTGCCCACGATTGCGATTGATCCCCCCACGCTCAAGATGGATTTCATGGTGAACAACTCGCCGTTTGCCGGACGGGAAGGGAAGCTTGTAACGTCGCGGCAGATTCGCGAGCGTCTCAAAAAGGAAATCGAAACGAACGTCGGGCTTCGCATTGATTTTTCCGAAACGGCCGACGTGTTCACCGTCTCCGGCCGAGGGGAAATGCACATCTCCATTCTCATCGAACGGATGCGCCGCGAGGGATTCGAATTGCAAGTCGGCCAGCCGCGTGTCGTTCTCCACGAAGAAAACGGCGCGAAAGAAGAACCTTATGAAAGTGTGACGATTGACGTGCCTGACGAATCTACCGGTGTCGTGATTGAGAAGCTCGGCAAACGCAAGGGAGAGATGACGAACATGGCGTCCGCGAACGGTTCGACGCGGCTCGAATACGTGATTCCGACGCGCGGGCTTTTGGGATACCGCACGGAATTTATGACGGACACAAAAGGCGAGGGCACGCTTTCTCACATCTTCTCGCACTATGCGCTGTACAAAGGTGACATTGAACGCCGCTCGACGGGCTCCATCATTTCCGGATTCGACGGGAAAACGACGGCCTATTCGCTCGACGGCCTGCAGGATCGCGGGCCGCTGTTTGTGGGGCCCGGCACGGACGTTTATGAAGGTATGGTGATCGGGATGAGCATGAAAGAAAACATGACGGTCAATCCGATCAAGGAGAAAAAGCTGACGAACATGCGGGCATCCGGATCCGACGCGGCGATCAAGCTCACGCCGCCGCTCGAAATGGATCTCGAGCGCGCGCTGGAATACATCGCCGAGGATGAACTGGTCGAGGCGACTCCCAAGTCCATCCGTATTCGCAAAAAATATCTGAAAGAGTTTGAACGCAAACGTGCCGGCGTGGCGTAAGAGCGTGAGCGAGCCGTGGTATACTGCACGCATGAATTACTTTGCCTACGGTTGCAACATGGATCCTTCCGTGATGAAAGGGAGACTCTCGAAGTCTTCTCGCCGGATTCCAGCTTGGATCAAGGGCTATATGATCGTGTTTGATGTGCCGTGGCCGAACGATCCCGATATCGGTTTTGCCGACATTCAACCTCATCCCGGCGGCACGGTTCATGGGGTGCTGTATACCGAAGTGACCAAGGACGGTTTTGCGGAGCTTGATCATCAGGAAGGTTATCCGGAGACGTATGGCCGCGCGACCATGAAGGTGCATACGGATGAAGGCGCACACGAAGCGGTCGTCTATGTTGGCAATCCGAACATCGTCCGTCACAGCCTCAAGCCTTCGGAACATTATCTGACGTGTCTGTTAGGTGGCCGCGACGCTCTCCCGCTTTCTTACGAAAATAAACTCGAACATGTCCCGTTGCACCATCCGCACGGATGAGACTCAACGCACCGATTGGTATCTGGGATCTCTGCAAAAGTCGCGAGCTTG
>DNYJ01000037.1 GCA_003505155.1 Candidatus Uhrbacteria bacterium | reverse complement strand
ACATTTCTATTTCCCGTTGACAGGAACATCTGCATCGTTCGTACGCCTGTCTGCCTTGTGCACAAACCACTCCTGTGACCTACGACGTTGTATAATAACCTGATGAACATCGAAACGATCCCTCTGATCCGAAGTCCGCGGAGAAAAACGATCGCGATTCAAGTCGGACGCGATGGACGTGTGACCGTGCGGGCGCCGGAACGAATGTCGGAAACGGCAATTCGAGCCTTTGTCGCAAAGCAAGAAGCTTGGGTTCAAAAACGGGTGAAAGAAATGTTGAAGCGACGGCGCCCGAACCGCACGTTTTGCGACGGCGAATGTTTTCTTCTGCGAGGCGCGGAAGTAAAACTTGAAATCGTCGAACGCGGCGCGCGCTCGCTCGTACTCGGTGAGACGTTCCAGCTCGTGGCGAGAGACCGGTTCCGTGCACGAGAGCTCTTCGAGCGCCGGTATAAAGAAGCGGCTCGAGAACATCTCTCCCTGCGTGTTCCGCAGTATGCCCGACGCATGGGTGTCAAACACGGAGCCGTCCGTCTCTCAAATGCGCGGCATACGTGGGGATCATGCGCGCCCGACAATCGCCTTTCCTTTACCTGGCGACTCATCATGGCACCCGATGAGGTTATTGATTACATCATCGTGCACGAGCTCGCTCATGTCGTCCACAAAAATCACGGCAAGCGGTTCTGGGCGAAGGTCGCACGCTTCTGCCCCGATTACAAAAAACGCCGAGCATGGCTCGGTGTGCAGGGACATCTGTTGGAGATTTGAAAAACCTGTTTCCCACAAGAAAAAACACTGCGGACAAAATGAACCGATCGCATCATTTTGTCCGCAGTCAAAATTTCCCTCGTCATGGTAGCATCGGATTCTCGAAAAGCTTCCAATGTTTTTTGACAAGTTTGTGCTTCTGTAACAGCTCCACAAATTTTTCTCCTCCCAAAACCGGAGCCACGATCACATACGTCGCCCCAAGATCATAGGCATGTTCGGCTTCCCGCGCATCTTTCGTCGTCACGATGACGATGCCACGATACTCCGATCCACGAAGGTATTTGAGAAGCGACGTCGTAACGGAGAGGTCGGGGACCGTCGAGACGATGAGTTTGGCAGAATGCACTTGCGCGTCGGCAAGAAAATCCTCGTCACCCGCGTCGCCATAGTAAACCGGCACCTTCATCGTCCGGAGCTCGTCGATCGCCGAAGGATTATAATCAATGACCGCCATGCGCCGGCCAAGCTTCTGAAGCCCAGGAAGAAGGATAGCGCCCATGCGGTGACAGCCGATCAAAACGACTTCCGCGGGCTTTGGAGTTTTTTTCCTGCGACGAGCGACTCGCGGTTCAGCCCAGCGCAGAAGCGGACGCAAAAGTTTGTAAACGCTTTCATTGAACTGGATAAGATAAGCCGAACCGGCGATCGTTACAAGCCCGACAGCCGCGGCAAGCACGATGGCTTCCTTCTCCACAAGACCGATACTCACTCCCACCGCAAGGACAATGAAAGAGAACTCGCTGATCTGCGCAAGCGTGGAACCGGTGAGCCAACCCGTGCGCGGATGGTGTCCCAATGCGCGCAGGAGAATCAGCGTGAGCACCGGCTTGCCGAAAAAAATGAGCGCGGAGAAAATCGCCGCGGGCAGGAGAAGGCCGGCGAAGGTCGTTGGATCCAGACTTGTGCCAAGCACGATAAAGAAGATGATGAGGAAGAAATCGCGCAGATGCCGCACGCGCGAAAGGATCTCGCGATGGAATACCGTCCCGGAAAGCGAGACGCCGGCAAGAAGCGCGCCGATTTCGATCCCGAACCCGGATACGGTCAAAACTCCAGCTACAAAAAAACACCAACCGATGGCAAACAACAGCAGGAGCTCCTGTGACCGCGCCGCGTACCGAACGACGTGCGGAATGATCCAGACGCTCGTCGCCGCAAGAATGAGGATCGCCACGGCACCTTTGAAAACTGAAACAGCGAGAATCGTCCCGAGCGTGTCTCCGCTCTGCACCGCGCCAAGCACGAGAAGAAGCAACATGGCGAGCACGTCTTGCACGAGGAGGATTCCAAGAGACAACCGGCCGTAGAGTGTATCGAGATCACCCTTGTCTGCCAGGAGCTTCACGATGATAACGGTGCTCGAAAAGGAAAAGGCGGCCGAGAGAAAGAGCGAGGTGTATGTATCAAATCCAAGCGAGAGAGCGACTGGATACGTCACCGCCGCGGTAAAGACGACCTGCGCACAGCCGACCAAAAGAGACGTCCCTCCGATATCGCGCATCTTGCGCCAGTCGAGGCCGAGTCCGACGGTGAAAAGGAGGAAGGCGATGCCGATCTGCGAAAGCGCTTCGAACGCCTCGAGGTTTGTCGCAAGCCCCAGCACGCTCGCGCCCGCTAGCATCCCCGTCACAATATAAGCGAGAATCAAAGGCTGGCGCAGAGCGTACGCCATAAAACTCAAAACACTCGCAAGAACAATAATCGCGCCGATTTCGAAAAAGAGTGATTCAAGCATACCCGATACTACAACGCTGGATACTTTTTAATACGACTACAACAGAAAAACACCGTTCGTGATAAAACGCTCAAGTTTGACTTACCATGTAGCGTTGTCGTGCCGGGCATACCTCCTGTATCGCAACCATTATACAACAAAACCGCTGATCACGTTGGGGTCAGGTCGAACTATGGACTTTTTATACTTTCATGTCTTCTGACTCTGGATCAAACCAAACAACATTTTAGAGATTGTTTGGAAGTCACGATAAAAAAACCTGGTACGCTTCACGTTCGATTACTTCATCATCCAAAAACAACTCGAGCAAGGAAACACATTCATAGACGGAACCTCTCAAGATTGTATAAAAGTTTCTTTTGTCGCCACATGATCGTTGATACTGTATCCCAACTACTCATTACTAACTACACACGACTGATAATTTCTGAAAGAAATTGTGTGTGGGTTTGAGTACTTGGTACTTTGGGAATCCGCCTAAGGCGATGGTGACCCCACAGGGAATCTGTTTGAACCAATGGATGGAAGAATTGAGGGGGTGGCAACAGTTGCAGGCATTGGCTGTCGCAGCCTAGGAGTCGGACTTTTAATGGCCGTCTTAAATTTTCTCCCCGAGTACCTCCTCTGCAAACTGGTGGATTCCAAATACTTCCTTAAAAAGTTCGATGTCCGAAATCATAACTGGCAAGGACCCCATTTTTTA
>DNYJ01000042.1 GCA_003505155.1 Candidatus Uhrbacteria bacterium | reverse complement strand
TATGTCAAATGGTACATGATCTTTTCAATCTGTTTGATCGTCGTCTCGAGCCGGCCTTCTTCGTTTTTAATGACGTGATCGCAGGCTTTAATATGCGAGCGGTCAAAGGCCATGTCCTTGATGCGTTTTTGAATGGAGGCTTCATCATCTTTCCCGCGATCTTTCAAGCGGCGGATGATGGCGTCGTCGGGCGCGTCAAGGAAAATCGCCGTGGCGGGGAAGCCGCTTGCCTTAATCGTTTTGGCACCTTGCGGATCAAGGACGAGGAGGACATGGAATCCTTCGGCGAGGAGTCCATCAACATCGGCTTTCGTTTCGCCGTAGAGGTTATTGTAGACGTTGGCCCACTCGAAGAACGCGCCTTCGCCAATCATTCTTTGAAACGCCGGCTCATCAACGAAGTGGTACGACACGCTGTCCACTTCGCCTTTGCGCGGCGCGCGGGTCGTGTAGGTGATGACGCGACGCAGATTCGTATGGCGTTTCAAAAGCTCCCTCGCCACAGTTGTTTTTCCGGCGCCGGAGGTTCCCGTGAGAAGAAAGAGTCGTCCTTGAGGCATAGATGCAAAGGTTATGAAAGCGATTCTAATACCGTCTCAAGCTCCTCGGGCAAGGAAGCTGTGAACGTTTTTTCTTCTCCCGAGGGGAGCGTGATCATGAGCTCCGCCGCGTGGAGGAAGAGGCGATTAAGGGGGATGGGATGGATGTTTTTCATTTTGCGTGTGTAGAGCGTGTCGCCGACCACCGGGTGTTGGGTCGCGAAGAAGTGCGCGCGGATCTGATGCGTGCGTCCCGTGTGAATTTGAACGCGTGCGAGCGTTGTTGTCGCAAAGCGTTGGAGCACATCGTATTCGGTCTTGGCCTCACGACCCTTTCCCGAACCTTTGGGATGAGCCGCCATGCGTCCCTCGCCTCCTCGCTGAATTTCGAACTCGATCAGGTCATGGTCTTTCGGGAGGCTTCCGTAGATGAGAACCGTGTAGATTTTTTTCACGCGACGCTCTTTGAATTGTGCTTTGAGATGTTCGAAGGCGGCTTGGGTCTTTGCAACCACGAGCACTCCCGAGGCGTCTTTGTCGAGCCGATGAACGAGTCCCGGGCGAAGATCCGGTTTATCGCCGATGGATGCGACCTCTGGCCGCGCCGCAAGAAGCGCGTGAACGAGATTGGGTCCTCGATCATTGTTGTTTGACGCATGGACTTTCAGTCCGGCGGGCTTATTCAAAACGAGCACGTCGGCATCTTCGTAAAGAATCTCTGGGAGAGGCGGGGGAGTGATCGGTTCTTGTTTTGCGTCCAAGTCAACGCCGATCTCGATCGTCATGCCTTGCTCGACATGGAACTTCACCGGCACCATCTTGCCGTCCACGGTGATTTTCCCTTCTTTGATGAGCTTCTGCCATTTTGATCGGGACACGGAATCAAAAACGCGGCTCATATAAAGATCGAGTCGCTCCGGTGAGGAAACTTCCACGTTGATTTTCTTTATCATGTTGAGTAAGGTAGCATTGTTTTGGTTGTGGAACAACGCGGAACGAAAGCGGACAGACACGGAAACGAAGGCCCGTAGCTCAGTTGGTTAGAGCGCCGAGCTTATACCTCGGTGGTCGCTGGTTCGAGTCCAGCCGGGCCTACCATGTGTTTTTTTGTTTGTACNNGGGCAAAGGAAGCATTGGCGCGAAATCAGAAACGGCTCCATCGTGCTCCTTGGCGTGGGGATCTTCATGTTCGCGGCCGCGTTGGTCGCTTTTGCGGGGCGTGCCTGATATGACCGTTGATTGGACGTATCTTTTGCTTCTTGGAGGGTTGTGGTTTTTGTTCTATTGGATTTTCGGAGGAGCGTTTTTCGCGCTCGTGTCTGTGTTTCGTCTTGGACGCTTAAAAAAACTCCGCTTCTCCTGCCTCTTTTCCTTGTTCTCCCTTGCCTCGGCGCTTGCGGCGGCGTGGATGGGGATGCGCTATGCGGAAGTGTCGTCCTCGGAGTGTCTGAACATCTCCCGCACCAACGTTGAGGGCTTTGTTGGATTCTTTGGCTGTTCTCTTGTCGCACTGACACTTGCGTTTTTGGGAGGAGCCACCGCCGTTATTCTGCTGGGAGCTTTGGCCATGCGTCTCTCATCCTCTCGGTTGATTCTTCCAGGACGAGAACAGAGAATGTCCCAACCCAAACCGGATCCATCCGAAGATCGTTCACCGCTGTCGTAACGCCAACCACCCCTAACCCCTCCTTAAAAAGGAGGGGGATTTGAGTACACAAACTTCGCATTTCGCAACACCCCTCCTTTTGAAGGAGGGGCAGGGGGTGGTTAGAATTGTTTCAGAAGCGCCAAAGCCTCTTCTCTCGTCGAGATTTCTCCCGCGAGCTGGGCGCTACGCACCGCGTTCACGATCTCCCCGCGCTTGGGACCGTCGGGAATATCTGTGAGGTCAATACGCTCGAGCAGGGGAGGCGCGTCATGAGTTCTCTGCACAAGGATGAGCCGATCAAGCCACTGTCTCGCGTGAGGGTGGTTCGTGGCTATGAGCGCTTGAGAGAACAGTTCGCGATAAGGCAGAAGCTGGCGTTCGATTTGCGCGAGGTTTACTCGCCGGGGATCCGTCTGCATCGCCCGTACGACCGCTACGACAGCCTTCACGTCGGCAACCGTTTCAAACCGCCACAGATGCAACCAGTCGTATGTCTCGCCCGCGCTCTTGAATACGCGGTAACACAGAAGAACAAAGAGAAGCTCCCGCCGATCGCTATCTGTATCCCTCTGTATCCATCCGTACATCTGTAAATCTGTAGCGACATCTGTCCGGCAGAGCCGGATCCGGCTTTGCCGGATAAATCCCGGGACCGTAAATCCACGGGCACTGCCATTCGAAAATAATTCGTTCCAAGCGCCCGACGCTTGATACAACTCAATGCACCGCGCGGGATCCGCTTCAAGCGTTTTAACAAACTCCTCCGCCATCAACTCTCGTGCGACGATGCGTCGTCCGCCTGCTTCAAGACTTAATCTCGGCGTCATTTGTTTGAGGACGCTCCACGTCTTTTCCTCGATCGAAAACCCGAGCGTGCACGCAAAGCGCAGAGCTCGAAGCAGGCGCGAGGAATCCTCTCGGAATCGCAGGGCGGGGTTGCCGACCGCGCGGATGAGTTGAGCTTTGAGGTCGCTCTGTCCTCCGAACGGATCCACAAGCTCGTCTCGCCGCCAGTCGTAAGCGATCGCGTTCACGGTGAAATCTCGCCGCGCAAGATCTTCCTCGATGGGAAGATTAGGATCGCTCTCGACCAGAAACTGCCGGTAGCCTCCATCACCCCCGATGGAGACGTCTTTGCGGGGAAGGGCGATATCAATCTGCGGGTTCGAGGGATCATGGTGCGGGGCAAACTTCCAAACACCGAAGCGCTTGCCGACAAAGGAGACCGTGCCGTGTTCTCCAAGCCACGCCTCGAGCGCTTCCGCCTTGACTCCGCCGATCACAAGATCAACATCCTTTACGTCGCGCCCTCGGATAGCATCGCGCACCGCCCCGCCGACGACGTATAACTGTGCTGATGGATGATCGGAGAGAAATGGATCAGCCCAAGTGAGAAGAGGGGAATGGCGAAAGTCGAGATTCATACCACGTCTATCGTAACACAAAAACCGCTCGTCGAAGCGGTGTCTGTGGTGTGTCTTTACAGTTTGGCTCGAACTCATTTTATCCGAAATTCCTAAAAACTGACAGGAAGCCGCGCTACGCGCGGCAGAACCGAAACTGAACGCTCGGGCGGGCAAAAAGAAAGGGGGTTGGGGGGAATGAATTTTTGCCCGCCCTCGCTTTCCGCCGCCGCCGAATTTCGT
>DNYJ01000026.1 GCA_003505155.1 Candidatus Uhrbacteria bacterium | reverse complement strand
GCTCTACCAACTGAGCTAAGGCGGCATTCGACTCGCTTCGCCTCTCATCGGTCGTAGACCATGAGCGAGCAAAGCGAGTCGAATGGTGGGCCGGGAAGGATTCGAACCTTCGTAGGCTGATGCCAGCAGATTTACAGTCTGCCCTCGTTGACCGCTTGAGTACCGACCCGAATTGTCATGGAGCCACAGTCGGGGATCGAACCCGAGACCTCGTCCTTACCATGGACGCGCTCTACCAGCTGAGCTACTGCGGCTTATGTTTCGATCTTTCGCGCCGAGATGGTACCAAACCTCACTCCGCTCGTAAAGCATTGAGCCGCGCCTCGAACTCCACGATTTTTTGATTCTCCGGATTGGATTCCTTGAGTTGATCGAGAGCCGCTTGTGCCTTCTCCATATTCTTGAGCGCAAGAGCCGTCTCGATGTAGCGGTCGAGATACTTCGCGTTTCCCGGACGCTTTTCGATCGCTCTCCCCAGCTCCTCAAGCGCCCGCGTCCACTGCCCATTGCCCATGTAAAGCTCGCCCAGCGACGCCCTCACGCTCGCGTCATCGGGGCGAAGCTTGGCGGCAAACCGCAGGCACTGATCGGCTTGATCGAATTGTCCCATCTTCGTATACAGCCGTCCCAAATGCTCGTAGGCCTTCACCTCCTTGGGATTGAACGAAATAATCTCGATGTACTTCTTTTCCGCCTGCGTCCACTCCTCTTCGCGAACCAGCGCGGCCGCTTCATCAAGAGCCCGCAAGAGCTCGTCCTGGGACAAGTTTCCTTTTTGTTTTCCCCGGCGTTTCAAATCCTGATAGTGAGATTCCAGCGCACGCAAGCGATGCACAGAACGGCGCCCAATGCGGCGCAGATGTTGTGTCGTCCCCTTGAGGGCGCGGCCAAGCTTTGCCATCGGCGCGGAACCCTGAAGAAGATGGCCAAGAATGAGCTCCTCCTTTTTTTTGTGAGACTTGGCTTGCACGTCCGTCTCGATGTTCAAAACCCGCAACTCCGGCAAGTGCCGCAAGGCAACGGCCGCAAGCACAAGAAGAGAAAGGAGAAGGACGATTCCCGAAACGACAAGAAGAAGAGTCATAGGCCGCGAGGATTCATGGCGCGCAAAGCCGCTCCAATAATATCGGTGATATGGTGGATCTTCACGGAAGCGCTTCCAACCAACACACCGTCAATCGCATCTTCACGAAGATACGTGTAGGCGTTCTCGCCGTCAACGCTCCCGCCATAGAGAAGCGGAACAGATACCGCGCCATTGAACAGGTCTTTGAGGACGGCGCGAATTTTTGCAAACGCTTCAAGGACTTTCTCAAGGTCTTCAGCTCCCCTGCCTTGCGAAGAGATGGCTCCTTCCGGCTCGTACACCACAAGAAGACGTCCGACATCTTTGCGAAGAACGCCCTCGAGACTCCCGCGCAATGGTCCCTCGATATCAGCTCCGACGCACAGCACGACGCGAAGACTGGCACGCAGAGCAGCCCCTACTTTCTTTGAAACCATCTCGTTCGTCTCGCCAAACTCCGCACGCCGCTCCGAATGGCCGAGAATCACATACTCGCACCCGGCATCTTTCAGCATAGAGGGGCCAACCGAACCGGTGTGCGCGCCATCGTCTTCCCAAAACGCATCCTGCGCTCCCAGCTTGACGCGGCTACGCGACAAAACTTTTTGCAGTTCCCCGATCGCCAAAAATCCAGGGCACACAACGACTTCCGGCAAATCGGTCTTGCCCCGATACGCGCGCAACATGGCACGCACGAGCGCCGCGCCGCCACGCGTCCCTTGATACATTTTCCAATTGGCGATCACGTACTTCATACGAAATATTTCCACACATCCATCGGTCGCTGAAACGGCCCGATGCCCGCAACACCCATGCGGCGAGGATCAAAGATGCCGGACGCTACGCGCTGAATATGCGCGGGAGTTACCATCCCATACTGGCGCAGTTTCTCCTCGGGCGTCAAAGCGTTTCCCGATGCCAAATGCTGTTTCGCATACCATTCGGCTCGGCTGGAAGAGTCTTCCAAGTCGAGCGTGATTTTTCCCGCGAGGTAGTCCTTGGCTCGTTTGAGCTCGGAGGAAGAGACTTTTTCTTTTACGATCCGGCGCAGTTCCAGCATGACAATCTTTCCCGCCAAGTCGAGCCGCGACTTGTCGAGTCCGGACTGAATGACGAACACGCCGGTATCCTGATAGGTGGAGAGACTCGATCGAATGAAGTAACACAAGCCTCTCTTCTCCCGAACGCTTGAAAACAGGCGTGAAGACATCGAACCGCCCAGAATGACGGAAAGGAGGTTGGCCGCCGGCAGATCCTCATGGCCAGAACCCATCGAGGGAAATCCGAGCGCGAGCTGAACCTGCTTCGTTTCCTTGTACTGCACAGCCGCACGCACGCCGCGCCTTGATCGAGGACCTCCGAACGGGACAAATTCCTGCACGGCGCGGCCGTGCGACAAGGAGCCAAACGTCCGTTCGAGCCGTCTTCGTGCGTCCGCAGGCACGGCTCCGGATACGGCAATGACCATCCGTTCTGGCGTGTAGTATGCGTTGCGAAACGCGAGCACGTCCCCGCGCGTCATCTCCCGCATGCGCCGATGATCGCCGGCAATCTCCCAGCCGAGCGTGGAGCCGTCAAGCATTAAGGACTCGAGCATCTCGTCCACATGCATCATCGGATTGTCATGGTACATGTTAATTTCCTCCATGATGACTTTGCGTTCGCGGTTCATCTCCGGCGTCTTGAACGTCGAGTCCGTGATCATGTCATGCAGAAGATCAATCGCAAGTCCCGCGTGGCGCTGATCAATCTTCACCCAGTACCCCGTCATGTCCTTGCCGGTGTACGCATTGTAATCTGCGCCAACGGCGTCGAGTGTCTGGGAGATGATCTGCGAGGTCGGACGCTTCTTCGTCCCCTTGAACATCATGTGTTCGATAAAATGACTGGCGCCGTTGATCGCTTCGTATTCATACCGAGATCCGACTTTGACCAGCACCAAAACCGTGACCGCGCCGGTTCCGGGCGCGGGGAGGAGATAGGTTGGGATGTGATTCTTTAATAAGACTGGTTTCATAAGTCACAGAGGTCGTATAGGACCTATAATCGTTCATTGAAGTAGGCTTCAAGCTCATCAATGGCAATGCGTTCCTGCGCCATTGTGTCGCGGTCGCGCACCGTAACCGCATGATCTTCGAGTGTGTCAAAATCCACCGTCACGCAGTAGGGCGTCCCGATCTCGTCCTGCCGACGATACCGCTTGCCGATGGACTGCGTCTCGTCGTAGTCCGTGGCCCACCGCTTCCGCAGTCGGCCCGAGAGCGAGCCAGCGATGGAAGAAAGTTCATCCTTTTTCGAGAGCGGCAGAACCGCTACTTTGAACGGCGCAAGCGCTTTCGGCAGTTTCAGCACCACGCGCTTGTCCGTTTCGCTTTCCTCAACTTGCCCTGACGTCGAACGAACGGTCGACACTTCTTCCTCGGTGTATGCCTCGAGGAGCGTCACGAGCACCGTGCGATCAATGCCGAACGTCGGTTCGATCACGTGCGGAAGATATTTCTCGTTGGTCTTTGGGTCCGTGTAGCGCAAATCCGCGCCGGAGTGCTCCGCGTGGCGTTTCAAGTCGTAGTCTCCCCGATACGCCAACCCGTACAGCTCCTTTTGACCGAACGGATACAGATACTCGATATCAACCGTGCGCTTGGAGTAGTGCGCGCGTTCGCCGTCCTCAATTTCGTGGAACACGAGATGCTCGCACTTCACGCCGCAGAAGTCGAGCCACGACTTCATCTCTTCGAGCCAATATTCGAACCACGTCTCCCATTCCGACTCGCGCACAAAATACTCAAATTCCATCAAGTTGAACTCGCGTGTGCGAAAAATGAAATTGCCGGGAGTGATCTCGTTCCGAAAACACTTGCCCTGTTGCGCAATACCGAACGGGACGCGCTTGCGGCTCGTCATGAGCACCTGCGGCAAATCAACGAACATGGCCTGTGCCAACTCGCCACGCAAATACGCGACCGACGCGGAGTCCTCGGTGGAACCGATAAACGTCTTGAACAGCAGATTAAAATTCTTTGGATCCGTGAACCCATCCTTCGCACCGCAACGCGTGCACGACTTCGCCACATCGATTTGGTCGGCGCGAAACCGCTCATGACACTTCTTGCACTCGACGAGCGGATCCGTGAACCCGTCCACATGGCCCGATGCCTCCCAAACTTTCGGGTTCATTATGACAGCCGCATCGATCCCCACCATGTCGCCGCGCGACGTGACGAACCTCTGCCACCACGCGTTCATGATGTTACGCTTGAGCTCCACCCCGAGCGGGCCGTAGTCCCAGGAGTTCGCCATCCCCCCATAAATCTCGGAGCCAGCAAATACAAACCCACGCGACTTGCACAAATTCACAATCGTTTCCATCGAAACATCCGGCATATTAAATCGTCATAATATCAGCCTCCTTCCGCTCCCCCGCCGCGTCGATAGCCGACACCGTCTCTTTTGTCATCCGGTCGAGTTCGTCGAAAATTTTAAACCGCTCGTCCTCGGAAAGGTTTTTTTCTTTTTCCGCTTTTGACACATCGCGGCGAATGTCCTCGCGCACTTGGCGCACCGCCACGCGCGCTTCTTCAAGCTTCTCCCCCACCACCTTCACCATTCTTTTGCGATTCTCCTCCGTCATCTGCGGCATCTTGAGACGCAGAATCTTGCCGTCCACGTTGGGACTTGAACCGAGATCGGCCTGCGAAAGCGCACGCTCGATATCCTTCACCAGGCTCTGATCCCACGGCTCGATCTGAAGCGTCTGGGCATCGGGGACGCCGACGGAAGCCAAGCTCTTCAGAGGCTGTTCAGTGCCGTAGGCCGAAACCATGATGTGCTCGACGAGCCCCGGATGGGCGCGTCCAGTACGCAACCCCGAAAGCTCGCCCAGCAAATGTTCGAGTACCCGTTCAAAGTCGGATTTTTTTGTTGATAAAAATTGATGCATATCGTCTATTCGATTTTTCGCAGACCTACGTACACCACGTTTGAGTTCGTTCGATCAAAGAGGATCGCCGAGATAAAACGCAGAGTGGGAAGTTTTTGAACAGACCAGTTCGCGCCCGCATCCACACTTTTATATAACGAACCGCCGACACTGTAGAGAATAACATTTGGGTTAGCCGGATCGGTGGCTAGATCTCCGATCATGACTTGATTGGGAGCCGAAAGAAGGTTGAGCGGCTCCCAGGAAACACCCTGATCAACGGAGCGCAGAAGCCCGTAGTACGTCGCCACATAGATCACCGATCCTTGCCCGTCCTGTGCCAAAGCGATCACACGGTTGGCATCGCGGTAAGGACGCAGAGGATCGAGAACCACTTCCCACGTCTCTCCCCCGTCTACACTGCGAGCCATCCCCGCTCCAGCCATGCCAGCCAACAGCACGCGGCTGTCAGCGCGGCTGACAAGGAGGCTCGTTACCGCTTGGCGTCCTCGAAACACGCTCGTCCACTTAGCGCCGCGGTCGGATGATTTCAGAATCGTCCCGTCGGAGAAGGCGGCATACACCTGGCTTGGAGTAAACCAGTCAATGGTAATGGCCGTAACGATGACGCCAGGTTTCGTCTCAATGTAAATCTCGTCCTCGTAGGAACGATTGCAATCCTCACTGCGGAAGATGCGTTCGGCGCGCGCGACGTACACGCGGCACTTCTCCGCCGGATCCACGGCAACGGCTGTGACCGCTCCGGAGGAAACCGCCGCGTCTCCCGATCTCTGCCAGCCTGCCGCGCCGTCATAGGAGAAGAGGAGTCCGTCGCGTTCGAGGCCGGCATAAAGAGCTAGATGATCGCTCGGGTCGTGGGCAAGCGTGAGCACGTTCGTGCCGGAGGCGGAGTTCACGCCCGCTGGCGTCGGAACCGCGACGGATTGCACCCATGTTTCTCCGGCGTCCAAGCTTTTCCAAACGCCGCCATCGGTGGAAGCGTCAATTTCTCCTCTGCCGAAGCAACCGGCTCCGACGAGCATGAGGACGGCGAGGAGCGAGAATGAAAAGAAAGAGGAACGAGACATAGAAAAGAGGTTAAAAAGAAAGAAGAACGTGTTCAAAAGCGAGTTGAAGGGGCGTGTGGCGGCGGAAGGCTTCCCGACTTTGCGCCAGTCTTTCAAGAGCACCCACAGATCGGCGAGAAGACTCGGGAGCACGCAAGCCGTCTCGAAGAACAAACTCCCAAGCTTGAAAAACAGCCAGGCCGCGGTCGTAATGTGTCAGCTCATCCTTTGACAAAAGATGCTTCGCGAGAGCAAGACGATCCGCAACCCCAAGATGCAGGTGGCGCAGGAAGGTTTCCGTCTGCACGCGCCAATCGGCATACGCTTGTCGGTCGAGGAGAAAACGAAGCGCGATGCCCGGGCGACCGCAAGCGATGCGGGCGAGTTCTTGCGCTTCCTTCATCCCGGCTCCCTTCTCAACCAGCGCCGAGATGATGGCGTGAGAGGCGACAGGTTTTAAGCGAACAACCTGCGCGCGCGAGACAATCGTGCGAGGCAGATCGTCCGGACGCGCGGCGCGGAGAAAGACGAGCGTGCGTGCTGGAGGCTCTTCGAGCATTTTGAGAAGAGCGTTGGCCGCGGCGGCATTCATCGCGGACGCGTCTTCGATGACCGCCACCCGCCACCCGCCCGAGAACGCGCTCATCGCAAGCGACTCGCGCAGATCGCGGATGGACTCCACCGGCAGGATCGTTTTACGCACTCCGGTTTTCTCGTCAACAGGACAGGTCACCCATGAACAATCCGGATGCACAGCGATCTTCTCTTCCGACGTCCCCAAAACCCTAGCCGACAACATCCGCATGAGCGTCGTCTTCCCCACGGACTCGGGACCCGTGAAGAGATAAGCATGGCTCAAGGAACCATTCAGGATCAAGCGTTCAAAGGCCTTTTTGACGGGCTCGTGCCCGATGACGGTGTCCATAGGTGCGAAAAGTATAACACACAGAACGATTGACAAAAAGGCCATTTTCATGTATCTTCTCCCCTTCCGTTCTTTACCTTTTCCACTCGCAAATCCGCCAGTTGGCGGGAGAAAGGTCGCTCGATGTTCGAGCACAGCCTCTTAGAGCTCCTGCGAGCTCTGCCCGACTTCCTCGCCCCCCGAGGGCCGTACGCCAACCTTGCGTGGCGCGACCCGGCGGCTTGGCTCGAGTACGTCTTCTGCGTCCTCGCCTGGCTCGCTCTCCCCACAGCCCTCTTCGGCGGCGCTCTCGCCCTTCTGCGACGACGTGGCCGCGCCCTGGGCGCGCGCTCCATCGGACGCGCGGCATGGACCCTGCTCGCCCTCGAGCTCGGCCTCGGCCTCCTCCTCTGGGTCGTGGGCTACTGGCTCCTCGCCCTGCCCGTGGCCATCCTCGTCCTCATCCTCTGGTGGTTCAGCTAGAGGATCAGGTAACCACCCAGTGACCTGCAGCACATCTTCTGCAGGACCCCGCCTTTTCGACAAGGGATCTCTGCAAAAGTCGCGAGCTTGCGGCCTGTGGGCGCCCAGGCATCGTCTCAACGTACCATTCAGTACGTTTTCAACGACTGCCAGCCCACACTCCGCAATCTCATCGACTTTTGCAGGATCCCCTCAAGTCTTCTTGCCGCAAGCGCTGGGTCTTTCACAGACCAAGCCATGAAACGTCCCCTCACAAATGAGTGGGGAGCGTTTCTGTTTGAGAGAGGATGGGTACGCGCGAATGGTTTGCGCCTGCTCCATACGTCCTCACGACACCGAGCCGGTCTAAAGCGGAACGGCCTTACAGCAGGAGTGCACGATGAAGCACGACCCCGAGGAGGAAGTCCTCCCTCGCACCACCATCCTCTCGAGCACCCGCTGGGGCCTGCGGATCGGACGCACGCCGGGCGAACGGCGTAAGCTCGGTGTGCACAAGCAGGGCGGAAGTTCTCGCCTCGCCGCCGACTACGCGGCTGAGCTCGAGATTCCTCGCGTGCAGATCGGCGCGCACTGGCTCGCGCCCGAGCCTGGCTTCCTCGACGTCGCCTACCATCCCGTCTGGGATCCGACCTCCGAACTCGACGACCGCGCCTACGAACGCGAGCGTCGAGAGCAGGCGACGCGTATCGTAACGCGCTTCGAACGCCTCGTCCCGAACGACGACGAGGTCGAGGAGATCGCCCGACGCGACAAGAGCGGACGGATCCGAGAGATTCTACGGGCACTCGATTCCTCCAACGTCGCCCTCCCACTCATCCTCCCGATTCTCGCCGAGCGAGCCGAGACCACCACGGCTCCCGACGGACAGCCCGTCGGGCTCGGCATGAGTGAGAACGACGGCCGCAAACTCTTCCTCGTCGTCCTCTACGCCCTGCGCGAGAGTTCTGCCGCGAGCATGGACGCCCTCTCGCCGCACGAGCACAAGGATAAGGAGCTCATCTCCGCCTGCTGGAGTGAGTTCAACGCCTTCGTCCGCAACGTGCACAGAGAGCTCCGGCACGCGAGAATCATCCTCCCCAAGCCTCCCGACCGCCGTGCGCAGTTCGCCGCGCTCGAGAGCTGGCGGACGTCGGGCGACCCCAACCTGCGCGTGCAACTCCTGCGGGAATGGTTCGTGCGCATCGTCCGCCTGGCCGCGCGCCTCATGGACGAGTACCGGCTGGACAGCCATGTAAAGCCGAAGCTCGTCACCTGGCTTTCGCATCAAGAGGCCGGCCCGCGAGAGAGCAGTGAGCTCCTCGCGAAGATCCGGGAGTTCCTCGGCGGCCACCCCGACGAGAGCGTCCGCGCCCTCGAGGACGATTTCTCGAAGGCCTGGCGCGAGGTGAACGAGACGCGGGTGCGGCAGGATCCCACCATCGGAAAGAGCTTGCTCGATCTGGTGCAAGCGGTCGCCTACCCCCGCCGTCGTTGAAGCGACCTATCTCCTGCTCTCCTGTGTCGAGCCCCGCTCCGCAGTTCAAGAGCCGCCGTGCACCAAACTCCGGTGCACGGCCCTTCCCCAATCCCCACGAGTCTCTCGTAGGTATTGGGGAAAGTTATTGAGATCTTTGAGTCCGGTAGTTGGAAGAGCTAAGTGATGACATAAGCTCCAAATGACAAGAGCCAAATGACAAACAAATTCTAAATCTCAAATTACAAGACAAAAACACCCTCGTCATCTACGAGAGTGTTTTTGTCTTAGAGGAGGCGGCCGGTTTACTTTCGTATCTAGGATAAGTATTAATCAATGTTTATAGGCAAAATACTTATCCTAGATACGTATTTTGTAATTTTTCATTTAAAGTGATTCTGAAAAAGGCAGTTCAGAAGCCATTCTTCTCATAACCTCGCTCTTATAGATGTCTGGAGTAGGATAAGTATCCTGAAGAATATTAGGATGAATAACCTGAAGTTCTTGCGATCGTCCCATATAGACATGGTGACTGCTCCACGGATCATTCTCCAATATCTTCCAAGCGCGTTCACGCATTTCCGCATCCATAAGACCTTCCCGCCATGGAATGCCATATCGATCGAGAGAGTTAAGATGAGTGTAGATGGGCAGATACTCAAGATAAGCCTGACTATCTACATGTTTGGCTTTGAAAGGTCCATCAAACAATTTTCCCTCCCTTCCGGTATCCACATTATAATAACGAGCATGGCCTTTAAAAAGACGGTGAGCGAGTATGGAGATTCCTCTATCGACAAGCTGTTTGACACAGAGATGCAAGTGATTTCCGACAGGATTGGCAGCAATCACGTCCACCAATCGTTCTCGAACATCTCCAAAAGCGATTGAAGTTTGAAGCTCGCTACCGCGATAGACAACATCACTACTTGGAAGCGAATAGTTCTTGTCATTAAAAAGATACAATGATTCCCAAAATCTCTTATAATGCAAATCATGATCAAACATCTGACGCTTATCCACGCCTCGTGTATAAATGTGATAAACCTCTCCTGTTGCAAGTTCAATCATTCGTCCCATAAATTCGATATTGATTCATACTTATCTAGGATAAGTATTTTGTCTCAGGATAAGTATTTTGTCTATAAACATTGATTAATACTTATCCTAGATACGGATTAATCCTAGATACGGATTAGTGTTTCCGTTTTAGAGGAGGCGGCCGGTTTCCGGCCAGGACATTCTTTCTTCTTTGGTGAACCCCGGGTGATCCTCCGCTCCTTTCCATGCCAGCTCGAAGAGCGCCCGAAACGTATTGGCCAGCGTTTTTGAACGAATGATCGTTACGAACGTCTCCAGCTTGAATGAAAGCAGAAGAAGCGCGTCTTCCCGCACAGTGATTTCTCCATGAATCGGAAACGCTTCCTCGTGCAGGAGCTTCACATCCACCGGCAATTTCGCAAGAGCGACCTGTGCAAACGGCTTGGCGGTAACGAGAAGCGTGCGGCCTTCAACCCCGTTTTGGCGAAGACGGCTGTGATGGTCCGCACGGTCAAATTCCTTTCCCGTAAACGCTTTTGCCGCATCGTCCGTATTGGTGATTTGCACATAGGGTCCGCGCAAATTTTCCATGACCGCCAGGTGTTCACGAAGTCCGTCTACGCCTTCCATAAACAACACCTTGGGCTTACTCCCCTCCACGTTGTACAGAGCGGCAAGCTGGGGCATAGCCTCCGCAAGCCGCGCTTCTTTTTTGCGAGCCGCATCAGCCTCCTCTTTGGCGGACGCGAGAAGCTCGGAGGGAGGACCCGCAACAAACAAGGTTTTCCCCAAAACCGACGACGTGGAAACATATCCCCGTTTCTGGAGCGCCTCAAGACACACATACACCGTGGCGCGATTCACTCCGGATTTGCGCGAAATCTCCTGTGCGCCCGAAGGCCCAAGTTCACACGCGGAGAGATACACGGCGGCCTCTTTTTCCGAAAGGCCGATTTCGATAAGAACGTTGGTAAAGTCATTCATAACGGTTTTGGGGTAAAAAGGGTGTCAGGGGAGAGAACGCCGCGCAAAATCTCCCACGTATCCTTTGCGCTCCGCTCCCAAGAAAAGAGTTTCAAACGCCCCCGAGCCGACTCAAGGATCTTCTCTCGCAGAATCGCGTCTTCGGCAAACCGCTTCCATACCATCGCGATTTCCTCTGGAGCTTTGGGCGAGACGTAGAGAGCTCCCTCACCTCCGCCAGAGGCGGACATCACCTCACGATGCGCAGGAATGTCAGAGAGAAGGGACGGCGTCCCGCAGGCGGCCGCTTCAAGCGGCGTCAAACCGAACCCTTCGTACCACGACAAGTTCACATATCCCAACGCACCGGTGTACAACGCAATCTTCTCTTCTTCGGACACGGGCCCGATCAAATGAATCGAGGACCGCACGGAAGACGACTCGACGAGCGCCTTGAGATCGGGGAACCCAAATCCGGGAGGCCCTGCGATCACCAGTTCATGGGGATCGCCGAACCCTCGCGCTTCCTTGAAGATCGTAAACGCCCGGACGAGTCCTTCGACGTTCTTTTTCGCATCCACGCGTGAGACAAACAAAAAGTAATGGCGGCTCAAATGGTACGTTTGACGAATCCGATCAACGGCAGACGGATCGGCTTTTTGAAAGAGTTGCTCATTCACGCCAAGAGGCGTTACGGTTATACGAGACGAGTCCAGATGATGCAGATGAGTCAGCTCCGACTTGGTGAATTCCGACACGGCAAAAAGATGAGCACATTTTTTGATCATCCCGTGCAAAGCATGGCGCTGTCTTCGACGATCAACCGGAGCATACAACTGCGGGAGACGATCAAAACCGATATCGTGAACGGTCGCCACGCTCGCATGGCTCTTGTCCCTTCGAGGCGGCGCAAAAAGAGGAATGCCGGAGGAAGGAAAAAAGGCGACGTCCGGCTTGTGCGTAATCAATTCCGCGTTCAAACGGATCCCCACCCAGCCGCGAACAGGCCAGGGCAAAACTCGGCTCTTCCAGTTTTCTGGAAGTTGAGGCCACATTTCATGGAGCGGAGACTCCGTGTACAAAAAAACCCCCTCCGAAGAGGATGTCTCTTTCATCATCGCCGTCAAAAGACGAAACGCGTATTCCCCCGCCCCCGTGCGAATCTTCTCATTTGCCGCCACGGCGTCAATCGCAAGACGCATAGGAGAAAAACTAATTTGTAAAAATGCTCCGCTTGTAGGCTTCGAGATTTTCAAGCGCAATGCCCGTTCCCTTGGCCACGCACTGCTGGGCGTCGTCCGCCAGGTACGTCGGCACGCCAGTGGCCTGCGCTACCAACTGATCAAAGTTGCGCAGTTGAGACGAACCTCCGGAGAGCGTAATGCCCTTATCCATCACATCCGCCGAAAGCTCCGGCGGCGTTTTGTGAAGCACTTCTTTGATGGTCGAGATGATACCTTCCAGATGGTCCTGGATGGCTGTGGTCACGTCGTCGCTCGTAACCTCTATGATCTTGGGAAGTCCCGTAATCATGTCGCGTCCTTTTACTTCCATAGAAAGTTTATCCTCGAGAAAAATCGCCGAGCCGATCTGAATTTTGATGTCTTCGGCCGTACGTTCTCCCACGGCCAAACCGTATTTGCGCCTGATGTATTCCTGAATGGCCATATCAAACTTCACTCCGCCGATGCGCACAGATTCCGACGCCACGATCCCTCCGAGCGAAATGACGGCCATCTCCGCCGTCCCTCCTCCAACGTCAATGATCATGTGTCCGGAGGGAGAGCCGATGGGAATGTTCGCTCCGATCGCGGCCACGATCGGCTCTTTGATGACGTACGCCTCGCGCGCGCCGGCCGCCCGCGTCGCGTCAATCACCGCCCGCCGCTCCGTGGACGTAATGCCCCCGGGCACGGCCACCATCACCTCCGGACGAAAGAACCGAAACCCTCCGACGGCTTTGTTGATGAAGTAGCGCAACATGGCTTCCGTAATCCGGTAATCGGCAATGACGCCGTCTTTGAGAGGCCGCCGCGCGACGATCGTGTCGGGCGTTCGTCCCAGCATGTCCTTGGCTTCCTTCCCGACGGCCAAAACTTTCTTGTCCACGGTGGAGATGGCAACCACCGACGGTTCTTGAATAATAATACCGCGCTTGGGCACATAGACCAGCACGGTTGTCGTTCCAAGATCGATGCCGATCTTTTTTTGAAAAAATGCCGCCATGTCAGAGGTCAACTTCGAAATCAAGATCTTGATCTAAAATAGTGTTCAACCTGTAGCGCGTGTCTCCCCACTCGCCAGCCTCTTCCGCGGGAACCGCCCGCTTGAGCTTTGTATCAAATTCAAGGTCGAGCGTCAACGCGTGGTTGCGGGCTCCCGGCTGTTTTTGCACAAGCAGGTCATAGCTTCCGCGAAGAGCCGCTTCGCGCAGGTGGCGTGGCAGGCGGTAACGGAACATGAGCGTGCGGCGAGTGAGAGGTTCGACAGATACAAACGCACCAAACACCGTTTTTCCAAGCTCTTCGGAAACAACCGGCACGTCGGGAGTCAGCGATGGGTTCTTGAGTGCATCGTTTGCGAGCGACCCTTCCACGGATAGAAGTTCCGAGCCTTCCGGCGCGTAAAGGCGCGTAAAAGTGCGGTAGCGCGTGACCTTCGGGCCAAACGGACGCGTGTGATTATAGGCAACCGCCACGGACGCCACAAGATCGTCTCCTTCCAATGACACACGATACTCAATCGTTCGAGAAACGGCTGGATCGGTCTTCAAGGCCGCCAGGTTGGCGTCAACGACCATGAGATAATCTCCGTCGAAGTTTTCCGCCACGCGGCCAGCCCATCCCTGGCGCACAAACAGGCGCTCCATGTCCGCATCCGGAGCATAGAACAGGAGATGTTTGTCCCGCAGGCGCACCGCCACCGACGTAAAAATCTCCGACCACTGCGAAAGCGTGAGAGCAGCAAAACGCTCGCGCATGATGTCCGCGATGTCCTGGATCACGTCTTTGCGCCGGTCATGCGTTACGCCGCGATTGGCGAACGTAAACTCCACCGCATTTTCAAGAGCGTCAGAAATATTGTCAGACGTGAACCGCTCTCCGCCCGCTTCCACGTCGCCCAACACGCGCAGAAAATCCGCCACCACGCCGGTCGTAAGTCCGACGACGGCATCGATTTTGAGATTCGGGTCTATGGCCGCTCCGGTGCCGGCGGCCACCAGTTCTCCGGAAAATAACGCTAGCGCACGCTCTGCCGACTCCCCGAAATCCGGCGACCAGTTCGCGTCGCGCAAGAACCACGCCGGCACGCTCAAATACTCCGACAAGGGTTCCGGGACGGCTTCTGTCCAGCTTTCCAAAACGGGACCGTCCACCGCCATGACGTCGTAGGTGGTGAGATTAGTAATCGCGCCAGCATCCAGCGTGAGAATCCCGAACGAACCGAGAAACCCGCCGCCCGGACGAAGCTCGTTGTCGTTTAAAAACAGCAGAAGCACACGCCCGCCGTCTTCATCGGAAACGGACGTGAGCAAAGCAACGCCTTGCGTGAAGGTTTCCAGAGAGCCTTGCGCAAGACGGAGAGTTCCTGCC
Organism: Candidatus Uhrbacteria bacterium; assembly: GCA_003505155.1. GTDB lineage: Bacteria > Patescibacteriota > Patescibacteriia > UBA9934 > UBA10169 > UBA10169. The sequence continues at coordinate 21,514 of DNYJ01000026.1, read as the reverse complement.
AAGGCGTCTTTTTGGCGTTCAAGGATAGGGTGTGCCTCTTTGGCAAACGCCTCCTCGAGTTCCTCAAGCACCAGATGGAGATCGTTCCTTGAAACTTCCAACGCGGGTAAACGCGTCTTGAGACGCGCGAGGATCAACGCGCGCTTCTCGCGGTCAAGCGACGTCCATCGCGTAAGAAGCTCCCCTTTTTTATTGGAAGAGCGAAAGAAGTCTTCATCCTCGCCGATCAACGTGAGCGCCTCGACGCCCGTCTCAAGCGTTCTGCCAAACACCCGCGACGACACGGAAGCGGCATGAACGAGCGAGCGCAAGGCCAGCAGGTTGCGCCTTGCCCCCGGAATCCATCCCAACGGAGAGAGAAGCCGAAGCGAACGCTCGGCTTGTTCAAACGACGCCTGTGCTTGAGCTAAATCTTCGAGCGCAAGAGACAGCTCAAGCGTCTGCAGATGACCCTGTGCCCGCGCCGCCGCATCGCGTCCGTCAATCGCTCCAGACAGCGCGCGTCCGGCAACCAAAAACGCCGCAATGACAAGAATCAACAGCACGATGACGAGTCCCTGAATCCACATCCAAACGGAAGATGAACGGCCAGGCGACGACGCCTCGTGGAATACGGGGTTGGATGCAGAGGTTCGGAAGAAAGACATCATATGGATGCGCGGCGAGGATGGGGAACACGAAAATATTTTTTCACATAGCGCAGATAGCTTACCAGATGCAGGCGATTCGCTCGCACAAACACTTGGAAAAGGAGCGGCCCCTGCGCACCCTCGCGACGATGATAGTGTATCATGGACACGCCCGGATGATAGACAACGCGCATTCCGCGTTCCCAGATGCGCCGGCACAAATCCATGTCCTCGAAATACATGACGAAGCGTTCATCAAAGCCGCCAAGATCCGTAAACACGTTGCGCCGCAGAAGAAGACACGCTCCCATCAGCCAATCCACATCCATGATCCTATCGCGGGCGTGATCGCGCATGAGATGGCGGTCAATGAGTCGCATGACGGGCGGGAGACGGCGCAGAGGCGTGCGTCGAAGGATTTTTACAAACGGATGGTCAAACCGATAGCAGGAGTCCTGAAGCGTTCCGTCGGGATTGCGCAGTTGAGCGCCGAGGATGCCGATGTCCGGATGGGCATCGAGAAACGCCGTCAGCGTTTCGAGATCTCCGTAAGAAACGAAGATGTCCGGATTGAAGATAAGGATTTGCCGTCCGCGCGCATAGCGGGAAGCGAAATTTTGCCCTCCACCGAATCCGAGGTGACGCGGCGCGGAGAGAAACCGCACGTCTGGGAACTCGGCGGCAAAGGACGGTGAAAGCCGAGCGGACGGATGATTGTCCACGACGAGAATCTCGTAGGAAAGACGGGGAGCGGCAGAGCGAATAAAGCGCAGAGTCTCTTTCAACAGCTCCGGCGTGTTGTAGTGCACGATTTGAATCGAGAGATCAAGCATACCTCGAAAATCAAGAAAACCATTTAGAGCGTTCGCGCCAGCCGACGGAAGACGCTTTCACGGCGGCGCGGCGTTTTGCGAGCATACGCGGCCACAGACGAATTCCCGACACGAGACCGCGCAAGACCGTCGGCTCGAAGAAGAGCGCATAGAGCATCTGCCGTCCTTCGACGAACCCAATCCATGGGCTCCAGAACACCGCCTCTAAAACGCCCAGGTTTTTGATAAGCGTCAAATGGTGGTTGCGCGTGGAAAGCATGGAGAGGAACGGACGCTTCTTTCGGCGATTGCTGATTCTCTCGAAGATCCCCGGCCGTTCGCTCCCGGCCAAGCCGCGGTGATGGTAGGCAACCGCGGAGGGAACGTAGAGGCTTTTCCATCCGGCGCGCCGAAGCCGCCAGGCCAGATCCACATCTTCCCGATACATGAAGAAGTTGCCGTCGAAAAACTCGTCCTCAAAACGCACGCTCTCAAGCGCGCTCGCGCGATAGACGGCCAGCGCTCCCGTCGGACCGAAGATTTCCCCCGGCTCGTCGTATTGGCCATCGTCAAGTTCCCCAGCTCCGCGATCCGTAAAGCGGCGCGAGCGGGATGGCCGAAGACCGGTCGAGTCCACGCGGTCGGCGCAAATCGTTTGAGCCAGGTAGTCATCTTCGGGATGTTCAAGAAACGCTCGCAAAATTTTTCCCTGCGCGCTCCCCGCTGAACGATCGGCCTCAAGAGAAAGCGCGAGCCTTTCCAAACACTCGGGCGTGAGAACCACATCCTGATTGGCAACGATGACATAACATCGGCTCAAATCCTCCCCAGCCCACTTGTCCAAAGAGAGACGGATGGCTTGATTGTGCGCCGCGGCAAATCCGAGGTTGCGGGCGTTGCGAATCACCGTCGCGTTTGGCAAGTGCCGAAGGAGATCCATAGTCCCATCGTCGGAAGCATTGTCCACGATCCGAATAGCCATGTCTTTCAGCGTCCGGTTTTCAAGCGACGCAAACAAATCAGGCAAGTACCGCGCTCCGTTCCATGTGACCAAGTTGAAAGACACTCGAGAAGTCATACTCACCCGCGTTTTTTTTTCGTAACTTGAAAGCCGAGATACTTCCCGAACATGAGGCGCGTCTGTGCGTCAATCGCCGGAAGAGCGGAGAACAACAGGATCGTCACGGGCAGAAGCGCCCACTGCGCCGCCATGATCAGCCAGTTGTACCGCTTGACCGTGTGCGGCCGCACCGGCAGAACAAACATGGACAGCACACCCGTGGCGACAATGCCGATCATCGCAAAACCCATGATCCATGAAAGCGTCTGCTGAGCGCCTTGAACCAAGACAGAAGGATCGGATCCTGCCAGATTGAGCGGCAACCAGCCCATCAGGAAAATGAGAATCGGCGCCGTCGCCCATGTATACATCCCCTCGAGATGCTTGAACCAATACCGCGCCTTCGTCCACAGCGAGATTCCCTTCGACCGTTGGAACCCTTCGTACAGCGCCATGACGTGTTCGACTCCCCATGCCCAGCGGCGCTGTTGTNNTTGTAAAGCGCTTTCAGATTTTCCCAATATGTTTTCCCCGTAACGGTATCCATGGAGACACCAAGGAACATCGGCGTTACGCGGTAATCGCCCTCGTAGCGCAGAAGGCCCTGAAGAAAAATGCGAGAGTCTTCGGAGACGATATCCTTCTGCCAAAACCCGACGTCGAGGAGCATCTTCCACGGCATGGAATGGGACGAGAATGTCCAGAGGTGGTCGGGACGGGCAAACTCCGTCAAGAGCCAAAACGTTGTGCCGAAAGCGGCAATGCGCACGGGTGCTTTGGCAAACCAGATGTTGTTGGAAAAGAGCGTCAGCGGCTGGTAACTCGTTCGGACTGGATTGGGGACGGTGAGATAGAGATAGGANNGAGCCATTCTTTCACGCGGTGTCCGGCCCAATTCAGATTTGATCCCTTGCCGGGAATCTCGCCCTGCAGATCCGCGGGATGCAACGTAAAGAGGAGACTCCAAAAAACGCCGGCGAATTCTTTCTCAAGTTCTTTGCGCACCTGCGCGAACCGATCTGATTCACGCGCTTCGCCGGCTACGACGACAAGCAGGCGGTCGTTGGGATAGGCGCTGTCGCGAATGGCTTTGATGGTTGCGCGCGCGATTGAAACGTCCTCGCCGTACATGGGAAGAAAAACGATGTGATGAAGTCTGTTCCAGCCGGGAAGCCGTTCGAGCTTGGCAAACCAATCTTCTGCGCTCGCTTTTCTATACTTCCTCCAAGAGACTAAGAGATAAATCACGAAATACACAACACGAAAAAGCCAATAGAAATCAAAGACAATGATAAAGGTGATGGCGAGAACGGGAGCGATAAATGAAAAAAGGACGGCTAAAATAAACGTCGCCCACATGAGTCCCCCTGGGATCATTTCCACTAAGCGATACTGACCATAACTTGCCATAATTGGGAAAAATGTATCAGAAATCTCAAGAAAACTCAAAGACGAGGCACACGCCCCGTCTTTTGTTTCCAGAATTTTAAATCCTGAACCTACCGTTCGCTGATATCCTTGCGCAAGCGGCTCAAGAAACGCGTCGCGTGTTCGCGACCGCCCAAGCCAAAGGCAAGACCACCCGCCAAAGCAAGCATCGCCACAAGTCCGGTGAAAAGCACGCGGATCAAATCCTGCGCGATACCGAGCTGAACGAGCGCCGCCATAAAGGTGAAGATGAGAATCGCCCACTTGGAAACGCCGGCAAGGAAAGCGGACGAACTCAACTTGGCCGCTTCAACCGCCGTCTGTACGATATTGCGGACGAAGTTTCCCAAAATCACGCCCACAAGAAGAATGATGACAGCGATGATCACGTTGGGGAGGTAGAGCACGACATCTCGCAGAAAACCCGTCACCTCTGTCCATTGAAGAATATCCGCCGTGGCGATCAATGCCACCACGATGAAGAACCACTTCACGATCCAGCCGAGAAGTTTGCCGATGTGAAGACGAACGCCCGCTTGTTCAAACGTGCGCTTCACTTCGAGCTTCGTTGCCAGCTCGTCGAGCTTTAGAAGATCCGAAATCCTTAGGATAAGACGTCCCAAGACGACGGCAATGACCACGCCGACAATGAGAACGATGAGCGCGCCGAGAAATCTCGGCAAGAAGAGGATGACGCTGGCCCAGAGATCCGCAAACGCGGCTTGGATCACCCCCACGAATTCGTAGGACATAGAAGTAAGGATGCGTTGAGTAAAAAAGTTATTCTCATCTTAACGTTTCGTGGGCAAAATCAAAAACAATTCATCCACAGCCTCTTTTCCTTTTGTTTGGTAATGCGCGGTTCTTTTTCATAATACGGAATGGCAAAACGCTCTGTTTTCGACAAATCCGCGCTCGCCACCAGCTCTTCAAGAGGCTTTTCCTCCTTGTTGGAGAGTGCTAAGAGGGGGAGATTTTGAACAAAAGCGATCGTATTAACAACGGAGAGCCCGGCTCGAAGTGCGGTAGACGATCCCGGTCCTGTCACGACAACGATGCCTTCGAGTTGCTTCCGTCCGATCCCCTGATCCTCTAAATATCCTATGAGATTTTGCAAGATTCTCTCGGGTTGTGTTTCCACCTTTCGAACCTCTCGAACCTTTCCTCCTTTCCCTCCCTCCACCCTTTCTACCAAACCAAAAACAGCAGACGACAGATCGTGCGGAGAAACAAAAAGATACATACGGCTAGGCAATCTCCGAAAGGCGATCCACCATGACCACCTTGGGCGCTTCCAAAACGGAAAATAAAAAGCGGTCGGAAATCTGTTTGCGATACAAAAATTCGTCGCGAGGCATCAGAGTAAAGTTGACCTCGTCACCAAGCTCCTGCTCAAAACGACTGACGATCTCTTGAAGAGGTTTCTGCCCGATGGATCCGACGATGAGAAGGTCAACCGGAATGCTGGCGTCCCGAACAAACTTACCCGTCAAAATCACGTAGTCAATTTCTCCTTTCTCATCAATCTCATGAACAAGATTCTTATTCAATAGAATCTGCGCCTTCTGCATCAGGCCTCGAAGATCTTCAAAAAGAACACTCTCCGTGTTCGCCGTGAAGAATTTTTTGTTCTCCGTTACTTTCTTTCCTTTCACCTCTTTTGCCTCTTCTTCCTTTAAAAGATCAAGCGCCAGGAGATTTTCAATCTCTCGACGCACAGAATTCAACTGGGCATCAATTTTGCGGGTGAGCTCCCGAACAAAGAAGGCTTCGTTGGGATGATTCAGAAAAACTCCGAGGAGCCTTGCCCGCGTTTTTGAACCAAAGAGATGTTCAAGTTGAAAAGCCGATTTGGTCTTCTCCCCTCTTTTTTCCCTGGATTCTTGTTTCGTTTGCACCGCCATAGAAGTCGGGTATAATAGTATCACAAGCTTTTCTTCGAAAGCAATCCGTCTGTCCTATGCGACATACCCTTCTGCGAGCGCTCCAGATCAACGAATCCCGATCAAAAGAACATCCTCACGTCCTTGCAACTGTTATCCCGTTTGAACACCAAAATGGCTATGTGTTTGGGATGATTGACGTGCGCGGCGTTGATGCGGACACGAATGGGATCTTGAACCTTTTTATTGAACAAGTCGATCACAACGCAAAAACCATCGCTTCCGGAAGTCATCTCCAGCACCGATTCGAGCAAATGGTTCAAAGCGTGAACGAGTGTATGGCGGAGGCGGCTGTGTCGGAAGCGTGGGAGTTTTCAGCCGGGGAAATCAGTGTCCTCTTGGGCATCGCGGGGGAAGACCAGCTGTACCTCACCGGCATGGGAGATTTGACGGCGCTCTTCCTCCACCGCAATGAACAACAGCGCTACAAAGTGTTCAATCTGTTTCGGGGTATTCAAACGGAGCATCATATCCCCGAATGGCAGAAGCTTCTCTCTGTGGTGTTGGACGGCGACCTTCACCCGGGCGACGTGTTTCTTGTCGGAAACAAAGAAATTCCCCAGCAGATTGATGCCGAAGATCTTCATCAGATCCTGGTGACTCTTCCCCCCGCGGGCGCCGCAGAGAAAATCCGACAATATTTCCCGCAGACGACGGATCTAGGTTTGTGCATCCTTCGAGTCGAAGAAGCCAAAGACTCGGGAGCAATGGAGCTTTCCGACGCTGAATCATCTCTGGATCACTTTGATCGCACCAAGAAAACGACGTCGCGTATGCTGGAACACCAGCGGCCACGCGCGGAGGATTGGATAGCCGGAACAAAAACAACAACACGCTTCGTCATCGCTCTCCTCGTCTCAAGCGTGAATGTGGCTCTTGCCATGCTCATGGGACTGGTTAAAGGAATGCTTCATGGAGCGCACGCGCTCTGGCGATCTGACAAAAAACGCTCTTGGAGCTCGTTGCATCTTGGTCTCACACAAGGATTGAAGAAATCAAATCTCTCCTTAAAAAAACTCCCCAGAAAAAACAAACGTCTCATGAGCGTGATCGGCGCCGTTGTCTTCATCTTTGTCATCTTTATCACCGTCTCGATTTTGCGAAAAAACAACGAACGAGAAGCCTCCGCCTATCGAGAGCTCATCTCGGATATTGAACAAACATTTGATACAGCTTCGGCCAGTATCATTTACAAAGATGAAGACCAAGCACGATCCCTTCTTGTGGAAGGCCTCGCCTCGATCGGCCGGCTGACGGCAACCTCCAAAGAGCGGCAGACGAAGGCGGAGGAATTGCGCGAATCGTTCAGCGCTCTTCTTTCAGACTTGCGCCATACCGTTCCAATAAACGAGTTAGAACTTCTCGCAAGCCTCCCGGAAGGAGAAGAGGCCGTTCTTATGGGTTTTGACGACGAAACCTCCTATGCGTTTACGGCAAACGGTTCCGTGTATCGTTATCAGGAAGGGACGTCCAGTTTTGAACGGTCCGAAGTCCAAGCGCCGAGCAACTTCGGCGCACCCGTGAGGTCGCGCTATGACGACGTAAATGATGTCCTCTACCTCTTCGACGGCCGTCAGATCGCGCGATTCGATCCCGATCAAGCCATCTATGAGATCGTCGGCGTTCAAGATCTCGCAAAAGACGCCAAGGACGTCGAATACTTTGCGGCGCGCGTCTACGCTCTCTCACCGGAGAATGAGCAAGTCTACCGCCATGACCGCTCCGGCTCTGGCTTCGGAACGGGATCCGGCTGGATTCAAGCCCGCACCATCCCTTTGCGCGACGCCGTGTCCTTCTCGGTTGATGGATCGGTCTGGATGTTGAAGACGGACGGACGCATCATGCGTTATCAAGGCGGCCTCGAGGAAGCCTGGCCGAATCCGACCATTGATCCCCCGCTTCCGGCCTCCACCGCTCTTTGGACCACCGACCAAACGGAGTCTCTCTATCTCACGGACCGCGAAGGGTCCCGCATTGTGCGCATCAACAAAGCCGATGGAAAACTCTTGGCGCAGTACACGCACGAAGCGTTTGGAAATCTCCGCGGATTGCGGGAAGCGGATAACGCCATCATCGTCCTCACGCCCGTGGGACTGTACAGATTCGTCACAAATTAACCCGAATGTAAAAACTCGAGGCGAACCTCGAGTTTTTACTTTTTCAATCCGTGTTCATCTATTCCCTTATTTCATTACCGCCGTTCCTCCGGCTTCGCCGATCTTCTTGACGAGAGCTTCGGCATCAGCTTTGGAGAGACCTTCTTTGATCACTTTGGGAGCGCCGTCAACCATGTCCTTGGCTTCTTTGAGTCCAAGTCCCGTGGCTTCACGCACCAGTTTGATGACGTTAATCTTGGCGCCACCCGCCGAAGTGAGCTCGACATCAAAGGACGTCTTCTCTTCCACTGCTGGAGCACCCGGAGCCGCGGCCATCATCATGGCCGGAGCGGCGGCGCTCACGCCGAACTTGTCTTCGAGAACTTTCACAAGTTCGGAAAGGTCGAGAACAGACAATTTTTCAATCGTCTCTACGAGAGACTTGAACTTCTCCGGCACCTCTTTTTTTTCTTCTTCTGACATAAATTACGCTTTACTTTCTTTGATTGAATTAAGAACTTGGACCAACCCGCGAAGGTTGCCCGCAAGCACGTTTACGAAGCCGGAGACCGGCGCGTTGATTGAACCGACTAGCTTGGCCAAAAGTTCCTTATGGGACGGCAAAGCCGCGTACGCTTTCACCGTTTCAGCCGCCACGAGCTTACCGTCAATGATGCCGGCCGAGATCGACATCGCTTCACGGCCTTTGAGAAACTTCGCGAGGAGACGAGCCGGAGCGATCTCATCTTCATAGCCGAAAATAGCAAGCGTAGAACCCGGGAGTACATCAAGGCCCTCGACGCCGGAGTCCTTTGCGGCGATCTGAAGCAAGGTTTTTTTGACGATTCCCGTTTCGAGCCCTTCCTTTGCCGCTTCATCGCGAAGCCTATTGGCATCCGCCATGGTGTAGCCGGAGATCTGCGCGAACGCAACCGACTTGGCGCGGGAAAGCCTCTCCTTGATTTGTGCGATCAACTCTTCTTTTTGCTGACGTGTTTTTGCCATAAGTGTTTTTTCCTTTCTTGTTTCGACCTTTAAAACAAAGCCACGGCGTGTGCCGTAGACAAAGAGACCAAAAAGCGGTCATTCTTGCCTCGACGAGATTTACGGCGCGAGCCCACTCGTTGTCTATGGCTTCGTGGAAAGGAGTATGCCAGAAGCACTCTCCAGCGTCAATGCATAACCATTCGACATACACTCAACAAAACCCCTCACTAAATTTAGCCCCGTTTTTAACCAGCTCCTGAGCTAGCTCAGGAGCTGGTTAATTTTTTGGCTAAGTTTAGTGAGGGGAAATACCGGATCGCCTATTTCAGATTGACAAAACCCAGATTTTCTGATATTTTTCCGCCTTGTTCTTTGAAAGTGAGGTTCCGGTAGCTTTTTGGATCGAAGCCATGCTCCCACAACCCGCGCGGAGGAACTCATGCGCACCCTGACCCTTCCCCTCCTCCTGACCACCCTCTCCATCTCCCTCACCGCCTGCACCTCCACCGACCAGCCTGATCAGGTCGAGGCGGAGCACGTCGTCTTCACCTCGCCCGGCAAGGTCGTCGAGATCGCCACCGAGGAGCAGACCGATCTGATCGAACCCACCGTCGAGGAGGTCAAGAAGCCCACCTGCCTAAGCGAGGCCGTCTCCGCGGAGCTCGTACGCTCGGTCATCGAGCGCACCGTCGAGAGCATCGAGAAGGGGCACACGGATCGCTTCCTCCAGTACGAGATGCACGACCGGAACGAGCCGGAGCCGATGGGAAACGGTAGTTTCCTGATCGTCTTCCGCTCCGGCGGCATCCGCTACTCGGTGCGATACTGGGCGCCGATGGTCTCCAGCGATGCGTCCCTGAACTTCTGGACGCGCCCCGATGGCACGCACGACGACGCATCCCTCGTCAGCTTCAGCGACGAAAGACTCGACGGTTGCGTCAACTTCGCCGTCGGGGACGAGAAGGCCCAGATCCTCCGCTGGCAAGATGGGTTCGCCGAGGACGAAGGTGTGGAACACCACGCCCACTGGCAGGACATCTACAACAAGAGCGTCCGCGCCCTCGATCGGTTCCTCGGCGAGTAGCTACATTTCCTCGCCTCCACCAACCCTCACCCCCGTGCGAACGATGAGCCCCGGCTCCTCCTCTCGTGCCGGGGTTCTTCGTTTTTTGGGAGCAACGGAAGATAATAGAGAACTTCAAGGTAGATAGCGGGTCACGACCCGGGTCGTTACCCTGTTTGGCTAAATTTAGTGGAGGGGAATCTAACGGATGACGCTCCCTTTATACTTTTCCCCTTGAAAAATCTTCTCGATGTTTGCCACGCTTTTGCCGCCGACGAGAATGACTTCAAGTCCCGCGCTTTGAGCAACCCGCGAGGCGATGGGATCAAATGGGGCGTTGAGACCCGGGCTCCAGACATTCCCAACCATCTTCCGATACTCGCTCCAACGCATCTCCAAGACGGGGCGAGCGTCATCATGCTTATTCGGATCCCGATCATAGAGCCGATCAATGTTGGAAATGTTCACAACGGTGTTCGCTCCGAGCATCTTGGCCAACATCGTAGCGCTATGATCCGTGGATCTTCCCGGACGCCAGCCAGCGCCAACCAAAACCGGCTTCCGCCATTTGGGACGTCGCGTTGGGTTCTTGATGACGACCGGATGCGCCACGTCGCGCAGAAGCGTGCGAAGAAGATGCGCGTTCAAACGCGTGGCGTGAATACCGATCCAATCGAGATCTTCGTCCGTGATCTTTGTGACTTTCGAACCCGCCTCGATGTAATGCCGTGCCGTCGCGCCACCTCCGCAGACAATGATAAACCGATCGCCCAGTTTGACGCGCCGATGAATCATCACGGTAAATTGTTTCAAAAAACGGACGTTAATGCCTCCGTTTGGAACAATCATAGAACCTCCAAGCGACAAGATGTACAGATTTCCTTTTTTGGACATAAAAAAAGAGCCTTAGCTCTGACGCGCTTCTTTGATTAATGCGCTCGTCGCCCACCCGCCAAGCCACATCACAATGCCGACAAGAACGGCGGGAACAAATCCCTCAAGAACGATTCCCTTCACGATCGTAGACATGAGCCACACCATTCCCGCGTTCAAGACCAGCGCAAAGAGGCCGAGCGTCATGACCGTAACGGGAAGCGTGAGAACAAAAATCAGCGGACGAAGAATCGCGTTGACAAGGCCAAGCACCAGAGCTGCGATGAGCGCCGCGTAGAATCCATTCACCTCAAACCCTGGCACGAGCGAAGCGGCGAGGAGGAGGAGAACGGCGTTGATGACCCAGCGGAGAAGCAAAAGCATATCACTCAAATTTCTTTTTGATTTCTTCCACCTTATTCTCGACATTCTTGAGCAGATCCTTGCATGCCTTGGCAAGCTCCAGCCCGCGTTCGAATTTTTTGAGACCTTCTTCGAGATCCACATCGTCGCGCTCAAACCACGCCGTAATCTCTTCCAGCTCCTCAAAAGTTTTGGCAAAGGATGGTTCGGATTTTTTTGGAGGCATATCAGAGTTCTGTCACTTCCGCTGAAAATAAACCGCGCGCCAATTGTACCTGAACATCCGTTCCTATCTCAAGTCTCGAGGTGTCTTTAATGAGCACGCCACCAACTTTGACAAGACTGTACCCGCGCGAAAGCACGCGCTTGGGATCCACTTGGCGCAAGATTTGCTCGGCGTGCACAACAGATTCTCCCATCCGAAGAAGACATTCTTGATACGCGCGAGACAAGCGTGTGGCAAGATCAAAAACAACGTGCGAGAGGCGTTCGAAAAAAACCGTCATCGCATGCCCCGCATGAGAAACCACGGCAGAGCGTTCGTCGAGAGCCTGACGAAGTCGAGACTCCATGAGATCCGTCGAGGTTGTAAGCTCGTACACAATTTGTGTTCGATCCGGAAACACGAGCTCGGCGGCATTTGAAGGTGTCGAGGCTCGAACGTCTGCCGCAAAATCCGCAAGCGACTCGTCGCGTTCGTGTCCGACACCGACGACAACCGGAACCGCGGAGCCAAACACCGCACGCGCCACGCGCTCGTCGTTGAACGCATGAAGATCCTCCAGCGATCCGCCGCCGCGTGTCAAGACAATGAGCTCCGGCCGAACCTCTACCTCAAGCGCATCGAAATAGGCAAATGCGCTCAAAATCTCCTCCACGGCGTATTGCCCCTGAACGTGAACCGGCACAAGCGAAATGACAGAGCCGCCAAAGCGATTGTTCGCGATGCGCAGAAAGTCCGTGTACGCCGCCGCTTCACGAGACGTAATGAGGCCGACGCGCGAAGGAAACCTCGGCAGAGTTCGCTTGCGCGACGCGTCGAAAAGCCCCTCGGCTTCGAGCTTGCGTTTAAGCATCTCGTAGGCCTTGCGCAAAGCTCCCTCGCCCACCGGCTCGACCTCGCGCACGTTCAAACTGAACTTGCCGAACCGTTCATAGACGCGCGAGTACCCTTTCACTTGAACGCGCATACCGTTTTCAAGCGGAAGCGTGAGTTGAAACGTCGTTCCAAAGCACGGCAAGACGGCGTCTTTCTCCTCATCCTTGAGCGTAAACGTTACCCATTTGCCCTGACTCACGCGATAATCGGACACTTCGCCCTCGATAAGATGGGCTTCAGACGGAATCAAAGCCAACGTCTCGTTGACCAAAGCAAGGTAGTCCGATACGGAAAGTGTTTGCATACTAGATGGCGAAGTACGCCGGCTGGAACCACTGGACAAGAAGCCACATCGCGATGCCAAGCACGAGATGCGTCGAGAGAATTTCCGCCCACACGAGACCTTCTTCGCGCCTACCAAAAAACCCAAATCCGATCAAGGGAAAGATGATAAGCATCACCACCATCCAAGAGAGCACAGCATAAACAAGAAGCGAGAGGATCGTATAAGGTGAGTGGGTTACGAACAACCATCCACGCTCGACAAAAACGACGTAGATGAGTCCGAAGAGCGTGGCGAGAATGAGATGGATTGCGAGCGCCACGAAAAATAGCTCCCGATGAGTCAGACTTCGCAATGGCCAGCGGCATTTGATGTCCACAAGAATGGGAAGATGATGTTCGTGGCTGTGGGCGCGCCACTCAAGAACGATGGCCGGGATCGCAAGAAAAAATCCGACAAGACCGGAGAGAGCGGCACCAAGAAGAAGATCTGCGAGAAACATATTCGTCAGGGATAAATAACCATGGCCTTGCGAGCGGAAACGGGGATGTCGGCGGGATGATCCTCAATTCCCTCCGGAACCACCCAGTCGTGAATTGACGACATCAGGTGTTCATATTCGTAAACCCAGTCGGCGCCGCGACGCGTGCCGGGATCGTTCACGATAAATCCGTTTTTCGTATAGCCCTTGAGAACCAGCATGTGATAGATCGGCCCGATGCCGGAGAAAAAGGGATTAGCCAAAATACGACCGGCCGCGGGAACAATGACGGGATGGCCTTCGGCAAGATGGCGCTTGAGCGTTTCCACACTTGGATTGTCGAGCACTTCGACACGTTCATGGCCGTAGTAAGTTCTGACAAATCGAGCCGTCTCCTCGGCTGTCGTATCTTTAAAATAACCAAAGATCAGATTCTCGCTTTCGACCATATCCATCAGGACTTCTTCGGCTACGTTCGGATCAATCGTCCCGCGCGCCTGCCCCTCATAGAACGCGTGCACCATCAAAACAGACGCTTCTTCGCAGGTATCCTCATGCACCTCGTCCCAGTTGGCAAACGGCGCTTGGGACGTAAACGGCACGGCGAGATTGACCTCGGGAGGAAGTAGAGAGACGCCTTCGGCCAAACTCGTTGTTTGTTGATCTTCCAAAGACTCTTCCGCTTTCTGTGTATCTTCTTCAAATCTTGAAACTTCTTCCGGAATGATTTGTTCGATTTGCTTACTCCGAACTCCGAACTCCGAACTCCGAACTTGCTCGACAACCTCCTCAAACGACACGGCCGATGGAACCTCAAAAACGACATCCTTCCGACTCCCAAACGAATAAAATGCCCAGCTCCCGCCAAGAAGAACGACGATGACAAACAGTTTGAGCCAGATGAGTTTCATACCTACGTCGCGTATTCCTCAAGCCATTTCTTGAGCACATAAGTTGCTCGAACATCATCCTCATTATACTCCAAAATATCCTTGAGTTTTTTCTCGTCGTTAAACGCCAGCCAGTCTTCATACCAAAGAATCGAGCCGGCGCCGGAAGCCTCGGCATTGCGCCAGGAAAAACCGGCGTAGGCGGCCAAATCTTTGAGCGAGTAAAACGAAAGCGGGAAGATCACCTTCGGGCGCACAAGGCCGAGAAGATCCACCATGCGCTTCAGAAGAGCTTCGACGAGCGCTTCATCGCTCCCATACTTCTGTGCCAACCGACGGACGACCTCGATCTCGTACCAACCATAGTGGTAAACGGGACCGGGATGCTCGGCCATGAACGTCAAAAATTTCGCCCAAGCCTCACCCTCCTCGCCGGGACTTTTCGCGAGAAACGCATGATACGTCTCCTTCCCATTCTCGATCTCGAGAACGCCAAAGAGGTAATCAAGATCGCGCAGGGGGTCGGCCTCGATGTCAAAATAGAGCTCGACGGGGGCGGAAGGAAGCGCGACAGGCTCGACAAGATCGTGTTTGCCCGAAATGAGAGATTGCGCCTGACGATGAAGAAACCGCAAACGCTCGAGTTTCATTCCCGGCACGTTTTTTTCAAGCGTCGAGCTTTTCACCTTGGCAAGCTGTGATACACGCTTGTAACCGGCACGCTCGAACATCTCGACCTCCTCAATCCAAATGCGGTTGATGCGAGAGAGGTGGTCGCAGGACTCCACACCCTGCTTGCAGTGCGCGAACCAGGGTGAACGCTTGCAATGCGACGAGAGAAACTCGCGCGGCTTGTCGCCCTCAAGCGTTTCCTCAAGCCGCAAGAGCGTGAGGTGATATTCGCCTTCGATCTCGTTGATTAGAAAACTTTGCACGTCACCTTTGGGATCCATCACGTACCCCTGCGTTGGACGCGTGTTCTGAATAAGACCGAGTACCTCGGCATGAAACACGCCCGCGACTTTCGCTTCGCGCGTCAAACGATGAGAACGTTTGATGTCGCAGGCGACGTAGTAGTAATCGCCAAACCGCGAGCGTCCCTCGACGCGCTCGAGAATATCAGGACGCGACACATAGCGGCCATGAACCAGCGCCCCGTGGAGAATTCGTGGCACACCCTGCTCCATCAGTTGAACGGTTCGGGCGAACGCTTCCTCGTGATCTTCCTCGTCCACCTCGTCATATCCTCGGCTCTCTAAAATCTTTCGATTCATTTCCGGCAAAAGCCCATCCATCATCAACCGCCGCTCGAGCATCTCAAGCGTCTTCCACTCCTCCCGTTCCCAATAGATCCAGTTAGGGCAGGAGAGATACTGATAGAAATGATGTTCGTGGATGGGTTGCATGGGGGTAGTATAGCAGATGAACCCGGATTCTGATCGGATCAATCCGGATGTACAACGCTTGACGCGTGGGAACGAAGGTCGTAAGCTCGGCATCCACCAACACCTCGGAGAACCCATGCTCCTTTCCACGATTCTTACCGTCATCAGCGCGATCCTCGTCGGCGTTCCCATCGCCATCCTCTGCGTCCTCGGCCTCGCCTACATCTTCGTCCCCGGCCACCTCCCTTACCACCAGCGCGTGATCGAGCAGCAAGGAGAGATCTACCTCGAGAACAAGCTCCACGAGCTCAAGCTGGCCTGCCTCTCCGGCATGGTGATCACGCTCATCGCGATCGACTTTCTCCTAGAGAAACACGTGTACGACGAGCCCATCGTCTTCATGATCCTTGTAGTCGGTCTCATGGCCAGCATTGTCTCCTACCAGAAGCGGTTCGACTCCGTCATGGCGGCGAGGAGATGGAGCGGTCTCTTCATGCTCGGCTTCTTCGTCGAGCTGGTCTACATCGTCATTGCCGTGCCGATCGGCGTCCACATCGGTGGCATCTGCTTGAGTCTCGCCTTTGCCTACACGGCGTTCGCGTCGCGAGCGCTCGGACGCAAGGTTGAAGCCAAGACGCCCTGGCCCATCCTCGCCGTCCTCGCGATCTCCTCCGCTCTCGGCAGTGGCCTCGCGTTCTGGGGAATCTAGCCCTCCCAAGCACCTTCCCTTCACTCCAGCCCCGAGTCGGAATCCTCCCCCCGTGCCTCAAACGCGGGGGCTTCTATTTCAAAAGACGAGGCTAATACGTATCTAGGATGAGTATTTTGCCAATAAACATTGAGGAATACTTATCCTAGATACGAAACCTAGATACGAAACGATCATTTGCAAAAAGGGGCGAAGTCCTCTAACCTCTTCGCAGTCGGATTTTCGACAACAGACTGAAGCAACCCACACACCAGAGGAACCCGTGCGCCACCTCGCTTCCATCCTCATCACCTTCCTCATCGCAAGCCTCATCCCGGCGGCAATCTTCGCGGCCGAGACGGCCGAGGCAACCAAGAAGAGCCCATTCATCAAGTCCCTGCAGGAGCTCGTCGCGATCCTGATCCTCCTCGCCACGGTGATGTTCGTCGTCGCCCGACTGCCCAAGAACAAGTCAATCAGCCACGCCCCGGCCTACGAACGGCGGCGGCGCTGGAACTGGCTCGCCCTCGGGTTCATCTACGCGTTCCTCTACATGGGACGCTACAACCTGACGGTGAGCAAGTACGAGTTCGGAAAGCTGAACCTGATGGACACGGGCGACTTCGGCGTGATCTTCGGGATCGGCACGCTCGTGTACGCGTTCGCCTTCCTCATCAACGGCCCCCTGACTGATCGGTTCGGAGCGAGGCTCTCGATCCTCACGGGAGCCGGAGGCGCCATCGTCGCCAACATCCTCCTGGGCATCGTGAGCCTTGAGGCAGTACGTTCCGGAGGAGCGATCGGGCCCATGGGAGGTGTGGCCAATGCGATTGCCGAACCCTTCTTCCACGCCTTCGTGGGTCTCCGCGCCTTCTTCGGGATCTCCTCGGGAAACACGACGGCGTCACCCCTTCTGCCAGCGCTCTCCATCCTCTACGCCGTCAACATGTACTTCCAGGCGTTCGGCGCCGTTGCCATCGTCAAGGGAAACGCACCCTGGTTCCACGTGGACGAGCGCGGCGTGTTCGGCGGTATCTTCGGGATCCTGATCAGCCTGGGTGTCTACTTCGCCTACGACTGGAACGGACTTCTGCTCCATGTCTTCAAGGGACAGATCCAGCTCGTCTTCTTCGTCCCGGCCGCCATTCTCGCCGTCGTTTTCCTGATCGGCCTCGTCGTAATCCGCAACAGCCCCGCTGAGGCGGGCTTCCGAAACTTCCTGACGGGAGACGCCACCGCCGGAGAGGACGACAAGCCGAGCAATCCCATCCGTGTGTTCGCGATGATGTTCAAGAACCCGATCATCATGACGATCGCCGCGATCGAGTTCTGCTCGGGCTTCCTCCGGCAGGCGATTATGCAGTGGGGGTACGTCTACGGCAAGGCGACCGGACTCAAGGAGATCTTCGTCATGCAGCACTGGGGTCTCCTCCTGTGCTGTGCGGGCATCCTGGGAGGGATGTTCGCCGGAACGATCTCCGATCACCTGTTCGAGTCTCGCCGCGCTCCGGTAGCGGCCGTGCTCTACGCCGGCATGGTGGCGGGATCGCTCATCATGTGTCTCCTCATCGGCAACACGATGCTGATGTGGGTCATCATCCTCATGTCGCTCGCCATCATCGGCGTCCACGGCATGCTCTCGGGCACGATGTCCATGGACTTCGGAGGCGCCAAGAACGCCGGGATCGCCGTCGGCATCATCGACGGAGCCGTCTATCTGGGCACCGCCGCCATGTCGTTCTTGTACGCATGGAGACTCCCTGAGGGCGACAAAGCGAAGGATTCCGCAAACTGGAGCGAGTGGCCGCTGTGGATGATCCCCCTCGCCGTCATCGGCCTCGTCCTGGCGTACTGCATTCGCAACGCCAAGCCAGAGGGCAAGGGCGCACACTAGCGCCTCGCCCACCACCTATCCAACCCTCACCCCGCGCCTCAAATGCGGGGGCTTCAATTTGGAGATTTCTCCACCACCAGGTGCTGAAGAACCCCTATGAACATTGAAGATATTGTCACGTCGTGACAATTATCCACAGGACTTCAATAGAGACTTCTAAATTAAAAGACGAGGCTTTCGCCCCGCCTATTTGATATCCGGGTTCATCCGTTTTAAATCCGGGTTAATTTCCCTCCCCGATCTCCACCCCCGTCATCTTGTCCCCGATCGCGATCGCATCCACGACTTCCATCCCGCTCGTCACACGGCCGAAGATGGTGTACTGCTTTGGGAGCGGGTTGTCGGCGAGCATGATAAAGAACTGGGAGCCGTTCGTGTCAGGACCTCGATTGGCCATCGCCACAATTCCGCGCTCGTACAAATAGTTATCCGTAAGTTCATCCTCGAATGTATAACCGGGACCTCCCGAGCCGTTGCCCGATGGATCTCCTCCCTGAATCACGAACCCTTCCACGCGGCGGTGGAACGTGAGGCTATCAAAGTACCCATCCTTGGCAAGCGTAATGAAGTTAGAAGCGGCCTTGGGAGCGGTGTCTCCAAAAAGTTCAAAAACAATATCGCCCTTAGCCGTATGAACAATGGCGAGCTGATTTGTGCGCTCGCTTTCGGCAAGCACGCCGGGAAATGCATCGTACATACGCGATGGTTCTTGTTGCTGGTTAAGTTGATCGGCAAGAGCCTTGATATCATCGAGTTGGATTTGCGTGAGCCCGTCTTCCTCCTGCGGTTCTTCATTGGGAACAGCAAACCGAGGCGTCCCTCCCGTACACCCCGCGCCCGCAAGAACCAAGACCACAAGCCATAGGAGATATTTCATAGTCATCGTCTTACGTAAACATCCATTTTTACTTTTTGAAGTGTCGCGATCACATCTTGCTGACGCTCGATGGTCTGCGTGGAAGTGAGAAGCACCGCCGAGAGCGAGAACGTAAGGCACGTGAGCACGATCACGAGTTCGTACGCCGCGGCCGGGAGCAAGTGGCAGTGCTTGCAAATTCCCATCTCGGCAGGTTCGGGAGGTTCGGGCATATCGGGGAGACAAGGAACGATGGGATCAAGTTGAGGAATCTCGTGATGCAAATGGAGTGTCAAGAGATCTTCGTCTTTTTTTAAGGCCGTCTTCTTTTTGGCTACCTGCCTCTTAGCCATTGTTCTTGCTGTCAATTTTTTCACTGATGGCTTCTGCGTCTTCGATTTCACCGTTGATGTCGTCGTCTTTTTTTTAGCCGTTCCCATAAGACTCTTTCCTCCTAAGAGTTAACACGAGCCAGTATACAAAACTTCGCAAACAAGAGCAATGTGTCAGAGGACGCTGACAGTTTTTTCTCCGCAGAAAAAGGAGCACCGCCATTTCTGTCAGCCTGTGCAAACAAAACGCTCGAGCCTTTGCGGGATAAATGAGACAGTATGCGGGGGAGAAAGCTATGCACAAAACCTCATCGCGCCATGTCTTCATCTTGAGCCTCGCCGTCGGCATGCAGTTCGCCGCCGTTACGTTTCTACTTCCGCTCCTTCGCGGTCTCGGCACGGAAAGCCCGTGGCTTGAGAGCGCCTTCTACCTCGCACACATCACAGCTCTCCCGTTGTTGGGACTCTTGGCCGACCGATGGGGAACGCGGCGTGTGCTGACTCTCTCACTTTTGGGAGAGCTCCTCGCCTTTGGACTCCTCGCGTGGAGCTTGGAGCCAGGCATCCTCCTGTCCGCACGGCTCCTCTCGGGAGCTTCCAGCGCGGTTCTCCCCGTGTGCTTTGCGTGGGTGCGGCGCGGAACACAAAACGAGCATGAGCTCTCGCGAGGCATCGCCACCGTGATGCTCGGCATCACCGCGGGAGGAGCGAGTGGCGCTCTCGTCGCGGGCTTGTTCTCGCAAAATCTTGGAACGGCCGTCTCGCTCCTCATTCTCGGCAACGCTCTCACGCTCGCCCTTGTGCGCACGCTTCCGGATCGGTCAGAGAAACCAGGGATTACGCGAGGAATCCACGACAAGTCTCCAACAACTGTCCGCGATTGGGGACAAATTTGGAGAGCCTGCGGCCTGCCCGTCCGAAGCTCTGGAGCGAAGGCGGGTTCCAAATTTCGTCCCCAATCGCCTCGTCAGATAGAGAGACGCCGCCATAAGGCATCTCCCCTCCTCTCCATGGCGCTCGTCTTCCTCTTCGTGAGCACCGGCTTCTTCCTCTACCGCACGCTCCTTTCTTTCCGATTCGAGGACGCACGCACGGCCGCGCTCGCGCTCGCGCTCCTTTCGCTCGGCGCCGGCGCCGCGCAAATCGCGCTCGTCTTAAAGCCCGTTCCGGTAAACGCCGCGCTCAAGGGTTTCCTCGGCTGTCTCTTTGTCGCGGAGGTGAGCTTCATTCTGGGCATCGAAGTAACAGGGACGCTCGTCCTTTTCTCCCTCGCGCTTTTGGGACCCGCCATCGGAGCCGCGGACGTTCTGGGAGGCGCCACGCTGGCTTCCTTCACGCAAAAAGAAAAAGCCGGCATCTCATCCGGCATGATCTTTGGCATCGGAGCTCTCGGAAAAATCCTGGGACCAAGCCTCGCCGCCATCTTCTCAACATCCCTCCCGCAAGGCTTCTTTCTTGCCGCGCTCTTCGGCACCGCAGGGCTTGTGATCCTTCTGCGACTCACGCGCTCCCTATAGGTCCTATGGGTCCATAAACGACCTATAGGACCTATACTTCTACTCCACGCGCTCAAACGCTTCGCCCTGCACACATCCATCCTCCAACTCCCACTTCGCTCGCACGCGGATCCAGCCTTCCCGTTCATACCCATTGACGGTGAGCGTCATCGGCTCGACCATTTCCTGATTTTCAACTGGTCCCCTTGGCGCCTGCAGATTTCCGCCACACGCCGCCGTCACTCGCGCTTCGCGAATCAGCACGTAGTCATCCGGCTCGAGAGCATACGCCAGATAGATATGAGCTCGTTTTGTTTTGTGAGGACGGTTCAGAATAAGCTCGGAGACGATCTGTTCATACCGTCGCGGGATTTCAACATCCTGACGCTGGAAGAGCGCCATCTTGCCTGGGAGCGAGAGGTGGCCTGAAAAGACGCTGTCCGCCCATTCAAAGCCCGGTCGCGGACTCCATGCTTCAAGATTGTCATTCCAGATGGCAAGAAGATGGAGGGCAGGATCAAGAGACGACACCAGCGAGACGCCGACTCCAAGCTCTCCGCCAGACCAATTTCCCGTTACTTCGTAAATCGGACTCACACGAGCCGTCGAAGCACCTCCGATGATCGTCGTCACCTCAAGAACAGGTTTTTGACTGGCTAAGGCCTCCACACGCAACATCCCATCCTCGCTCACCGCGCGCACCAATTCCGGCGGATCCGGCCGGGAAACAAAAAACGCCGTCCCGAGAATCAGGAGCGTGAGAACAAGGACAACAGTTCGCGACAGCGGCATACGCCACACAGTATATCACCTCGCAATTTCAACAGCCGCTTCCCACGGCATATCCACGCGGCCG
>DNYJ01000015.1 GCA_003505155.1 Candidatus Uhrbacteria bacterium | reverse complement strand
AAGCGTTTTCTCTCTCGCTCCGATTGACACTCACCATCCCCAACATAGCTCAAAGAGCGACGTGAAATGATGAGTGCGGATCGAAGTTCGCATAACCACCACTTTATCCCCTCCTTTCCGCCAGAGGCGGATCCGCCGTCGGAGGAAAAAAGGAGGGGTGGGCGATTACGCGACGCCGAATATGAGTCCAAACGCGACGACGATCGTCGCGCCGAGTTCAAGTGATTGAAGCATAGAGTTGATTTCCCTCTCGTTAATCCTTCCCCTCGAATGTGTCCCCCGACACATTCAAACAGCATCACGAAACTGCTCCCTCTCGTGCAATCTCATGATGCTTCCTTCGAAGACCGTTTTCACGATCTCCGAAAGAAGTAAGGAGGTTTCCGCAAACACGTATGCCGCGCGCTCGTTGATCCGACAATCGGCCATGGGTCGTGTCGGGACGAGAGATGCGCGAACCGTGGCTCGCAGATCACTCCTTGTGAAGCCCAATTGTGAAAGAATGCCTTGGTCGAGGACTCGATCGTGAGCGCAACCTCACTCTCTATCCTCTGCACAACGGGCATCGTCTCTCTCGCTGCCCCCCTCTTCGTGACAAGGACTGCACTGCGTCCGACTCAATCCGGCTTCGCCGGAGAATCAGGCACAGGCGCACTCGGTATCACGTTGTTCGCGGAAACCACGGAAGGTTCCATGGAAACCGCGGAAATGACGTGTAAGAATATCTTTCCGTCTCATGGGCTTGGATCTCTCTCCACCTTTGGGAATCCCACTTCGCTCTTACGAGCTATGTTGGGGACTCAACCTTAGGGACACCCTTGCGGGTATGCATGCCAATGAAACGGAGAAGGTACGTTTGCCTACACCCCACTTCGCATAAAGCTTCGAGGGGTTGTTGCTTCGCAACAAAAAGGCAGGTTTGCTTATCTTTTTTTGAGAGATACACAAACCTGCCTTGGCGTTTCCGTGGTTTACTCGCGTATTCCGCGGTTTCACGTCAACACCTGCCTTATAACCCCAGGCTCGGGCTCTCTCGCTCTGCCCCGTAGTCACGCCAGATGCGTGTACTGCCGGGGGTTGTAAGGTTCGGATGAGATGCTTTGGCTTTATCCTCTTCGACAGGACTTGGCTTTTGCCTTTCTCATCATCGTGAGGGCATAATATCACAAACTCGGAAAAGTGTCAAGGCTTGAATGGCACTATTCCAGCTTTCAGGCCTATTTTAGCTTAAATACTTATCCACAACTTGCCATTGATTTTATGGCATAATAGAGGTAGAATGATCTCATATGGGACACTCTCCTCGATTTCCAATCCTCCTAAAGCTCGGGCTAAGCGAAGGTGAAGCCGAGATTTTCGAACTTCTTGTTGAAGATGGGGTTCAAAAAGCACGCGATTTAGTCAAAAAAAGTACCCATGGGCGAGGCAATGTCTATAACATTCTAAACTCCCTCATCGTAAAAGGCCTTGTTCTAGAGATTTCTGGTACGCAAAAGCAGTATCAAGCCGTTGATCCTTCTCGCCTCAAGACACTCCTCGATAAGAAAAAGGAGGAAACAAAGCGTCTCGAGAGCGAATTTTCCGAGTCTCTTGCCTCCCTCTCTTCCCTCTTTAAGCTTTCCACCGGCCGACCAACCATTCAGGTGTTTGAGGGGCTGGATGGGTTCGAGCAGGCTCTCAATGATTCTCTCTCCGCCAAAACAGAAATTTTGACCTATTTCGATCCTGCCGCCGTGAGCGGAGAACTCGCCGAGATCAATAAACGCTATGTCGCCAAGCGTCGTGCAAAGGAGACCCAAAAACGCATCATCCTCCCGGACAATCAAGCCGCCCGCGATTATCTTGGCTCTATGGCGGGTGGTTTCACGCAGATCATACTCGCCAAAGACTTCGCGGACGGCTTTTTAACCGCCATGGAGACCTACGACAACAAAGTCAACTTTCTCACGCTCGACAAAGAAAAAATCATCTCCGTCATTATCGAAGATGGGAATATTGCCAACTTGCAACGCGCGCAGTTTGAGTATATTTGGAAGACGGAGAAAAACCGTCAAGCCGCTTCTCGAACTTCCTCAAACGCGACTTCGGATTCGAGCGCAATGTAACGTTTGTTCTTGTTCTTCGCGTCCGTCCAGTAACGCGTCACCACCTTGCCTTGCCGCGACGCTTCCTCGATGGCCTTGAGGAAGTTTTCTTTCTCTTTTGCGTAGTCAAACACTTTCACCTCAATCCCGGGTACACCCATCAGGAGCTTCTCGGGCGTTACGCCTTCTTTGCGTGCGCGATACGCCTCGTTCTTCGCGTTGTCTTCTCGAATGGCAAGCTCCGCTACGCGCTCACCGTCTTTCTCAATCCACTTCACGCCGGTAACAACGAGCCCATTTTCAACATAATACGTCCCAACGACGGCATCGGCTACCACGTGCGCGTAGATGACATGTTCCTTCGCTTCGTGGTGGAGCGTTTTTTCAAGAACGGCCTCCCCAACGGCGGAACCGCGATACTCGGGTCGGATGTTGAGCGAGCCGGCGTAGTACGCGCCCGGTTCGAGATCGTCCCGCTGATCAAAGCGAATGAACCCGACCATTTTCCCATCCTTTTTGGTCACATAAAAATGGGTGCCAGTGTTTTTGGGATCAAACCCTCGCTTGAGATCTCCACGGAAACTCTCGGCGGCCAGCTTATCCTGATCCTCCCAGTTCGCATCAAAGACTTCGAGCATCTCTTCACGTTCCTCATTGGAGAAGCTCGAGGGAAGACGCTCCCCAAACTCCACCCCGCGCAGATGTTCAAACTCCACGCCTTTCCGTCCTTTAAACGCCGCCTTGAAAATGCTCGTGAAGAGCGCCGTGTCGGCATTGGCCTGTTCGAGCTGTTTTACGAGCGCCGCGCTGTCAGGTTTCTTCCTCGCCGCTTTGGCTGCCAGAGTTTCTCGGGCAAAGTCTTCAATCAACCGTTTCGCTCGTGTCAACAATTCCATCTCGATCTTCGCGGCATCCACCGGCTGGCCTTTGCCGTTGATAAAAAACTCTTGGAGAAGCGCCCCGGCTTCCGTCTGCGCCAGAGCGGCAATCTCTCCAAATGTCCGGAAGATCTTGCGAGCCGTCTTCTCATCCATGCGTTCACCTATTAAGAGAACCTGTTCCCGAAACTCGTCTCCGAACTCGGCGGAGAGGAGCGAGCGAGCGCCGTCTACGCCATACGTCTTTGTAAACTTTTCCAGACGCCGCTGACTCTCCGGCGTGAGCTCACGCAAGGTCGAAGCAAACCACACCTGCTCACGAAGCGTCATTTCTGAAAATACGACGCCAAAATGTTCCTCGATCAATTCCTGCACGCGCAGATCCATGACGCTTGAAACGTCGCGCACCGCTTGCGTTTTTCTTTCCAGTTCCGCCGCGGGAGTGTTCGCGTCCGCAAAGAAGAGGCGCTCTTCGTTGAGAGGATGCGTCGTCTTTCCTCCGTCGGTCGAGACGGATTTGAGACGCCCGAACGCATCAAAAATTCCTATCGCTCCGGGAGCCAACGCCGTTACGATCTCATCCTTTGAAACTTCCTGCACAAGTTGTCCGCGGAGATCAGGGTAGCGCTTGCGTAGATCTTCATGTCCCAGCTTCTCCCTCGTCTCCAGATCGCTGTTGTTCTCATCCGTCACATCCATCCACGCTGTGCGGATCTGATCGTCCGACATGGCTTCCCATACACGTCCCTCACCCGCTGCTTCCAAAAGATCCGAGAAAGAGAAGTGGGTCTGTCCTTCAAACGAAACCTGAATCGGAGGATCAAGATATTGGGCGCGGGGGTGCTCTAAGACAAACCGAGCCGACTCAAGGAGAAACACTTTCGCGTGATCGATCGGCACGCGCCGCAAAACCTCCGGAGAGGTAGCTCTGCCGTACATGGCAAGCGCCTTGTAGCCGAGAAGCGCGGAGTCTGGATGGTTGGCATACTGATAAAGAAACGCGTCCCAGCTGTCGGATGAAATAAACCGGCCTCGTTTGTGAGCCTCAAACCGCACATCGTCCAGAAACGTCAGAAGATCCGCTTGCTTGGCGGCGGAGGATTCATGCTCGCCGATATGCAGCGCCCCCGTCAAAAGAAAATAGTCAGCTCCCTTCAGGGCGTTCTCAAGAATCTCTTGCTTCCGTTCTGGCGCCGTGTCGAGCGAAAGATATTCTTCCGCGGCCGCAACAAACGTTTGCACAAGATGCTTGTCTTTTTTCTCGGCAGGCAAGAGCTCCCGCGTATACAAATTTCTGTGAGTTTCTCTCATACGCCCTTCAGTATACTAAAAACGCGAAAGAATTGCTCTCTCGCGTTTCTATCGGGTCATTCGGCAGACCGGAGGTGTCTCCCCATCCCCACCATTAGCAAGCGGGTTTGGTGTCTCTGGCCCAGCAAGTTAGCCTTGGACGATCGTTTCCGGATTATATGGAAGTTTGGCTTTAACAACTTCCATGGCTCGACGCCACTCCTCTTCGGTCGCGCATTTCACGAATTGCTTACTGCCAAACACCGGACCGCTTTTGTCGCGACCTTGTTCATCCTTTTCCTGCGACCACTCAAAATCTTCCAGACCAAGCGATGTTTCATACGTCCCGATAAAATAGAGACCGTAGTTTTGCGAGTAGCTCGTCCCGTACCGCATCGAAGCCATCTTCACAACTCACTCACTGAAACGGTTTGGTTCCTAAATCGTTGAAAGGCTTTCGCGGCGAAACGATCCGCATAGTCCTCTTTGTCTAACTGGCGATACGCCGCTTCCTGAAGAGAGAACAGCTCCTCTTCCGATGAGGTGCCGAGCTCTGACACGCGAGCCGCAAGATCCTGATGCAGACGCTCCCAAGCTTCAAAACCTCCCGCGAGCGATATCTCTGCTCGCAAGGCGGCCGGCGACCACCCCGGCAGGGGCAATGAATCTAGCTGATCGCGTGAATTTACGCCCCACATACTCACCGCATCCTCCATGGATACACTCGATTGCTCACCTAAAAAATTTGTCAGAAAGTCATGCGCATGACCGGCTTCGTGAAACAGGATGAACCGACGGATGGTCTCTCCGCCCATGTCTTCAAACGGCAAGCCGAGCGATTCAGCCATGGAGCGTACGGCGCCTTCGCGCGTGCGAGCGAGATCGGCAAAACGCTTTGCTTCTCCGCTTGCAAGACGAATGAGAACTTCATCTCCTTCCGATTCAGGAACACGGAAAGCCCCCCCTCAAACGCTTCGTCCTCAACCAACTCAAACCGAACATTCGCCAAAATGGGATATACCCGCTTCAGCCAAGCAAACTCAACCGGCTCGCGTTCCCAAACCGTTTCTCGCTTCCGTGGAGTTTCGTTGTATCGTTGTGCTAAGGCATCGAGCATACATGTTTGATCTACGCCGCGGCCTCGACCGTTCCCCACGCGCCTCCCCATCCGTCGTCTCGGTCAAGCGATTCGTCAATGCGATTTTTTGTCTCTTTGCGTGATTTGGTTCCGGGAGACAAGATCATCAATTCATCGGACGTGTCCAACATTTCCAGAAACCGCTCCGGTTCTTCATCCATCCAAACGACATCCCGATGCGATCCCCACCCCGTCATGAGCCCGGCTGTCCCTCCGCGCTTTCCATAAGCCGCAAGTCCTCTTGCAAGGTTGTTCTTGTCATAGAAATGATACCGCAACGGCCAGAGATACGCCGCGCCATCGGGTTTGAGAAGTCTTCCTATTTCCGCAAACACCGTTTCGAAATGCCGCGCATCCATAGCCGCAAACATGTGCACAGACAACGACCATGAGGCAACGATGCGGTCAAAGGATTGATCTTCAAAATCCGTCAAAGGAAACGCTCCCTTTACGAGCTCCGCTTGCTTGTACTTGTTCCCACCGCGAAAATCAGCAATCAAAGACGAGACAAGCTTCGCCCGCTTTTCCTCTGTCGTGTCCGAACGTGTCCTTTCAGCCTCCTCAAGCGCTGGTTCGATGACCGTTTGCGTATAGTGGATGTCCTGCAAACCTCGTGCCAAACACATCAAGGCATACCAAAGCTCTCGCTTCGTTTCGTCCTCTTCATCCGGCCGGTGGCTTTCGCCCAAGAGCCGCAAGGCATCGTAGAGAACCCGCGCCTGTTTTGGGTAGTCGTCCGCATTCATCCCAACCGCAAATTCGCGTACGCCCTTCAAACGCCAAGATAATTCACGCGCGAGTTCAGGTTCATAGGATTCGAGATTACTCACGTTGTCCAAACATCGGTTAATCTCATCCGAAAACGTTTCAAAAAACATGTCTGGATTCAAAAGAAAATCCGCCTCCTCGCCCGTTTCATACTCCAAATTTACCACCCCCTCACGATCCATCACCTGCCACGGATCGCCAATGTTCAAAACGCGTCCGCCTTCGGGAAACAACTCGCTCTCGCGCACGCCGGATTCTTCCTCGTATTGTTCGACCCGACGACCCGTGAGCGCCTTCTCGTTTTGATCAAATCCAATCACGGCATTGATGACCGCCTCGCGTTCTCGATCGTAGCGCTCTGTAGCCTCGTCAAGCCGCTCGCGATCAAGATCGCGTTTGATATCCCGCCCGGAGTGAGGTTTGTGCATGGACTCGCGCATAATCAAATTTTCTTCATTCCCAACTGCACCGCCCCGCCGCCGATCTCAAAAGTCTCCATATTATTAATCGCTTCGTAAGCGATTCTTTCCGCCCGTGTACCTTCGAGAATGTCTTTCTCATGCCGCTTTAGCGCCGCGAGGATCGTCTCGGACTCTTCGCCCGCAAGCGCGTAGATCATAATTCGATCCTCAATCGTGAGCCCCGCTTTCTTTCGTAAATCGTTCACGCGACGGATCACCTCGCGCGCGATGCCTTCTTCTATGAGCTCGGGCGTCAGCGTCGTGTCGAGTTCGACGGAGAGCTGGGAGCTGGGAGCTGGGAGCTGGGACACTTCCTTGACGTTTACTTCATCAGCAATGATCGCTTTGAGTTCATCCGAGAGCGTCTCTTTCATCTTGACGGTAAGCAAAGCCAACGCTTGGCGCACGGGGATCTTCGTCGTCGCTCGACGTTCGAGAGCAAGCGTGACGATATCCCGCGCCAGTTTCATCTCCTCGAGAATCTTGTCTTGGCGGGGCGTATGAGCCCCGCCTATTGCGGCTGGCCACGCCTCCAAATGCACGCTCTCTTTTTCTCCGCCGAGGTCTTGATAGATCTTCTCCGCGATAAACGGCGTAAACGGCGCCATGAGTTTTGAGAGTTCGAGAAGCACGTGGCGCAACATCGTCATCGCCGCACGTTTGTCTTCCTCGTTTTCACCTTTGAACCGATCACGTGAACGGCGCAGGTACCACTGCGAAAGATCCCCGATAAAATCTCGCAGGAGTCGTCCGGAGCGCATGGTGTCGTACAGATCCATTTCGCGCGTGATGGCCTCGATGGTTTCATCAAGAAGCGCGGCAATCCATCGGTCGAGAATGTGTGTCGTGTCAGGCGCATCAAGAAGCTCAATCCGCCCTTCGTACTGTTTGTAAAAAGACGCGCAGTTGGAGACAAGGTTCAGCACTTTTTTCACGACGTCTTCAACCTCCCGATCCACGAAGAAAAGATTTTCTCCCTTCATGACAACAGAGGTCATCAGATAGAAGCGCAGAGCATCGGCTCCGTGCGTCTCAAGAATCACCGATGGATCGGTGTAGTTCTTTTTGGATTTCGAGAGCTTTTCTCCCTTCTCATTCAAGATCGTTCCGGTCGTAACAACGTTCTCAAACGGCGCGCGATCGAAGAGGATCGTCCCCATGACATGAGATACGTAAAACCAAGCGCGCGTCTGGGCAATGTATTCCGCCACGAACTGTGCCGGATAACGCTTCTCAAACAGCTCGTGGTTCTCAAACGGCGCATGAAGCTCGGCAAACGGCATGGAAGCCGACTCCACCCAGCAGTCAATCACTTCCGGAATGCGGCGCATCGTCCCTCGGCACGCGCTACAGGAAAGAAGCACGCCGTCAATAAAGGGCTTGTGCAGATCAAGTTTCACAAGATCCGTTTCGCCGCCGTAGATCTCGTCAAAGTTCACGGCCTTCTCCCGCAGTTCCGCGACGCTCCCGATGCATTCAATCCCGCCGCAATCTTCAGCCTCGCATTTCCAAATCGGAATCGCGGTCGCCCAATAACGGTTGCGGGAAATGTTCCAATCCGGCGCTCCTTCAAGCCCTTTCTTAAACCGTCCTTCTTTTAAATGATCCGGATACCAGTTGATGCTCNNCGACCCTCCAAATCTTTTTTCACAAGACGGTCGGCATCTTTGAAATATGCTCCGCGAAGAAACTCCGGAGCAGAGTCGTTGAATTGTCCTTGCGCGTCAAGAAGCGGCACGACGGGAAGATCACGCTCGAGCCCGAGCGCATAGTCGTCTTCCCCGTAGACCACAGCCGTATGCACGATGCCTGTTCCCTCTTCCGTCGTTACAAAATCGGCCGTCGTTACATAGGAGGCGTCTTTGCCGCTTTCGCGCACCGACGGAATATCATAGAGAGGTTCGTAACGAATGCCGGTAAGATCCGAGCCTTTGACCGCACGCATCTCTTCCCCTTCGACGACCATACGACGATCCTTGGCTACCACGAGATGTTCTTCTCCATGCTTCACGATCGCATACTCGATGTTTGATCCAACCGCCAACGCCACGTTTCCAGGAAGCGTCCACGGCGTCGTGGTCCATGCGATGAAAAACGTCTTCTCCGGAAGACCATGCGAAGCCGGATCAACGACTTTGAATTTCACATATACCGATTCCTCCGTAACGTCTTTGTAACTGTTATCCATCGCCACCTCGAAGTTCGAGATCGGCGTCTCACAGCGCGAGCAGTACAAAAGCACCTTGCGGCCTTCATAGAGAAGCCCTTTCTCCCAGACTTGCTTAACCGCCCACCAAACAGACTCCATGTACGCCGAGTCCATCGTCTTGTAGGAATGTTCAAAGTCCACCCATCGCCCGATGCGCTTCACCGTCTTCCCCCATTCCTCGGCATACTTCAACACGCACGACCGGCACGTGGCGTTAAACACGCCCACGCCCTTCTCCTCGATCTGTTTTTTGCCGGAAATCTCAAGCTGGCCTTCCACAATGTTTTCAATCGGGAGCCCATGGCAGTCCCACCCCCATACACGGCGAACATGATACCCTTGCATCGTCTTATAACGCGGAATCACATCCTTAATCGTCGAGGCGAGGAGATGGCCGTAGTGCGGCAGACCCGTCGCAAACGGCGGTCCGTCATAAAAGACAAACTCGCCCTTTGGTGAATCCTTTTCGAGGCTCTTTTTGAAAATCTGTCTTTCTTCCCAAAGCTCGAGGATTTCTTTCTCTACCTCAGGAAATGGTCGCTTTTGTTCCATAGAATGTGCTTATCCTAACACAGGAACCTACAGAATTACAGATCGGTACAAATATACAGATCAATCAAAAATGCTATACTGTTCTCAATAAGAAATCTGACTTATGGAAGAACCGTTTGTTTACAAGGACTTGAGTTACAAAATTAATGGTTGCCTCTTTGAAGTTTACAACGCCCTCGGAGCCGGGCTCAAAGAAAAAACCTATCAGGATGCTCTGGCTGTTGTTTTCTCGGAACAGGGGCTCATCTTTGAACGAGAGGTTCGTCTACCTATCCTCTTCCACGAGATGAACGTTGGAACATCCATTCTGGACTTTCTGGTTAATAATTCTATCGTCGTCGAGTTGAAAATAGGCGAGTACTATTCCAGAAAAAATATGGAACAAATACTCGAATATCTAAAGGCACACGATCTGAAACTGGGTCTCCTCGCCAATTTCACAAGAGAAGGAGTTCGTATCAAACGTATCGTAAATATTCGCTGATCCGTACATCTGTATATTTGTACCGATCTGTAATTCTGTAGGTCTATGACGATTTATTTAGGAGCCGACCATGCCGGTTGGGAGGTGAAGGAGGCTGTCGAAGCCTGGCTGAAAGATGAAGGTCACAACGTTGTGGACATGGGCAACGAGCATCTTGTGGAACACGACGACTACCCCGAGTTTTCCCATGCGGTGGCCAAGCGAGTTCAGGCGGATCCAGGATCGCTTGGCATCGTCGCGTGCGGCAACGCGCAGGGTGTTTGCATTGTGGCGAACAAAGTGAAAGGCGTGCGGGCGGCGACGGGATTTTCAGCCTACGCCGCCGAGTCTTCTCGCACTGACGACAACGCAAACGTGCTATGCTTGCCCGGCCGCGCCGTCGAGATGGAAGAGGCGAAGGAGATTGTTCGCGTTTGGTTGCAGACGGCGTTTTCCGGCGCAGAGCGTCATAAACGTCGTCTGGAGAAAGTTGCAGAGATTGAAGAAGAAGAGTTCGGCGTATGAATGAAATTATCCCTGCCGTCCTTGTGGAGTCCGAGCGTGAATTTGAACGCCGACTTCGGCTTGTCGAACACGAGGTAGAGACGATTCAGGTTGACATCTTGGATGGCACGATGTTCGGGCGCATGAGTTATCACGACGCACGCGCTATCGGAGCCATGAAAACCGACGTTGCCTTCGAGCTTCACCTCATGGTGGAGAATCCGCTCGCTGTCGCCGAAAGCTGGAAGGAACATGTACCGACCTTCAAGCGAGCAATCTTCCACGCGGAGCTGGACCGTTCGCACGAACCCATCATCAAAGGGTTGAAAGAGCTCGGGCTCGAAGTCGGCATGGGGCTTAACCCTGAAACGCCGATCAATGAAGCGCACCACGATCTCGCGTCGCTGGGTGAGCTTTTACTCATGACGGTGCACCCTGGCGCGTCCGGCCAAGGCCTTGGAGACCACGCGCACGGACTTGAAGCGGAAGAACTCTTCAACAAGATCGCCCACATCCACAAGAAGTATCCAACCATCATCCTCGGAGCCGACGGAGGCATTGATCTCTCAACGATTTCACGCTTTAAAGACGCGGGAATTTCGCGCTTTTGCATCGGCTCAGCCATCTTCGATGCAGATGCCCCTCTTGAAATCATTCACAGCCTCAAGAAAGCCGTGTTATAATGACCTCCGTTGGAATCTTAACCAAAATCTATGAAGCGTCTCGCCAAATTTTTCTCACTCACCGTCGTATTCGCGTTCGCGTTCGTAAGCGCGCCCATCCCAAACGCGCAGGCCGCAATCGTCAGTCTTTCAAGCCTTGCGCCCGGCGATCTCATCCGAGGAGAAACGCGCAATGCCGTCTACTACTACGGCGCCGACGGGTTCCGCTATGTGTTTGGAAACGACAAAGTCTACTTCACGTGGTATGACAACTTCGACAGCGTGAAGTGGCTCACGGACGCCAACCTCGGCACCATCCAGATCGGCGGCAACGCCACGTACCGACCCGGCACCCGCATGATCAAAATCAACTCCGATCCGAAAACATACGCCGTGGGACAGGGCGGCACTCTGCATTGGGTAACCTCCGAAGCCGTGGCCGTCAGCATGTACGGATCAACATGGAACCAGCAGATTGACGATGTCCCTGACAGCTTCTTCAGCAACTACCAAGCGGGATCAGACATCACGGACACGTCGCAGTTCGTTCCCGCAAGCGTGAGGACATCCGTGGCAAACATCAACGTTGACAAGAGTCTCACTCTGCCCTCCGTCATATCGGTCGGAGCTTCCGCCTACAGTCCGATTGCCGTAACGATTCAAGCCGGCCGCACCATCAAGTTCACCAACAACGATTCGGCAAAGCACACCGTCACCGCTGACGACCTGACATGGGGCTCCGGAACCATGGAAGCCGGGGGCGTGTTCGTCCGACGCTTCAATGACATCGGCGTGTACACCTTCTTCGACAGTTATCACCCGCAGTCCACGGGAACGATCATTGTTCAATAATAATATAAGAAGCAGAGCGTCAAACTCTGCTTTTTGATATACTGGTTTGGTATGACATCTCAACCTCTCCACATCCACGACGATAAAATTGCCCACCTCGAAGAAAAGGCCAACGAGATTCGGCGTGATCTTGTGAAGATGCTCGAACATGCCGGTTCTGGACACTCGGCCGGACCGTTGGGGATGGCCGATATTTTTACTGCGCTCTACTTTCACGTCTTGAATCACCGTCCCAAACAACCGAACTGGAAAGACCGCGACCGACTGATTCTCTCGAACGGCCACATCTGTCCCATTCGCTATGTGTGCATGGCTCACGCCGGTTACTTCCCAAAAAAAGAACTCATGACCCTGCGCCGACTTGGCACGCGGCTACAAGGACACCCCGAAAAGGACCGTCTCCCTGGCGTGGAAACCACCTCCGGCCCTTTGGGCGAAGGCTTGGCGCAGGCGGCGGGTATGGCGTACGCCGCGCGCATGAACGATGACACGTGGCGCGTGTTCTGCGTAACAGGCGACGGAGAACTTCAGGAAGGCATCTGCTGGGAGTCTCTTCTTTTCATCGCCAAGGAGAAACTCGCCAACCTCACCATTATCGTTGACCGCAACCAAATTCAGATTGACGGGTTCGTGGAGGATGTTACAGGGGAGGAACCTTTGCGCGACAAATTCGAGTCCTTCGGCTTCCACGTCATCGAGATTGATGGGCACAACATCGAGCAATTCGTGGACGCGACCGAGGAGGCGCGCGCTGTCTACAAGAAGCCCAGCGTCATCATCGCTAACACGATCCCCGGCAAGGGTGTGGACTTTATGGAAAAGAAGTTCGAGTGGCACGGCAAGCCGCCCAACCCAAAAGAAGCCCGCTCTGCCCTCGCGCAACTGCGCACGCTTGGAGGAACTATTCAATCCGAACACGAATAACTATGATGCTCACACGACAACACAAATGGTTCCTCGGACTGGCGGCGCTCGTTCTGTTGTTGCTTCTTTTCTCCGAGACACCTAACCGACAATCCGCAACAGAGACTGGCGGCTCCGACTCGGTGGCGTCCATGCCATCTCCTACGCCAGCTTTCTACGACGAGAAAGCACTTGTAGCGGAAGACCGCGCGGCGGGAATCGCACAGGTGGAAAGTGCAGCAGACGCGGATACGTCCGAGGCGCGCGTCATCAAACAAGCGGAGATTGATCTCCTGGTATCCTCCACGCCCGACACGCAGGTGGCCCTCGCCGATCTCGCCAAACGTCTTGGCGGATTCGTGCGCGATGCTAGCACCTACGAGCGTATCGACAAGGTGCTCTACGGCCAAGCCGTGTTGCGCATTCCCGTCGCCTCTTTTGAAGCCACACTCTCCGACATACGCGCGCTGGGTCTGCGTGTGCAAAGCGAACGCGTGACCGGCACCGACGTCACCGAACAGTTCGCCGATTTGGAAGCGCAGTTGCGCAACGCACGCGCGGAGGAACAAGCCTACTTGGCGCTTCTTGGCCGCGCCGGATCGGTGGGCGATCTCCTGCAAGTCCAGCGCGAACTTTCCAACGTGCGTGGACGCATCGAACACATGGAAGGCCGCAAGACGTACTTGGAAAATCAAACGGATCTCGCCACGATCACCGTGAGTCTGTCCGAGAAACCCAGTCTCATCGCTCCCACCAGCGATTTCCGATTTGTTGATACGATCAAGGAGGCTCTGCAAACCCTCGTGGTCGCGTTCCAAGAAATCGTGCGCGGCGCGGTCTGGATCGTCGTTTTGGGTATTGGTATCGCACTCCCCGCCGGTCTCATCGCATGGGGCATCTATCGTCTCTACAAACACTCACGACGATAGGGGTCATGCTTCCGCGGTTTCCTTATTCGCTTCCGCGGTTTCCACCCTCTCCTATGATCTCCAAAACCGTAAAACTTTCATCCAGTCTCTTCAACAACCCACCCCAAAAACCAACCCGCCAAGGCTACGGCGAGGGGTTGGTTGAAGCGGGCGCGGCCGATGAAAGCGTGGTTGTTCTGTGTACCGACCTCACCGAATCTACGCGTTCAAATCTCTTCAAAGAAGCCTACCCGAAGCGCTTCGTCCAAATGGGCATCAGCGAACAAGCCATGGCGGGCATTGCCGCCGGCATGGCTCTCACTGGCAAGACGCCGTTTATCTCAAGCTACGCGGCCTTCTCTCCCGGACGCAACTGGGAACAGATCCGCACGCTCATCGGCTTACAAAACACCAACGTCAAAATCGGCGGGGCTCACGCCGGCATTTCGGTGGGTCCCGACGGCGCTACTCACCAGGCGCTCGAGGACATTGCCACTATGCGCGTGATCCCCAACATGACGGTTCTCGTGCCTTGCGACGTGCATGAAGCGCGCAAGGCGACGGTTGCGGCGGCCTTGATGACCGGCCCCGTGTACCTGCGGTTTGCTCGAGCGAACTCTTCCGTCTTTACCACGACGCAGACGCCATTCACCATCGGAAAGGCGGAAGTCTATCGCGATGGGACAGACGTAGCCATCATCGCGGCAGGTCCCATTCTCTACGAAGCCCTCAAGGCCGCGGAAGCATTGTCAAAGTCCGGCAGAGTCGGATCCGCCTTCGGCGGGAAAAGGATCGAGGTGCGCGTCATCAACTGCCACACCATAAAACCCCTCGACAAGAAAACAATCCTTGCCGCCGCCAAAGATTGCGGCGCGATCGTTACGTGCGAGGAAGCGCAAATCATCGGGGGCTTGGGCGGCGCCGTCGCCGAGTGCCTCGCGGAGCATCACCCGACTCCGATAGAACGCATTGGCATGCAAGATTGCTACGGCGAGTCGGGAGAACCCGCAGAACTTTTAGAACACTTCGGCCTCACCGCGCCTCACATCGTGAAGGCGGTGCAGAGAGTATTGAGACGGAAGAAGTAACGCACTGGAATTTACTTTCAGGAAGAAGACGCGCTTTTGGCTTTGACAAACACCTGATGAAACGGCCGGTTTTTGTGTTCGCGGGCTGATGCGAGCGTTTCGTTCTGCGACAACGTTCCATCTTTTTCAATTCCCAGCACGCGGCTGTCGTCGGAAAGATAATCAAAGAAAGCCGGATCGTGATTCACGACGACGATG
Source organism: Candidatus Uhrbacteria bacterium (assembly GCA_003505155.1). Classification (GTDB taxonomy): domain Bacteria; phylum Patescibacteriota; class Patescibacteriia; order UBA9934; family UBA10169; genus UBA10169. Next base: position 17,333 of record DNYJ01000015.1, on the reverse strand, counting down.
GTTTTATCAGGGTGCTCCTCTCTCCATCGCGCGATCATTGAAAAGATCACCGGCTTGAGCATCTGATCGGCTCCGAAGGTCGGCTCGTCAAGCAGAATCATTTTGATCGTGTCGGGCGCCACGCGCATGCGGTAATCAATCGCCATCATACCGAACCGCTTGCGCTCCCCTCCGGAAAGCGTTGCGTCGCGATTGAGCACGACTCGACGAACCAACGTATCCAATGGTTCGGAATCATCCGCTCCGCTCACTTTCCGTAACCACGATTCAAAACCATGCTCCCGAACGACTTCTTCAAACACCGCTTTGTCAAACGGTGTCTGTTCGGAAATAACATTTTCGAAAAAGGACGCCGACTCCACGGCATAAAATTGATTGGCGACAGCGACACCTTCCCGATAGGCACGCATGTCCACATCCGATTTCGGGATTTCATCAATGAGCACCAGCCCGCGATCCGGAGAAAAACCGTAGAGGATTTCGAGAAGCGTGCTCTTCCCAGATCCGCTCTCCCCCACAATCGTGATCTGCTCTCCTGGGGAAATTTTCAGATGCGACACCGTCAACGCTTTGTATCGAAGATCCGTCAATTCAACCTGCCACGACTCGGGCATCACATGTCCCGACTCTCGAAACTCACCGGCAAGATTTGCAAGACGCGCGAGCGGCTGAAGCGACTGTCGCAGGCGACCGATATCGGACACGAGACTCGAAAGTTCTGCCGACAGTTGCATGGAGTACATGGACCCCTCGGCGTAGTCTGCAAAAAAATCCGGCTGACTGCGATCCATAAGCATGGCGTTCAAAAGAAGCACCACCGGCATCACAACGCCCTGCCCGTGCTGATAACGCGACGCCGTATCAATCAATCGCGCACGCGCTTCTTTTAACCGCTCCATCACCTGCGAGGAGACGGACAATCCCCCGCCGCGGCTGACACGCACGCTTGCCGCTTCGTCAAACCGCTTGGCAAACGTGGCGGNNGCATCTTCAACATACTTGCGCACCAATCCGTAATCCATTTTTGTGAAGAGATCCGGGGAGGAATTGATGACGGCTTCAACAAGACGCGACGCCAACCCGGCTTCCGTATAAAGCCGTTCATTCAAAAAAGAGGAAAGCCTCCTTGCAAGTTCCACTTGAGCCAAAGAAGACATGAGACCGAATCCAGCTCCCTCCACGGCATCTCCAATCTCTCCGGTTCTTCCGAATTCACCAAACTGTCCCGCCATCTGCGGCGCCAAATATCCCAGCAAGGCAACCCCTCCGGAAAAACCGGCCGCATGAAGAGCGCGGCCTTTAAACAACGCGCCCATGAGACGAACATACAGACGCAGATTCGTGATCTCTTTCGACTCCCCCTCCGCGCGCTGTGCCTTCATTTCTTCCATGAGACTTTCCGCATCAATCGCCGCCTCCGGAGGAATCGCCTCGCGAAGATGAGAGAGAATTTCCTCATCGGAATACTTCGCTTCCAAACCGATAAGAACCTTATGCACGGCAAGTATGCGTTCGTATTCTCCAACGATGGCCATAGCCGCTTCTTGCCCCAGTTCTTCAACCGTCTTTCCCGTTTGCGCGAATCCCGGACGCTCGCCCAATTGCCCGACGTCCTGTGCGAACGACTCACGCTCCTCCCGAGACATCTTGTCATCCAAACTCATGTGTCCCAACTGAACCTGCCGCCACAGCCCATTCCTAAAAAACAGGAGATCGTCTTTGGTCGCCAGAAGTTCCTCATTCTTTGAATCTTCCTCCGAATAACCTTCGAGTTGCTCATCCAAATCCGCCACATCGCGGTCAAAAGAACGAAGCGTCTCTTCCACACTTTCCGGTTCATCAGAAATGAACGAGGCGAGACGACGCTTGTCCTGCGCTTCCAACATGGTCAGAACCGCCGAGATTTTCTCGGCGAGATGGTGCATCATCTCTTCACGTTCTTCTTTCTCAAAAAACTCCCGTTGAGCGGCTTTCTCCGCCACCCTTGCCATAAACGCCGAGAGGGCTTTTTCCATTTCCTGCACTTCGGGAATTTCAAAAAGCTGTTCTCGATCTCCGATGACATCTTTCAGGCGTTCTTTTCCCGCCTGAATCGTCCGGTAGTCCACTTCGCGCCGTTGTTCCTCCGTGAGTGGCACGCGTCGGTCAAATATCCGCATAGTGGTGCTATTGTATCATCGAAAATCTCGAAACAATAGCCGTTTCTGCTACACGATTCATAGGTGCGACCTCAACCTCCTTCTTATTTACCACTCAAATACGTCAACAATATTCGTCAAAGCGCCCTTGATGCGATCCACGATTCCCTGGCGCTCGAGAATACGAGGTGGAGTTGGAAGTAAATCCACAATTTCCTGGCCGCGAGGCAGTCGCTGGGTATACAGATACTCCCCGAGCAAAGCATGAAGATCGTCTGGATTCATCCCTTCCTCTTTCGCTGTTTTCTCCAGTTCATGCTGACGCTCGGCCGTCCAAAACTCTTCAAAGGCATCTTCAACATCCTCCGATGTTGGTATACGTGGTAAACTTTCCTCGATGAACTTTCGAATCAGCTCTTTTTTCTTTCGCAACATAACATCGCGATCGAAAATCTTGAGGATCTCTTCCGTCTTCTTCTCGCGAATCTTGTCCGACGTCACTTCCTTGAGTCCAGCGATCAAACGAATAATGTAATCAAAGTTTACGAGATCGCGCATGGTCAGCTCGATCTCAAAATCAATATCATCAAGAATAGATTCCGCTTCTGACTCATTCCGGCTACGCTCCTCATAAAGATCAAGATATTTGCTCTGATAATCGTAAAATTCTTGCTCACCTATTCCAACATCTTCAAATGAAAATTCAGCAAAGGTCTCCAGTGATGACTTCGTTCGTAATAGATCTCGGAATGCCTTTATAAACTCCGCCTTCTCTTCTTCACTTTGTAATGTATCTACTGAAAGCACATCAGGAGCAATCTGCTTTAACCAGCCTAATTGACCTACAAAATCTACCTTTTGTTCTTCATAAGACTTTTTAAACACCACCTCCCGCGCATTCTCATCACCAAACAATGCCAAAGCCTTGTCCGTAGCTGTTTTAAGATTACGGAACGTCACGATGTTCCCATGAGGTTTATCCGAATTCAACAAACGATTCGTGCGCGAGTAAGCCTGAACCAAACCGTGATATCGCAAGTTCTTATCGAGGAACAGAGTATTTAAAAGTGGGCTGTCAAATCCTGTCAGGAACATATTCACGACGAGTACGAGATCTACCTCCTTTCGCTTGATACGCTTCTGGAGATCTTTGTAATACTCATCAAACCGCTCTGTAGAAAAGTTCGTCCCGAACCGCTCGTTGTACTCACGAATGCAATCCTCAAGAAAATCCCGAGAGTGTTTGTTCAACGGATCATCTGAATCAATAAAGCTGTCGATGTCTAAGTAATCCTCATGATCACCCTCGTTTGCTTGATAGGAAAAAATTGTAGCGATCGTAAAATCATCGGACTTCTTTTTCATGAGGAGTCCATAGTACCGTTTCAGCACCTCTATACTTGAAACCGCAAACAGCGCATTGAACTTTCCGCTCTTGGTTTTTCGTTTCCAGTCCGCAAGAACATAGTCTGAAATCTTGTTCAGTCGATCCTCGCTTTCTAACAACTCCTTTGTGTCAATTCTCTCAACTTCGATATCCGCAAAAATATCCGCGTCCAATGTATCAGGATCTTTCTGCGTGTACTTACCGACGTATTCAACGGCAAAACCCAAAACGTTGTTATCTGAAATCGCATTCGTGATGATGTACTTATGAAGCGCCTCCCCAAAAACGTCCGTCGTTGTCACGCCTCCAACATGATTTTCCGCAAAGATTGGTGTACCCGTAAAACCAAACAGTTGTGTATTCTTAAAGAACCCGTTAATCCGCGCGTGAGTCCGGCCAAATTGACTTCGATGACACTCGTCAAAGATCACGACGACTTTTTCATTTGCAAGATGTTCAAATCTTTCCAAATACGCCGGCCGACTGATCGCTCGATCAAGTTTTTGAATCGTGGTTACAATGAGCACCTGATTGGGATTCTGCAACTGACGCACAAGCGCGCTTGTATTATCTGTTCCATCCACGGAACCATCCGAGAATGAATTGAACTCCTTGGTTGTTTGAATATCGAGATCCTTCCGATCCACCACAAACAACACCTTTTTCACTTCCGGAATACGGCTCAAAATCTGACTCGCCTTGTAAGACGTCAACGTCTTCCCAGATCCTGTCGTATGCCAGATATAGCCGTTCTTGTTGTGGTTGTGCTTTACCCGATCAACAATCGCCCTTACGGCATAATACTGGTAAGGACGTAGAATCATGGGAATCTGCAACGCTTCCGCAAGCACAATATACTCCGCGATCATCTGCGAAACTGCACACTTTTCCAAAAACACTTCAGCGAAATCTTCCAACGACGTGATCTTCCGATTATCCACGTCCGTCCAAAAAAACGTCTGTTCAAATGACTGCTTTGGATTGTTCGCAAAATACTTCGTGTTCACTCCGTTTGAGATAACAAAAATCTGCACGTACTCAAACAACGTCCCGGCAAATGAATGTTTGTGATACCGCTGAATCTGATTGAACGCCTCCTTGAGATCCATCCCTCTACGCTTCAGCTCAATCTGCACAAGCGGGAGTCCGTTGATGAGCAATGTCACGTCATACCGATTCTCATACCGCCCAATCTGTGTCATCTGTTGCGCGACTTGATACTCATTCTGGCACCACTGATCCATATTAAAAAACCGAACCCAAAAGTCCGATTCATCGTCTCGCTTCAAAACAAATCGATCTCGCAACTTCTTCGCCTTCTCAAACCGATCGCCGCGATTGAGATGATTCAATATCCGAGAAAACTCCCCATCTGTGAATACTGTCTTATTAAACACCTCAAGCTGTTTCCGCAAATTCCCCTCCATCGCCGTACTACCCTCCAAAACAACCCCCTCAAACCCCAACCGCTGGAGCTGTTTGATGAAGGTCGTTTCAAGCTGTTGTTCAGATTGATGGGGCATAGACTAAATCTTCTTAATAAACTGAACCGTCTTTTCCTCCAGATTTTTAATCTCGAACTCAAACACATACGTCTTACCGCTCATATCATTGCAAGTTATCACTATTGGGCTCCCAGTAAAATCTCCCCAAGATTCAATTTTCTTACTTCCTGTTCGTTGCATAAGAAACTTTTGCTCATCGTTATTTGGGGCCAAGAATCTCGACTGATACCGGGCAGTTTCCAGATTATCCTTCTCAACCGTAACATTAAACGCAGTCCCATTACCGACGTTCCGAAGTGCTAGATAATAATCAGAATTTCCATCGTCCAACCTTCTCCTTATAAGAAAATCCGAAAACTTAGCCCTTCGTTGTTGTTGCTTTGCATAATCATGCTTATCTTCAACAGCATCCTTAATATCTCCAACACACAAAATCACCACAGGAGATTGCTCTAAATCTGTTTGACGAATAATTTCGTCTTTCATTTTTTCAGTAGCATTTGTGTAGCGAATCAGAAACCACAAGGTACCACCGACAAGCAAAACGTTAGCAACCGAAATCCAGAATGAATAATCCTTTAATGGATCGTTTGAAAACAAAACAAGCTCATTTAGATTCCTTAAGATTTCAGACAGGATTTCATTTTCCATAAAAATGGCCGAGTCACACTAATTTATCTCTCCTCCCTTTCAACTTGATACTTTGTTCCTTCTGGATACCGCCCATTCATAATCCGCATCGCCTCTCTTTCAGCGACAGCTATCGCTTCCTCATAAGTCTCTTTCCCGGATTCACGACCGAAGTGAAAAGGAGTGATGGTTGTTCTCGGTAGATCGTGCTCTTCCAATTGTAGAGTTGGAATAAATCCGACTTCCGTAGATTCATCCGCTCCAATTCTTGCTATTACGATTAGCGACATATAATTAATCAATAGTTTCTTAATTCTACGAAGAGATGATAAATATTTTCCGCAATTGCGCGTGCTGTTTTCTTCTTAATTCTTTTCATTGTGTGCTCAATCGATCCCATTCTTTCTTCACCTGAGATGCAATAGTCGATGCCAAATTTTGTTAATTGATTCCATATTTTCTCCCACTCGTTCCAGAGTGGTTTAGGTAATGTTTCTGATCGATTCAAGACATGAAGTTGTGTTGTGGCATAAAATAATCTTCTCCGTATTTCGTCCTCCCCGGTCGCCAAAATATAAATAGCACGGCTCATTTTCTCCTTTGCATAAATATACTCACAAGTTTTATTTTGACACATACTATACAAACATCCTCTGCATTAACCCCTTTTTCCACTCCTCCGCACGGGTGATTTTTTCTTGATGAGAGCTTATCAGATCATCAACAGAACTCAAAAACCCCGCGATCTTTTTTTGTTCTGCTAAGTCTGGAACTTGAACATGGGTACCTTTCAGGTCACTACTATTTATAGCTGGATAATTCGTCCCGGTGCACCTCGATAGTACTTTGCGAAGAAAATTATTCGAATGGATATATTGAAACCAAAATTGTGGTACCTGTTTTGTTCTAAGTTGAGCGTAACCTGTCGATGCTACGTAGTCGCCATCGAGATCAAAGAAAAGATTATTTTGCTGATAAGGACGAACTGTCTGAAATAATATGTCACCCCTTTTTAATACCCGCTGTGCTCGGCTTGGAGCTACGTCAAATTGAAGTTTTATAGGATTCGATAATATTCCTTTATCGACGCTTTCAAGATCAACATAATTGAACTCCTCTGGCAAAGCACTCGACGATGGATTGATTTCAGAAACTCTACCCAACTTCTTCTCCTCCCAATCCGGAAACTCATTTCCATCCTCATCCTTAAACCGAATCTCCTGCGAGAAAATCTTCTGCATCATTCCCTTTTTATACGCTTCCCATTCCCGCTTCTGCGCTTTCAAATTCTCGATCCACTCGTCGATGGTTCCAAGAAAGTCAGCGATCTTTTTTTGTTCCCGAAGCGTCGGAACTAACAGTTTCAGACCCCTGAGATAAGAGGAGTAGAGATGGACAACAGAATTACCTTGTGCCAAACGTGCAATATTTCTCTTTGATCCGTTTGAAAGATAGTAAGCCAAAAAAATTCCGTCAGTTTCATGACTTGGTCGCAAAACATTCATATCACCACCAAGCAACACTCCATCTTCCAGGATACAACTTGCCACGGCTATGTCCCAAGCTGTTTCTCCTGAAGATGGAATCATTACATCACCAAACTTACTTTCAAGTGACCGCTCCGCAGGAACGTTAGTTAATGAAACAACCTTCTGCACAACCTCCCCATACTCGGTATAAAGCTCACCATAACGGATACATTTATTCACTCCGTCACCGATTATGTCGTCCTTTGAAATTCCTTTACCTTTTAAAAAGGCTATCACCTCCCCCATCTTCTTCTCCTCCCACTCCCCATCAAATCCGGGAAACCGCAACTCGGGGGTGGTTTTCTTTAATTTTTCGACCTTTGATGGCATAATGATTCTGGAGTAAATCCTCCTGTGTTGGGGTACCGGATGGCGCCTCGTTAAAACAGGGGGTTTTCTTTTTCTCTTATTTGCTATTATAAAAACTCTGACACTCCGTGTGATTATTTTCTATGAATTTAGGCATATTTTTAGCTTTCTATTATTTCCTCTTAAAAAGAGGGGTTGTAATACGTGTTCCTCGATTCACCAATTTGTTGAATAAGACCTAAATCTCTCATGATGCGGAGATCCGAAGCAATGGTGTTTTGAGACACTCCACCCAACAACTCTTCGGCATCGCGACGTGTGATTCGGCCTTTTTCAACAAGTAACTCCCAAATACGTAACTGACGATCGTTAAGTTCACTTAATTTTTTACCGGGTAAAATAACCTTAAAACTATTTGCGGTGTTTTTAAACAAAGGCGGTAATAAACCCCATTGTGCCATCTCAGTAAAAACAATATCGATACCTCGACCATATTCCTCAAGATAATCCAAATCTTTCAATCGCGCCGCAATAATCTGATTACGACTCTCTTGTGCCGAACGAATATTCTCGATCGTAACGCCCGGTGGTAGGTTCCCTGGATTAAAAACCTCTACGCGGTCTTCAAAAATATTTACTTGCGTGTACGTCCCCGTAATCCTGTAATCACGATGAATGACAGCGTTAGCGACTATTTCACGAATTGCCTTTGCTGGATATTCATACCTCTCAACACGTTTCGTCCCTACGATTTCTGCAGACTTAGGGATGTTCCGCAAGATGAAAGCCTGCATGCCTTCAATTTGCTCATCAAGCGTTCCGGCAATGTCAGAGGAATCTATAATGTCTGTGTGTACTCCAGAACCTTTATACCGAACACAACGAATAGTATAGCGTTCAAATCTCAACTCCTTCTGGGGAGTATCGTCTGCAAAAATAAGAAAACCTGCGAGGGTTGGATGTGGCTCCCCATCGCAATATGCCGCTACGCCGATATTCTTCAAAACGGAAACATACTCTTCGGGGAGATCAATATCTCTGTCTGCTCGCTCCGCACTCTTTTTAAGTAGCTCCCTAATCTTTCTTTTGGATAAAGCGTCCAAGTTGAGCTCCTCAATGCATGTTTGATCAAAATTATCACCTGGGGAATTCTTAATGTAGGAACGGGCTTCCGCATCTGTCATTTGTCTGTCTGTGTTTCCATCTCTTACAAATGCCCCTTTGGGAATACCTAGCTCTTTAAAATAGTACGGCTTTTGATGGTTGCCGCACTCTGGCACAAAAACTGCCAAAATGGTTTTTCCTTCTAAATCCAAGTTGAAATAATCCAGACGCACGACTGCACTCATTTCATCAGAAGCCAATTGAGTCATCCTTTCCTGAAAAGTAGCTGCATCAGACAAGCCGATAACATGCATCCGCTTTGCATCGTCTTCCTCGACACCAAAAACGATAATCCCGCCCCGCGTATTACCAAAAGCAGAAAGGGTTTTTCGTACTGGAGTCTTTGGAAAACCACCTCGCGCCATTTTAAATTCAACTATACCCGTTTCGGAGTGAAGTGCTAGTGCCTTTTCGATCTCTTTTTTTACTTCATCTGCTTTCATAAATCGAATGGAACTTTGATCTTTAGCTCTGTACAAAACCTTACAAGCCTCTTTTGAATCTCAACTTCCTCCGCCTGCAGTTTCTTCAAATCACCCGCCACCTCATCGATATCGATCGGCTCTTCTTCCTCAAACGTATCGACGTAGCGTGGAATGTTCAGGTTGTAGTCGTTCTCTTTTATTTCCGCGAGTGAGGCACGGTGCGAATACTTTTCGATTTCTTTTCTGTTGATATACGTATCGAAAATCTTATCGACGTGTGCGTCTAGAAGATTGTTTTGATTGGTTTCTTTTTCAAACTCTCGCGATGCATCGATAAACAACACCTCTTCATCACTCTTGCGACATTTCTTAAATACACATACCGTGGCCGGAATGCTCGTGCCGTAAAAGACGTTAGCTGGTAACCCGATGACCGCGTCGAGATAATTCAGTTTTTCAATAATGTACTTCCTAATCTGACCCTCCGCGGCTCCTCGAAACAAAACTCCATGAGGCAGGACAACTGCCATCGTCCCGTTGTCGGCCAGATGATAGAGCATGTGAGTTACAAAGGCGTAATCAGCCTTGGTGCTTGGAGCCAGTCGTCCGTATTGAACAAACCGATCATCCTGCGCTAGAGCTGGATCCTTTTCTCCTTTCCACTTGGCAGAGAACGGTGGATTCGCGACAATAACTTCAGCCTTCAAATCTGGATGCAGATCGTTTGTGAGCGTATCCCCGCGGCGAATAGTAAAATGTGAAAAATGCACGCCATGCAAAATCATGTTCATTCGCGCGAGGTTGTATGTCGTTGGATTCAGTTCCTGTCCATAATAGTTTGCAACCTCGACGAATTCACTTGCCCGTAACAACAGAGAGCCGGAACCACACGTCGGATCGTAAACACTTTTCACTCGCTGTTTACCAGCCGTCACGATTCGAGATAAAAGTCGCGAGACCTGCGCCGGAGTGTAAAATTCTCCCGCTTGCTTTCCGGCTCCGGCGGCAAATTTTCCAATAAGATACTCGTACGCGTCACCGAGCAAATCACTCTTTGCGTCCTCTAACTTGAAATCAATTTCGCTCAAATGACCTAGCACTTCGACAATAATCCCGTTCTTCTCCTTCTCGCTGCTGCCCAATTTATTTGACGTCAAATCAACGTCGGAAAAAAGTCCCTTAAAGTCATCTTCACTTTCAGTCCCAGCCGAAGTCTGCTCAATCGTATTCATGACGGACTTTAGGTCATCAAGAATAAAACTACTCTCACCGGCAATCTCCCCCTTTCCCTTCTTTACGAGGTAAGAGAATAGCTGTGTCGGCTTCAGGAAAAAACCAAGATGTTCTAACACGCCCTTCTGCACTTCTGCCAAAATTCGCTTGCCTTCGTCTTTTCGTTCATTGATATCACCGAACTTGAAACTCTCGCTCGCAAGTAGCTTTTGATTCACATAAGTTTCCAGACGTTCCGAAAGATACTTGAAAAAAATAAAACCGAGGATGTAATTGCGATACTCGTCGGCATGCATTCTTCCACGGAGAGTATTGGCAACATTCCACAGTTGAGCCTCAAGCTTTCTTTTTTGTTCTTCAGACATATTTTTTCTAACAAAACCCAGCGGTTTCTGGCTGGGATCAATGTTCTCATCATACGCTCACGAATCTTCAACGTCAAAAAGATGTGATCACATTGCATCCGCATGACATGGTACAATACCCCCGCTATGTTCGATCTCCTTTCCATCGGCGATACGAAATTGGATGTTTTTATTGATCTTGGGGACGATGCCAAGGTGGCTTGCAGTAAAGATACGCATCGCTGTGAAATACGCATCAAGTACGGCGAGAAGATCCCCGTGGATTCCGCTCGGCTTTTGCCGGCGGGTTCGGCCGCTAACGTCGCGATCGGCGTGCGGCGGCTGGGAAAACGCGCGTGCGTCGAGACCGTGATGGGAGATGATTTGACGTCTGCTCTCACCCGAGAGCTTCTGGCAAGCGAGCGTGTGGACGCGTCGCATCTCCATACAACTAAAAACACCAAGAGCAGTTTCTCGGCGATTTTGAACTTCGAAGGCGAGAGCACGATTCTTGCCGTGCATGAGCCACACGCATATACCGTGCATCAAAAGCTCGACGCTCGATGGGTGTTTGTGGGCGAAATGGGAGAACACTATCGCGACTTCTACCGCAAGCTCGCCGCAAAGAAACGCCGCGACGGATTTCTCCTTGCTCTCAATCCGGGCGCCATTCAGCTCGAGGAACTCGACGCAAGCTTGTACGAACTGATCGCTCAAACTGACCTCCTCATCTTGAACAAGGCCGAGGCCGAACGTCTGGCGCTCGTCGAATCCGACGACATCGGCAAACTCCTGCGCAAGCTCCAAGACCTTGGCGCACAGACCGTGATCGTTACGCGCGGACAAAAAGGAGCGTACGCGACCGAAAACGGCGAACTGTGGCACGCACCAATGTTTCCTGGAAAACTTGCGGAAGCCACCGGTGCGGGCGACGCGTTCACTGCGGGCGTCCTTGCTGCTTGCCTGCACCGCAAGGATCTCAAGACGGCTCTCGCATGGGGCGCCGTCAACTCCGCATCCGTCGTGGGTTACGTCGGTGCGCATGAAGGACTTTTGAAAAAATCCGAGCTGGAGACACGCCTCTCCAAAATGAAGACCTACCGCGTTAAACCCCTATGAGTCAGCTCTATATTCTCCCCTTCGACCATCGCTCCAGTCTGGCCAAAAAACTTTTGGGATTTGACTACCCCGTCGCCAACCGTGCGCAAGCGCGAAAAGTGACCACGCTCAAGCGCATGGTGTTTGAAGCGGCCATGCAAGCTCGAAGAGAAGTGGGCGAGAAGACGTCTGTCGGTATTCTTGTTGAGGAGGAGTTCGGCGCGGACATTCTGCGCGAGGCGAAGCAGATCGGCATGACACGCGCCGTAACGGTTGAGAAAAGCGGCCGTCCACTCTTTGAGTTTCAGTACGGCAAGGCGTTTGCGAAGCATCTTGAAAAATACGATCCGACGTTCGCCAAGGTGCTCATTCGTTACAATCACGCCGACAAACACGCCAATGCTTTGCAGAACGCACGACTGAAACAAATATCAAATTTCTGCAAACGCCACAAGATAGGCTTCATGCTCGAGGTGCTCCTTGAGGGCAAGGGCTCGCGATTCGTACAAATGAAACAAATGATCCAGACGTTTGAAAGAGCCGGCGTTCAGCCAAGCGTCTGGAAACTCGAGGGACTCGATAAGGCATCACAATGGAGGGCGGTCAAGAAACTGACGAAAGCCGACCTCATTATCCTCGGCCGCGGGAAGTCCAAGCGCGAGGTGGAGGCGTGGGTGAAAACAGCGGCAGAGAGCGATGTCGTGCGGGGATTCGCCATCGGCCGGACGGTTTTCTTTCCTCCTCTCAAGTTATATCTTGCTGGCAAGCTCACGCACGCACAGGCCATCGAACGTATCAAAAAGAACTACTTGCACTTCATTCATCTCTTCGAAACCTCTTCAACTTCTTAAACCTCTTCGACTTTTTGAACCTTTCCCTATGCCCAAGCGACTTTACGACGTTGTCACCATCGGTTCGGCCACGCAGGATGTCTTCCTTGTGTCAGATGAAATCGAGCTTGTGAAAAGCAAACGCTTCCGCACCGGCGTAGCCGAGTGCGTCTCGCTCGGATCCAAAATCGAAGTGGATAAGCTCTTCATCTCTTCCGGTGGCGGAGCAACGAACGCGGCGGCCACATTTGCGAGTCTCGGTTTCAGGACGGCATGTCTCGCCAAGGTGGGAGAAGACCTCACCGCGCAATCCATTCAAAGCGATCTTGAACGCTTCGGCATTGACGCGAGTTGCCTCGTGCGNNCTTGGAGGAAACGTGAACCTCGCAAAAAAGATCGTCGCGGCGTGCAAGAAGACAAAGACGCATCTCGCATGGAATCCCGGCATGGAAGAAATCAAGAAAGGACAGGCGGAGATCCTCGAACTCCTTGAAAAAGACATTGATGTCTTCAACGTGAATCGCGAGGAAGCGGCCGCTCTCACCCGCGTATCCCAAGAAAGCATTCTCAAACTTTTTACCGAGCTTCACTCCGGCAAGAACCGCGTGCGGATCATAACCGACGGCGAGCGCGGATCGTATGTCTGCAACGGCGCGTCTTGCTACCGCGCAGGAACCAGCGGGAAAAAAAGCGTGTCGCGCACGGGCGCGGGAGACGCGTTCGGTTCCGGCGTGGTCGCTTCTCTTCTGCAGGGCGACCCTATCCACACGGCTCTTCGCGTTGGAACCTTGAACGCCGAATCCGTCATTGGGTCGCTTGGAGCCAAAGAAGGAATCCTTAAAAAATTTCCTTCGGCCTCGGCACTCGCTACCATGCCGTTTCGACCTGTTTGAACTCCAACCCTATGAAAAAACTCAACGTTTTCCTCACCCGCCCCATCCCAGACGAAGGAATCAAGATGCTCAAACGCGAACGCGACATTCGACTTGAGATCAAAAAAGACCTGCCAATGCCGCGCAAGGAGCTTTTGAAAGCGGTGAAAGGACGCGACGTTGTTTGGACGATTTTGACAGACAGGGTTGATGCCGAATTTTTTGACGCTGCGGGAGAAAACTTGAAGCTCGTGGTCAACTACGCGATTGGGTTCGACAACATTGATCTGGAAGAAGCGAGGAAGCGCGGGCTCATCGTCGCCAACTCACCCGCGGCAGAAATCGCCGAGTCGGTGGCGGAACACGCGATCGCCATGATGTTCGCTCTTTCTCGACGACTCGTGGAGTCCGACGCATTCACGCGCGCAGGCAAGTACCACGGCTGGGAGCCAAACCTTCTTCTCGGCACCGACATCATCGGAAAGACGCTGGGCATTATTGGCGCGGGGCAAATCGGCGGCATGATCGCGCGACGCCTGCGGGACGGATTCGGACTCAAGATTCTTTACAACGACGTGAAGCGCAATCCAAAGTTCGAACGCGAGCATAAAGCACAGTATCGTTCGAAACTGCAACTGTTGAAAGAGTCCGACTTCGTGACGCTCCATGTCCCCCTGCTTGACTCCACGCGACATCTGATCTCGACGAAAGAGCTGAAGGCCATGAAGAAAACCGCGTTCCTCATAAATACCGCACGCGGACCGGTCGTAGATGAACTGGCGCTCACAAAAGCGCTCGAGAAAAACGAGATCGCCGGCGCGGGACTCGACGTGTTCGAATGTGAGCCTCTCATTGACTGCAACCCCAACGACACGCATGCGCTCCGCCGAATGAAAAACATCCTACTCACTCCCCACACGGCAAGCGCCTCGATTGAGGCAAGGCAAGCCATGAGCCGCGAATCCGCCAAAAACATTCTCGCATTTCTCAAAGGAAAAAAAATTCCGCACCGTATCGTGTAACCGATTGACCGACACGTTTCACTTTGCTACGATCTGCAAGCTTTCCGCACGGGCCATTAGCTCAGTTGGCTAGAGCGCCTGCTTTGCAAGCAGGAGGTCGTGGGTTCGAGTCCCACATGGTCCACCACAAACCGCTTCATAACAAGGCGGTCTTTTGTTACTTATAGATCGAATTGTCCCCAACATCAACAAAGATGACTGAGTCTTTCCGATAAAACTGAAAAAGAATCCGATGTGTTGACGTAATGGAGAACGACCAAAATCCCTTGAGTTTCCCGGTAAGTTTGTGAGTGTGCAAACGTGGAGCAAAGCAATCTTTTCGAAAGAGCGCGTCACATGTTCGAACTTCGTCTTTGTATTTCTTTCTTAGAGTCAACAATTTCATGCGCGTCAACGATTATTTTTTCAAAAAGGTTATCCACACCTTTTCTCCTTTTTGTAAAAATCTATTGTTGCAATTTTTTATTCGCGCTAAAATGATTACACCATTCATCACACGTTGTGTGTGAGGAGGAATTCAAAAAAGAAAGGAGGTGACTTACATGCCAGCCAAAAAGAAAGCCGCTAAGAAGCGTAAGCCAGCGAAGCGCCGCAAGGTTGCAAAGCGCAAGGCCGCTCCAAAGCGTCGTAAAGCCGCGAAGCGCCGCAAGGTTGCAAAGCGCAAGTAAATAAAAATCCCCCTCTCGCGTACGCGCGGGGGATTTTTTTATTTGTTTCTTTTTTGCGCAATCATCTCGGCAATGTCCCGATCCTCCCTACGATTAACTCCAACACATTCTTCGAGAGGAATCGGAAACGTTCGCACCGGCAACCCATGATCCACGGCCATTTGAATGAGATCCGTCAGATAATATTCTCCTTGAGCATTGCGATTTGAAACACGCCCAATGTTCTCCCACAACCAACAGCCGTCAAAAACATAAAAACCGGAATTGACTTCTCGCACAGCAAGTTCTTCTTCGCTGGCATCTTTCGCTTCGCGAATGGCCGTAATGAGCCCGCGACGGTCCCGCAGGACGCGGCCAAACGAACGAAAGGCTTCCTTCCATCCGTCGTAGGAGTCAACCGTCCCGACCGCCACGATAATCGGACAAGGTTTTTGGTCATGATATTCTGCGATGCGGGCGATAGTCTCCCCAGAAATAAACGGATTATCCCCATTCAACACAGCCACGCACAACGATCCCTTGATCGCCTCGCGTGCCGCTGACACAGCATTGGCCGTTCCCAGTTGTTCTTTCTGAAAAACACAGATCGCGCGATCGCCAACATAATCGCACACACGTTCCACTCCGGGACCGTAGACAACGATCGGTTTACCGTTCACTCCCGAAGCTTCAACAGCTTCAAGAAGATAGCCAAGCATCGGCTTTCCATTCACCTCAACCAAGACTTTCGGGATTTCAAGTCCCATACGCTTCCCCTTCCCCGCAGCCAGGATCACAATAGATGTTTTTCCATCGGACATAGCAAGAAAATCGGCGCTATCATAGCCTGCAAAACAGAGAATGGCAAGAGAAAATCTGCTTGACAGAAAAAGCTTCTCGTCCCTACGATACACACGAAAGCTCTCGTATATGGACACCGCTCTCCCACGCATCGGCATTCTGCCAAACCGGCTTTGGCCAATCCCGGCAAGCGATGGCCACGCCGAAAGTGTTTTCATTGACGAACCGCTCTTGCGCATTCTCCTCGAGGTGTTTACAGGCTCGTCCCGCTCGCCGCTCCACATCTATACGCACGCCGACCGATTTATGTACGTGGCCGAAGGCGAGATCACGTTCGTCACCTACAAAACCTGTACTCGTCTCCACAGCGGAGAGAGTGTCATCATCCGTGCGGATCATCCTCACGGATTTGTTGTTGGAGAACGCGGCGCAAAACTTATCTCCATCTCACTTGGTTACGGAGCGCAAGAAGGCAAGAGCCGCCTTCCAAATCACATTAGTCAGCAGTTCGCTCCATTGCGTGACAAAGCCTCTCGCATTGGCGCGTTCGAACACGAGACACGCTGGAAAAATCTTTACTCGCAGTTTGAGGTTCAAACTATGCAATGGGTGAAGCAGACGATGCTCGATTCATTGAAGGCTGGTCGGCCGCTTCCGTTTGATCTCGAACCTAACAAGCACGTATCCGCCATCCCCATGCAGGGATGGAAAACGCCAAGCGCTTTTATTTTGAAAGTCAAAGGTTATTCCTACGGATTCAGCTACCACAGTGAATATGGCAATGAATACATCTCTGTCAGCCGCGTCTTTACGCTCCGGTTCGCTATGAACCGTTCGGACAAAAAAATTCCTGTGCTCACCTAAGTAAACAAAAAACTCCATCCTGAAAGATGAAGTACTTTGTCCTGGCAGTGACCTACTCTCGCGCTAAGCACTACCATCGGCCCTAGAGAGCTTAACTTCCGAGTTCGGAATGGGATCGGGTGTGGCCTCTCTGGAAAAACCACCAGGTTTCTGGAAAATTCGCATGGAATTTTCCATTGATCTGTCGGTTTTCATCAATCAACTGTCTACAAAGATAGTGGTTATAGAGCTGGACCTATTAGTACCGCTCGGCTTCATCCGTTACCGGACTTCTACCTGCGGCCTATCAACCTCGTCATCTCCGAGGGGTCTCATAACGAAGGCTTATCTTGAGGTCGGCTTCGTGCTTAGATGCTTNNGGTCCTCTCGTACTAGGAATGAGCTCCTTCAATATTCGTCGACCACAACAGATAGGAGACCGACAATTCTGTTACTTTGCAAACCACATCATTATTCTGTTGTGCTCTGTGGCGTCCTTCGATTTCTCTCGGGATCTGCATGTCGCCATGCGGTTCGGACTATATCTTCTCCGATG
>DNYJ01000001.1:6069-12778 GCA_003505155.1 Candidatus Uhrbacteria bacterium | reverse complement strand
GAAGGGTGGGATTATACCAAGAGAAATTTCCTTCAGTTTTGAATCAGCGAGTAGCAAGGATTGATGTTGATGAGAATAAAGCCGAGAAACAATTTATCTACTTTACGTTTGCAAATAGACCGGCAGTGTACTCACTTGCTTCGATTGCGAATGGAAGTGCGCAAAAAAATCTAACAACCGAGCATGTTCTTAATTTTCCTATTGCTCTTCCGCCTCTTCCCGAACAAAAATCCATCGCCGCCGTCCTCTCCTCTCTCGACGACAAAATCGAATTGCTTCGTGCTCAAAACAAGACGCTTGAAGAAATGGCGCAGCGGCTATTCAAGGAATGGTTTGTTGATTTCAATTTTTCGAACTCGGATGGGAAGCCGTACAAAGCCAGTGGTGGGAAAATGGTGAAGAGTGAGATTGGAGAGATTCCTGAGGGGTGGAATATGGGTCAGGTCAGGGAACTCGTCGATGTACTCTCTGGCTTTGCATTTCGTAGCAATACCTTTATGGACGGTGGATTGTATAAGCTCGTCACAATCCGTAATGTTCAAGATGGAACTTTTGTTTCGGAGACGAGAAATCAGCTCGAGTCAATCCCGTCCAACATGCCATACTATTGTAAACTCCAAAATGGAGACGTTCTTCTATCCTTAACGGGCAATGTTGGCCGTGTGTGTCAGGTTGTGGGAGATGATTACTTACTTAATCAGCGAGTCGCGAAATTACAACCCAAGCAATTTGAAGATAGTGGTTTCATGTTCTTACTATTTCGGCAGCCTGAAATGATCGGTATTTTAGAACATTTGGCATCCGGCACCGCACAACAAAATCTGAGTCCTGTGAAAACTGGGACGATGACCATTTTGTTACCTCCCCGAAATTTTCTTGATATGTTTGGAGAAAAGATAAATCCAATGTTGGACAAAGTTTTAAAAAATAAAGAACAAATCCAAACCCTCTCCAAACTCCGCGACACCATGTTGCCGAAGTTGATGAATGGTGAAATTGTTGTTAGTAATAAATAGCATCGTATGTGTGAAAATGAACATGAGAATTGCCGTCAAAAGCTGGCAGCGGATCAGGAGCCATCGTTCCTAGAGCAAGAAGACTGGCACAGTACTATGAGAGCCAAAGAAAATGCTCTTGAGAAGATTGATCAGGAAGGGCAGCAATTCGGCAATTTGGAAATCCAGATTGCGGTTGTGTTGTTGGCATTCAGTGCTTTAGGTTCAATTGTTTCAGATGGAAATGATCTTGAGATATTTGAAAAAATAGTTCTCATAGTTAGCTGGGTATTGTTGCTTGTATCGTTATTTTTAGGACTGTTAACTTCACATCTTAAGCAAAAATTCAGAGATAGGGATTGCGACAAATGGGAAATCTCTATGAAAATACAAAAAATGGTTGTAGAAAAGGAGATTACTTCAAAGGCGGGTAAGGATCTCCGAAAATTCATCTCTGGATATTTCCCGCTGCGATCACCTGACTGGTCTTGGTATTTGCAAACAGTAATTTTGATTCTTGGGGTTGCTTCTCTGCTTGTTGCAGTTACATTGATAATCATATGACCCGAATCTACGAATCCGACATCGAAGAGCTCACGACACATCTTCCCCTATCCCCCAGCTTGTTCGATTGAGTAAAATTCGGTACATTGTAGTTATTCTTATGGATAAAAAACAACGATTTTTGCAGGTATACGCGACGCTTCCTTTGGGGGTGCGAAAGGAAATCGTGGCTGTTTTGGATGATCCGATTGGTCCTGTGACTTGGGAAGTCGCTTTTATTGAGGTTGAAAATGAGACGCCACTTGGCTTAGATATTTTGGAGAGACTCGCTAGCATGCAAATCATATGAGCAAACAAAACATAGATAAAAAGATGAGTGATGAAGAAGTACGTAAACTTGTTGTTGCTCGATTGTCTGTGTTGTCGCCTGATATGTATATTGCCGTTGGTTCCGACGGGAGCTTTTCTCGTGATGAATTGATTCAACGCGTGGAGGCTAACGACGAGATCGGGAAAGAGATTGCGGATATTCAACTTGAATGGTTGCGTTCATGGAAACAGAGATTGGCCTAAGTATGTTTTTATTTACTCGACCGGATTACGATCCTGTTACGAAATATCTTTCCGCTTGGGCCAAGATTCTTATCGATGAGGCAAGAGCAAAGGCAATCGAGATCATTGATCTCGTTGGCGCCAAAGCCAACAGAAAGGAGCTTGAAGGACGACTAAAGAAGAAGAGGCCGTCTCTTGTTATGTTAAACGGACATGGAAATGATGACTGTGTGACTGGTCAGGATGATGAACCGCTTGTGGAGGTCGGAGAAAATGCACAGGTACTCTCTGGTTGCATCACGTATGCGGTTTCTTGCAATTCTGCCACGAGGTTAGGAAGAGAGGTCGGCGCATATCCTGATACGGCATACGTCGGCTATGAGAAAAAGTTTAGCTTCATGCACACGCACGGATTTTTTAAGCGACCAGAAGATGATCCGGCAGCTCGGCCGTTTATGGAGTTTTCAAATCAAGTAGTTCGAGGATTGATAAAAGGTCACACTGCAGAAGAAAGTGTACAGCGAGCAAAAGAGGTAGGTGAACTGCACTTACGAAAATTAGAATCAAGTTTATCTGATCCGAACATACAGATGGCGGCGGCTTTTTTATGGCGTGACATCTCACATCTTGTTGTTCACGGGGAAGGCGATAAAAAAGCAATTTGATTTATGACCCGAATCTACGAATCCGATGTCGAGGAGCTGACAATACAGCTTCTCGAATCCATCGGTTATACATACCTCACGCCAGAGGATCAAGAACTCGAACGCAAAGACCTTGCGGATGTTGTGTTAAAGGGTCGTCTTATAGCTGCGGTGGATCGTCTGAATCCTCTTGCATCTACGGAAGCCAAAGAACAGGCGATTAAGGAAGTGTTGCGTTTGCCAAGTTTGGGAGTGATCGAAAACAACGAAGCCTTTCACAAGATGCTTACCGAGGGGATCGACGTTGAGGTGTACAAAGATGGTGATACCAAAGGTGTCAAGATTTGGTTAGTTGATTTCGAGCACCCTTCAAACAACGAGTTTATTGTCTGCAATCAATTTACGGTTACGCACGAGAACACGACCAAGCGACCGGATGTCGTTTTGCTCGTGAATGGTTTGCCTCTTGTGGTTATCGAACTCAAGAACCCGACGGACGAACAGGCAACGGTCAAAAAAGCTTTCACACAGCTTCAAAACTACAAAACATCCATTCCTCCATTATTCCACTACAACGGCGTTCTGGTGGCGTCTGATGGTCTTGACGCACGCGCCGGTGCGCTGACTTCTTCGTATTCTCGTTTCTTGGCGTGGAAAACGATCGACGGCACAAAGGAAGAGAAGGCAACGGTTCCTGAGATCGAGACGCTCATCAAAGGAATGCTCTCACCACAAGTCCTGCTTGATCTCATCGCCCATTTCACCGCCTTTCAAAAAATGGACATTCCCGATCTTGAAACAGGTCTGACTCAGATTCAAACGATCAAGGTTCAAGCGGCGTACCATCAATATCATGCGGTCAATAAGGCAGTCGTTTCCACAGATCGCGCGGCAAGCGAAAAGGGCGATCAAAAGGTTGGTGTGGTGTGGCACACGCAAGGAAGCGGTAAATCGCTTTCGATGGTTTTCTATGCAGGGAAGATCGTGCGTTCGCTTGATAACCCGACCGTTGTCGTTATCACTGACCGCAATGATTTAGACGATCAATTATTTGATACCTTTGCGTCCTGCAAACAGTTGCTTCGACAAGATCCGGTGCAAGCCATCGATCGCGATCATCTCAAGAAATTATTGAAGACGACTGGTGGGGGAATTATTTTTACGACCATTCAAAAGTTTTCTCCCGCCGATGGAAGTACGAACTTTGATCAGCTCTCCGATCGTAAAAATATCGTGGTGATCGCGGACGAGGCTCACCGTAGTCAGTATGGATTTGGAGCAAAGACAACCATGAAGGATGGCGAGGCGACGACGAAGTACGGGTTTGCGAAGTACCTTCGCGACGCACTTCCTCACGCATCATTTATCGGATTCACCGGAACTCCGATTGAAAAAGAGGACGCATCTACTCCCGCCGTCTTTGGAAATTACATTGATGTCTATGATATTCAGCAAGCGGTCGAGGATGGCGCGACGGTACGNNGAGGAATCAACCGCGAAGGAGAAAGCTAAGGCGAAGTGGACACAGCTTGAGGCGATTGTCGGACACAAGGATCGTTTGCGAGATATTGCACAGGACATCGTGCGCCATTTTGAAGCTCGTCAAGAAGTGATGGAGGGTAAGGGTATGATCGTTGCGATGAGTCGTCGCATTGCCGTTGAGCTTTACGAAGAGATCATCAAGATCCGTCCGGACTGGCATAGCACGGACAAAAAGAAAGGCGCGATCAAGGTGGTGATGACTTCCAGCTCCAGCGATCCGGCAAACTGGCAGATGCACCACTCGACAAAGGAAGAGCGCAAGCAGTTCAGCGAACGGCTCAAGAGTCCGTCAGATCCTCTCAAGCTCGTGATCGTGCGCGATATGTGGCTCACGGGTTTTGACGCGCCGTGTTTACATACGATGTACGTTGATAAACCGATGAAGGGACATAACCTTATGCAGGCAATTGCTCGCGTGAATCGTGTGTTCAAGGACAAGACAGGTGGCTTGATTGTTGACTACATCGGGATCGCCTCAGACCTCAAAGAGGCGCTGGCAACCTACACAGAAAACGGTGGAAAAGGCGCTCCCACATTTGACCAAGCCGAGGCGGTTGCGGAAATGTTGCGTCTCCACGAGATCGTTGTGCAGATGTTTGTTGATTTTGAGTATCAGACATACTTCAAATCGGATACGCGACAAAAGATGACCACTATTCTTGAAGCACAAGAGTACGTACTGGGACTTGAGAATGGCAAGAATCGTTTCACCAAGCAGGTTGATCTGCTCTCTAAGGCGTTCGCTCTTTCGGTTCCCCACGAGGACGCGATGGAAATCAAGGACGAGGTTGGATTTTTCCAAGCAGTAAAGGCACGACTGGTGAAATTTGAACCAGTCGGCAGTGGCAAGAGCGACGAGGAAATCGAGACAGCTATTCGTCAGATTATAGATAAAGCAGTGGTTGCCGAAGGGGTGATTGATATTTTTGACGCGGCTGGAATCAAGAGACCAGACATTTCGATTTTGTCGGATGATTTCTTGGATGAAATTAAAGGCATGGAACGCAAGAACCTTGCGATGGAGCTTTTGAAAAAGATTCTTGGTGACGAAATCAAGAGTCGTTCTCGCAAGAACTTTATCCAAAGTCGCAAGCTCTCGGAAATGTTGGAGTCTACCATCAAACGGTATCAGAATAATCTTTTGACTGCCGCACAGGTGATTGAGGAGCTGATCAATCTTGCAAGAGAGATACGAAGCGAAGACGAGCAAAATTCGGAGCTCGGACTTACCTGCGATGAGGTGGCGTTTTATTACGCGCTTGCCGTTAACGACAGTGCGAAAGAGGTTATGGGGGATGAAACCTTGCGAGACCTTGCCAGAATTCTTGTTGAGAAGGTTCGTGCCAACACATCCATCGATTGGACGCTCAAAGAGAGCGTGCAAGCCAAGCTCCGTGTCTTGGTGAAACGCACGCTTAAACAATTCGGCTATCCGCCTGATCAACAGCTTTTGGCTACGGAGAACATCTTGAAGCAGGCGGAGATGTTCGCGCAGGAGTGGAGTGAGTAATAGGAGTCAGGTCGGGAATCGGGAATTTCTTCCATCCCTCAATCTCAAACCAACAAACTCGGAAATGATTTCCGAGTTTTGTTTTTGTTGATAAACCATAGATATGACTCTGTGAATGGAGCTCTTTGTGGTAGGATGTCCGCATGAAGATGCGTTTTTTCATGAGTGTTGTTCTTGGAGGATTGCTCGTTTGGCAACCGGTTTTTGCTCTATCGGAGGCGGATGGGGATGGCGACGGTCTTACGGACACGGAAGAACAAACGGTTTATTTTACCGACCATCTCAATCCGGATACGGATGGGGATGGGTATCGTGACGGTGAAGAGGTGCAGAATGGTTACTCGCCGCATGAGGGAGACAGGAAACGACTGCGTGAGAGCGATCAAGATCAAGACGGGCTTTGGGACGACTGGGAGATCACGCTTCGAACGGATCTCACGCAATCCGATTCTGATGGTGACGGATATTCTGACGGGCTGGAGGTCGCTCACGGGTTTGATCCGAGCAACTCGGAGCCACACCGCGCCGAAAAACGTATCGAGGTGACGCTTGCCTCCCAGCGCGCCGCGTACTTTATAGGCGACGTGCAACTCGATGCCTTTTCCATCTCCTCCGGCTTACCGCGGACGCCTACGCCCACTGGATCGTTTACCGTTCTACAAAAACGTCCTGTGGTGTGGTACGCCGGTCCCGGCTACAACTACCCCGACACCAAATGGAACCTCATGTTCAAACGCGGCAATGGTTTGAACTACTACATCCACGGCGCCTACTGGCACGACGAGTTTGGTACGGTGCGAAGCGCGGGCTGTGTGAATGTGCCTTACGAATACGCCTATATGGGTCGCCTCTATGATTGGGCGGATGTCGGAACACCTATCATCATTCAATAATTTGGTATCATAATCATCTATGCCGTCTTTCCCATCTTTTCCCAACATGCCAAAACCAGCTTGGATCAC
>DNYJ01000001.1:0-6057 GCA_003505155.1 Candidatus Uhrbacteria bacterium | reverse complement strand
TCACGCAAACCGTGATACCATCTCTTCACAATTCAATGTATCAAGAGTGCGGGGAGAGTTCTGGCTCCATGATCCGCCGGCAACGTGTCGAAAGACAACGTGCCACATCCAGCCCTTGCAGGGAAGATAATTTTTAGAAGACTTCCTTTGGGGAAGTCTTCTTGATTTCCACCACCACCCTTCTCTAATTTGCGCGCCTGCCCGTCCGTAGTCCCGCATTGCGGGACGAAGGCGGGAATAGGCGAATAGTTTATCTCATGACTTTTCTATGTTCATTCCACCAATCTATACCGTCGAATCTGTTACCTCTGGACATCCGGATAAAATTTGTGATCAAATTTCCGACGCGATTCTTGATGAATGCTTACGTCAGGATCCGTTGAGTCGCGTTGCCGTGGAGTGCTTCGGATCGCATGGTTTACTCGTTGTTGGTGGGGAGGTGACGACTTCCGCTTCCGTCAACTTTGCCGAGGTTGTTCGCCGCGTCGTTTCGGAGATTGGATACGATGGAGACAATCTTGAAGTGATTGATCGCGTGGTGAAGCAGTCTCCGGAGATTGCTCGGGGCGTGGACGAAGGCGGCGCGGGAGATCAGGGGATCATGTATGGCTACGCGACCGACGAGACGCCAGAGTTTCTTCCGCGGGGCGTCGTCTTGGCGCACAAACTCGCGCGCGGGCTCGAGACGCTTCGACGAAATGAGACGCTTCCGTGGTTGCGTCCGGACGGGAAGACGCAGGTGACGATGGTGAATGGTCGTGTGCGAACGATTCTTGTCAGCACACAACATGACGAAACGGTTTTGCTTGGTGAAGTGAGGGGAGGTGTCTTCAAGCACCTGATCGCGCCGATCATCGAAGCGTATCAGACGTATCTCGGATCGAGCAAAGAAGAACAGACGAGGTTTATCGTCAACCCTGCCGGAGCGTGGAGTGTCGGTGGGTTTGAAGCGGACACGGGGCTCACGGGACGCAAAATCATGGTGGACACCTACGGTGGGCTCATTTCGCACGGCGGAGGGTGCTTCTCCGGCAAAGACGCGACGAAGGTGGATCGCTCGGGCGCGTACATGGCGCGGTTTGTCGCGCGCGATCTTGTCTCGCGCGGTGAGGCGAAGCAATGTCTCATTTCGGTTGCTTACGCGATCGGGGTAGCCGATCCTGTGATGATGACGGCGCATGACGAACAAGGACGCGATCTTTCACATCTTGCCAAAGTATACGACTTCCGTCCGCAAGCGATCATCGAACGTCTCGATCTTCGCAAACCCATCTTCCGCCCCACCGCCTGCTATGGGCATTTTGGGAGAGAAACGGTTTGGGGATGATACAATAGTGACCTATGAAAAATCCTATCAGTCTATTCTTTGTCGTGATGCTGGTCGTTGCAGCTTTTGCCGTCTTTATGTTCTACAAACCGGAACCGGATCTGCGCAAGATGGGGCCGCTTACCTACGAGGTGGACGATTCGCTCGTGTCCGTTGAGCTCGGCGGGGAAGTGTTCGTACCGACCATCGCGGAGTTTCGGGCTATGAAGCAGGAGTGTGGCGATCCGGATCCGGACAATCGTCGTCTTAGTGAACTCGTCGACGCGTTTACCGGCGAGCAGATGTATCGTTATCGCTTCACGCCGTTTGCACCGCATCAGGATCCCGGTACGTTCATTGTGAGCGTGCTTTCCAATAAGTTTGGCTATGAATCGCTTGAGACTGTTCGAGCTGATTTTGACCAGTGTTATGCTGGAGGCGACCGTTATCCTCGCGACGTGAATGACGATTGGATCATGTTTGTCGGCGGTTGCGGGACGGGATTTTCTGATGATTCCGGGCTTCCCATTGGATGCATGGAAGCGTTCAGACTCGTTTCCCCAACGCTCGGGTTTCGCGAGTGACTTTTCCACAGGAGTTCGTTGACAAAACACGATTTTTGTGATGGAATGAGATCATCCTAAGACGATCCCATGACTCCTAAAGTCGGCGGATTGTTTTTTTGTGGAGGAATTCATCACGAGAATTATTGAATGGACAAAATTGAAGATACGTTTGCAGAGATCCATTCTGTAAAAAACGATCTCCACTTCTTACGAAGCGGAGTCTCGGAGTCTCCCCAAAGGGACACCATTGTATGTATACGTTAACATCAACCTGTGGGTTTTTCCATAGGGTTTGTTCATACCTCTAGCAAAGATCTTATGACTCAAGCCCAAGCGCTCGACATGTTAAAAACCGGAGCGAATGTTTTTCTCACTGGCGAGCCAGGAAGCGGAAAGACGTTTGTCACGAACGCGTACGTCTCGTTTTTGAAGCGTGCGAAAATTGAGGTTGCCGTTACGGCTTCGACGGGCATTGCCGCAACGCATATCGGCGGTCGCACGATTCATTCGTGGAGCGGGATCGGCATCAAAAAAGAACTTACCTCGTGGGACGTAGATCGAATTGCTTCCAATGAGTATGCGGCGAAGCGCATTGATCGAACACGCATTCTCATCATTGACGAGATCTCCATGCTTGACGGCCGCACGCTCTCTTCGATTGAGCGCGTGTGTCGCGAGGTAAAGCGTTCCAAAGAGCCATTCGGTGGTTTGCAAGTCGTTTTTGTCGGCGATTTTTTTCAACTTCCGCCCGTGGCGCGTGAAGGCGAGCCTCCGGCGCAGCTTGCTTTCAATTCGGTGGCCTGGCGTGGAGCTAAGCCGCTTGTCTGCTACCTCTCCGAACAGCATCGTCAGGAGGACGCCGCTTTTCTTAAGCTCCTCTCATCTCTGCGCCGCAATATGGTTTCCGAAGATGAGGTCGAGATTCTTTCTGCTCGCCAAGCGACGGAAGTGGATGCCATTCCCGAAGGATCTCTCAAGCTCTATTCCCACAACATAGACGTGGACCGTATCAATGACGAGGAGCTTCTGCGTATCGCGGGTGAAGCAAAGACATTCTTGATGATGACGTTTGGAAAAAAGAGTCTTACGGAGCCGTTAAAGAAAGGCTGTCTCTCGCCGGAGCGTCTCTCGCTCAAAGTTGGCGCCGCGGTGATGTTTACGAAGAACAGTCAGAAAGGAGCATTTGTGAACGGGACGCTCGGGACGGTGGCGGAGTTCGAGAAGGAGAGTGGCTATCCGGTGGTTGTTACGCGCAACGGCCGGTGCGTGTTGGCCGAACCCGCCGAATGGTCGATCGAGGAACACGGCAAGGTCGCCGCGCGCATCGTTCAAATTCCGCTCCGGCTCGCGTGGGCGATTACGGTGCACAAATCGCAGGGGATGTCGCTTGACGCCGCGCTTGTGGATTTACGCCACGCGTTTGTTGAGGGCCAGGGATATGTGGCGCTGTCTCGGGTGCGCTCGCTTGCCGGCCTCTCGCTTATCGGTTGGAACGAGATGGCGTTGTGCGTTCATCCGGAAGTGCTGTTGGAAGATGAGCGTTTCCGCTCGGCATCGCTTGAAGCGGAGGCGGGGTTTGGCGAGTTTGAAACCGATGAACTTTCGTCCCTGCATAAGGGTTTCGTCAAAGCCTGCGGCGGGATCATGCCTAAGGTATTAGAGGACAAGCGTGTGGATTCGAGTGTCGCTCTCGAATCTCGTCTTGTCCGAATTCGTGAACAGCATCCGCGCGCTTACATGGCGTGGGACGAAGAGGAGGATGCACGACTCATGGAACTTTACACAAAAGAAGAGAAGGTGAAGACGATTGCAGAAATCCTCGAGCGCCAGCCCGGTGCTATTCGTTCCCGGCTAAACAAACTCGAACTTATTTAGGGCAGAGATTCCTACAGGTGGCTGATGGAATCAACGAGTTTATTCAACCTTTTAGTTAAATGGTTCTATGAAAAGTAAAGCCAAAGTCAAACTTTTAAAGGCACTGGGAAACGAGCGACGTCTGCTGATTCTCGAACGTCTTCTGGTGCATTCTGATTTGTGTGTTGCTGATGTTGCTGACGGACTGGGAATCTCATATCCTGCGGCTGTTAAGCATCTCCAGTGTCTGGAGAGAGCTCGGTGCATTGATCGCAAGCGGTCGGGGCAGTATGTCCTTGCTTCGCTGGATGAGACGGCAGTTCTTCTTACCCGAGCCGTGCTTGCCATCGATTAGCAGAAGTCGTTCAACCTTTTAGTTAAATGGTTGAATCCTAAAGACGCTGTTGCTGATGTCAGGTTTTTGGTATATTGGGATTATGAGATTCAGTATTGATCGAAATATCTTTGCAACATTTCCGGGACTTCACTTGGGTGTTGTCGAAGCGAGGGGGATCGACAACGCAGGCTCTTCCACGGAACTCATGGAACTCGTGCGTGCACAGCAAGAACGTATCCGTGCAACGATGAGTCTTGGGAGTTATTCGGAGGATCCGCGTTTCGTTGCATGGCAGGAAGCCTACGGCGCTTTTGGTGGCAAGCCGAAAAAGTATCGGTGTTCGGTTGAGAACTTGTATCGGATGACGCTCGAAGGAATGGATTTGCGCCATATCAACACACTGGTGGATCTTTACAACCTTGTCTCGCTTAAGCACAAACTTCCCGTTGGCGGGGATGATCTCGATCGCATCGAGGGAGATATTCGTCTCACATTCGCAACAGGGGAGGAATCATTTGTGATCTTGGGCGCCGAGGGAATTGATCATCCAAAACCGGGTGAGGTGATTTATCGTGATGATAAAGAGGTTCTCTGCCGGAGATGGAACTGGCGGGAGTGCGATAAGACCAAAATGGCGGAGACGACAAAAAACGCTCTCCTTGTTGTCGAGGGTCTCCCACCGGCTACAAAAGAGGATGTTACCACAGCTACCAAAGAACTCATGGATCTTATTGAACACTTCTGTGGCGGTAAAGGATTGATCCTGGTCTTGGGAGCAGGATAGACAACAGCGATCTTATAATAACACTGAATGTTAAATTAAACTTTCTATGAACCTTGCGCAAAAAACCTGCAAGTCTTGCGAAGGCGGCGTTCAGCCGCTCTTGGGCGACAAGATCGGTCCGTATCTCGACGAGCTCGGAGACGCTTGGCAAACGATAAATGACGAACGGCTTGTTCGCACATTCTCGTTCGGGACATTTGCCGATGCCATGGAGTTTGTGAACCAGGTTGCGCGCCTGGCCGAATCCGAGGGGCATCATCCGGATATCGAAATCCACTACAGCCGTGTCTTGATCGAACTTTCCACGCACGCGATCGGCGGGCTCTCCGAAAACGATTTTATTCTCGCGGCGAAGATCAATGCATTATAAAACGGCACGGATGACTCGCGGGAGAGCGTGAAGGTCGGGGAGAATTTCCATGTCGGCTTCCGGGAAGTGCTCGCGGATGAGATGAGGGAGCTTCGTATCTTGTGCCGGATCAATTTCACACAAGACAACGCACGAACCTCCAAAGCATCGGCGATATTCTTTGAGTTGGCGGAAGAACAGCCAGTACACGTCGAGTCCGTAATAACCGGCTTCAAGCGCGAGTCTTGGCTCGAAGTCTCGGATTTCGGGTTGGGCATCCGTCCATTGGTGCGTGGTGAGATAGGGGAGATTGGCGGTTACGATCGTGTGATCGGGGCGTGTCTCTTCAAGAATGATGACGATCGGTTCGAGCAAATTTCCCTGCGCAAAGGTCATCTGATCGGCGACCTTATGCGTGGCGGCGTTCTTTCGAGCCATGACAAGCGCATCAGGGCTGATGTCGCTTGCGATGACGCTCTTGTGCGTTTCCGCGGAGAGTGTGATACCCAAGGCGCCTGATCCGGTTCCAACATCTATGAACCGAACTTTTTCGCGATGCTCTTCATACAACTTGAAGACGCGCAGGGCTTCTTCAATGAGAGTCTCCGTTTCCGGACGAGGAATGAGGACGTTTCGATTCACCTCGAATGCCCGCCCGTAAAAATATTTCTTGCCGGTGATGTAGGCGACGGGCTCATGCTCGAGGCGCTGTGCAATGGCCGCACGGTACGTTTCTTCCTGTTTTGGAGAAACTTCAAAATTAAGGCGGGAAAACAACTGCGGCTTCGTCACATCAAGCGCGTAAGCGAGGAGAACTTCGGCATCAAGCGTGGGAGAAGCAAGCGTTTGGAATTTTGGTTC
>DNYJ01000030.1 GCA_003505155.1 Candidatus Uhrbacteria bacterium | reverse complement strand
CCTCCGCAGTACCAGGCGCACCACCCCTTGTAGTCGATGGCCTCGACGCGCTTGGGGTTGAGCCAGGCGAGCACGAGACCCTCGTCCGCGAGCGACTTGGGGCCGCGCACGGAGGTGATGTCCTGACGCTCCCGGAAGGCCGACAGGTCGGGGATGATGCACCAGTCCACCGTGGCGTGGTGGGTAGCGTCGCCGTTCAGGAGCCGGAGGCGATCCACCAGCTTGCCCTGGTAGGGCATCGGCTTCGAGTGGAGCAACTCCCAGCGCCAGAACTTCGCCTCCCCGTGAACGCGCTTGATGGCGGCGCTGTGGACCTCGAAGGTGAGCGCCATTCCCTCGGTCCCCTCGCCGAAGCGGAGGGTGAAGGAGCGGTGGGCGTCGCGCCCGGCGGGCCAGGCCGGGGCGGTCATTGCGAGACGGTCGAAGACCTCCTCGGGGATGCCCCAGTTGCCGGCGGTGTTCTGCTTGCGCAGGGCCGCGAACTGCTCGTCCACCGACTGCTCGAAGGGGTTGCGGTTGCGCGTCCGGCGGATGAAGTCCTCGACGATGGACGCGTTGTTGCCCTGGCGAATCCAGGCGGCATCCTCGACGGTGACCCCCGCGTCGGAGAGCACGCGAAGGGTGGGATTCAGTTCGGTCTGCTTGATTTCGATGAGGCGTTCCATGATGGAATAGCCCTCCAGCGCCACGAATGACGTTCCCAACTCCGAGCGGACGCCCGGTTTATCGAGAGTAGTCTTGAATGTGGCGTTTCGGCCCCGTAAAGGGACAAGACGCCACGCTCAAAACACCGGACTCAAGCGAATGAACAGGGATTATAATCGCAGAAAATAACGAAAAAGTCAATAGTTATAACCAATGGCCTGTTAGGTAGAGAAAAGGCAGGCTCATTTGGAAAGAGCTCGCGAATGCGGTCTTGTCGCGGAACGTAGGTCATAGTGACTCGACTGACGATGAAGTGTCTATCTCAACATCGGGATCTTCAAACAGAGGTTTCTCCTGAAGAGTTGGCTCAAACATGGGTTGGGGAGCAGGCTGAACAAGCGTTTGATTCTGAAACACAGGAACGCCGATAAGTGTCATGGCCACCACCGCCAAAAGCAGAAGAATGGCCATCACACCAAAAGCGATATACCACGGCTTATTTTCATTCATAACGGAAATCTCATTTTTTATACGCACCCTGCCAATGGGCGATGCGGATCACGAACACAAACAACTCTTTCTTTTTAATTTCATACAGAATGCGATATGGCCAGACACGAAAAGACCTAATCCCTTGAAATTCCCCAGAGAGTTTCTTGCCAATAAAAGGATCTTCTTCAAGAGCATCGAGAGCCATCTCAATCCTTTTTTTCTCTTTTGGTGCGACTCGATCGAGTTCTTTTTGCGCCTGCGCTTGCAGAACGAGGTGGTATGTCATACGTACGTTTTCCCTGACGGAATTCTTTCAACGTCACATAGTTTCCCTGCGCATAGTCTTTGCGCGCGTCTTCAATCTCTTCAAGAAGCCTAGGATGATCTCGCATGACATCTAAAGTTTCCATCATTGACTCAAATTCTTCCGCTCCCACAACCACTGCCTTTGGATATCCATTTTGTGTGATCGTATATCGAAACCCACTCGAAATCTTTTCGAGGATCCCAAAGAAATCTTTTCTTGCTTGAGAAGCCGGAATTGTCGTTCCAACGTGTGAGTTCATAGATACGGATGTTACATGTACACAATATTGTACACATCCTTTTTTGTCAACTTTCCTACAGTTGTTTCAAAACCTGCTGGAGCTTCCGCTTCGCGTCGTCGATGCCTTCGGACTCAATGTGATAAACAACGGACGGGACACCACGAGCCATGCGCGAGACTTTGGAGCCAACTTCGGAAAGAAGGATGATTGGCTTTCCCGCTTGATAAGCAATCTCAAGCTCAATTCCCGTACCAAGTGACGGCTCGCCGACATAACACACCATCACTTCTGAACCTTGAACACGATTTTTATCCAACTCATACACTTCTCTTGGACTCAAAGATTCCGTTCCAGCCTGCGGGTCAGAATGTTCGTGCGGACAATACAGCTCCACCCCAAGCTCAGCACAGGCTTCTTTCAAGGCGTCATACAGTGTGCGAGCCTCCTCTGGAGCTCTCGTTAATCCTCCCGACAAAAACGCCGTCGTCATGCTCGGCACCAGCGTCTCCCTCTGCACATTCTTTTTGTCGAACACCTCGTGGGCATTTTCTACAAGATAGAAATCGTTCAGCCCCGCGTCGATCAAAACCTTCCAGCACGGCTCGCACGCCCACCAATGCCCAGACATGTACGCGTCACATCCCGTAAGATCGATGCCCTGCTTCCTTGCTTCCGCGATAGCTGACGGTTCCGCGTGCCCATCCGCTTCGTGAAACGTACAGAGATCATACCCCTCGCCTGTTTTACATTCGAGGACAACGCGAGGACAAACGTGAACATGCCCGTGACCAAGATTGTGACCGTTCCCAGCACTCACGAGCACCTTCCCGTCCTTCACAAGCGCGATCCCAACAGGATTGATGCGATCCCCCGCCTTTTCGTCGCGAGCCTGATCCGCAACCTGCATAAAAGGATCCTCGCGTGGCACAAATTTAAACGAGCGACCTTCGGGGAGATAGGGATATTGGATTTCGTCTGGCATACACAACGATATGAACATTATGTTAACTCTACAACAGAACGAGAATTAAATTCTGTTCCTCGATCTTCAGGTTCTTCAAAATACATTTTAACAACCCCATCCGCTTGATCGCGCCACGTATCATATGGTGGTTTCAGAGGATGTCCACTGTTATGAGCCGTTCCGCGTTCCCAATCCTCATCCGACACCTTCATTGTGTCACGTCTTACACGGTCAACCATTTCGCGAACAAGCGCCGGACTCTCCTTCATGGCCGCCAGTACTTTACGAGCAAGTGATTCCGGCAAGGCGATTACGGTCATAAGATGTTGACCAGTGCGACCCGAATAATCCCTGTAAGTCGCCTTGTCATCCGTACCGTCAATCGTAGAATAAACCAGCTCATACACAGGCTCATCCTTACCGCCAGGAACGAAATCAGCATGCCGGTAAGGTTCATCGCCCCCGACACGAACACGTTCTTTCTTTATACCAAACAATCCTGATCGACGCTCCTCTGTACGAACCGGCTTCACGTGTGGCTGCAACGTCACAAACTCATGAATACCCTGCGAAGCCATCTGCTTTTGCACATCTCGATAGTTACGTGATGCGGGCGCGGAAGGTGGACGATCTACGGGCATGGTTCGTCTTTCCATCACAAATTGAAACCCGTGAGTTCCCCTTTGGCTATATTCATTCGGAAGACTAACGAATGCTGACACACCCCCTTCCTTAAACACGTCATTCAGTAATTCTCGATCTGCCTCCTTGATTTCTGGCCTGCCTTTTCCAGCCTCCGCACTTCCCGCTACCTGTTGAGCTTTATCTCGTGCCGTCTCGACCGCACTCGTCTGTTCTTTTTGTGTGATGTCTCGCTCCAACTCAACCATCAACATTTCAAGACGCATCAATTCAACTTGAACCGCGTTGAGTACATTCGTCGCTTTCGTTAAATCCGGACCTGCTAGTGTCTCGTCCGCGAGGTTATTTTGAAATGCTTCCCTACTTTTTTGAGCCAGTACGCCGGCAAGTTTCTCCACTCTGGAAAAGTACTCTCGTGGATTGGTCGTATACGATTCTGCTCTATCCCCCAAAGTACTTATACCTCTCACGGCATAATCTACCAGATCGTTCATGACGAGAGAGTGTCCTCGTGATTTCTCAAGCGCGCTTGCCGATCGTTTAAATCCCGTTCCGAGCGTAGAAGAATGATGACGATACTTCAATAAGCTCGCATTATCAACAACCGTTTCGAGCAGCGTTTGCAAATGCCCTTGCTCAACACCGATAGTTGCGGCCTCCGACGCGTTTCCGGATTCAACGGCACTTCTGCGCTGCTCGCGTACACCCTGTAGCCGCATGTTCATGGCTAGAAGAAGATCTGTTTCTTTATCGATATCAACGTCCTGAACTTCCCCTTCAAGAAAAGCTTCCAGTGTTTCTTCCACCCCCTCTTCGTAAACCTCTTGAAGCTCCGACTTCTCCGAGACAGGCTTCATGTTTTTTAAGAGCATCGTCGCTTCAGGAGATCGTGGCAAATCAGTATCTTGTTCCTCAGCAACCGCACGGCCTTTTGCCTCATGACGCTCACGCGCGGCACGTGCGCGTGCGCCGGGTAAATTTTCTTTCTTAAATGACATACTATTTCTTCACTGAGTAATGTAACAACACCGCCTGCTCCCCGAGACGCTGTGTGTCGAGAAGTTCGAGATTGACTCTCGACTGCTCGCCAGTGAGAGGCACACCGTGGCCGAAGAGAACAGGTTCAACGGTAAGGTAGAGTTCATCTACGAGACCGGCCTCGAAAAAAAGCGTGTGGATTTCGGAGCCTCCCGCGAGCGCGAGCGTTTCGTATCCTCGAGACTCGGCATCCGCCACAATTTGTGCGGGCGTCATGGAGGTGAAGACAACGGAATCTCCCATCTCCTCGCACGTTTCTGGCGAGCGCGTCATGACGTAGAGCAGACGATCCTTCAGCGGACGGTTAATCGTCGCAAACGTCTTGCGCCCCATCGCCACGACGCCGCACACTTTTGTCTGCGCCACAAACCACTTATAGTCCGCCTCGCTCGTCCAGTCGGTTGAAACCTGCCCGGAAGCCTCGGCGAGTTTTCCATCTACCGATATCGCGGCGTAGAGAATAACTTTCATAAGGCGATTTTCATGCGTCCGAGCTTCGACTCGCACGGCCGATACTGGGATGCAAGAATTTCATAAATCTCTTGAACAAGATTCTTATCTGATTTCAACGCGCGGTCAAAGCTGTGCGGCGGCAGATCAAGCTTCACGGCGGGATGATCGTGTTCGTGAGAAAGAAGCTCGAACGCATGCTCAAAGTGATCGCCATACACATGCGCGTGCGAGATCGAGTGCGTGTAAATGCCTGGACGCACGCCAAGCTTTTGCGCCAGCAGGTATCCCAAAAGCGCAAACCCTGCCGCGTCATGCGGACACCCGAGCATCATGTCATTGCTACGCACCACGTTGTGCAGGTTGAGACGCCCGCCGATAATGTTCACTACATAGGTAAACGGACATGGCACGTTTTTCTTCTTGGGCGCAGTGAGTCCGTCGTCATTGGGATCCCACGTTACCACAACGCCTTGGCGCGACGTCGGCTCTTCTTGAAGATGCCACACAAGCTCCATCAACTGATCTCGACCGAAATGATGACGCCATCGGTACCCGTAAGCCGTGGAGATCGTGCCGTCTTCCTCGGCAAAGTCGTCCCAAATCTTGGTGAACTCCCGCAGGAACCCCTCCGTCTGTTTCTCTCCCGTCACAAACCAAATCTGCTCCGCCACGAAGAGTTTGATGGGAATCTTCCGAAGCGTGAGAAGCGGGAATCCTTCCTCCATGTCAATTTGAAACGTCACGCCCGGAAGCGCGCGCGTCGTCGTCCCCGTGCGTTCATGGCGCTCCTCCACGCCATTTTCCATGATCAGACGAATCGCCTCCTGATATTGCGTATCAAATGTATTCATGTTTCATGATCTCTTATTGCCGGAAGCTTGAGACTCGACGTGTCGCAAAGATGACTTATGGCGATCAGTATAACACACTCGATTCGGCTGGACAGGTTACTTTTCGCGTGGTGAAATGATCTCGGAGGCGCTCATGGAAACGTTGTNNGCGAGGCCTTCTTTTTTCCCTTCTTTCAGAGCTTCTCCACCACCAGGTGCTGGAGAACCCCTATAAACATTGATTTATCCAGCACCTGGTGGTGGAAATCTGGTATAATCTTCCCGTTATGCCCAACCTCCCTGTCCGATTCAAACGCCTCTCTCCCGACGTTCCCATGCCGGAATACAAAACACAAGGCGCGTGCGCATTTGACGTTGCGGTCATCGAGGACGGGACGCTCGCACCAGGAGAACGTCGAGCCTTTGCAACCGGCCTTGTCGTCTGCGTTCCGGACGGCCATACGCTCCTCCTCTTCCCTCGATCGAGCAACGCCAAAAAAGGCCTCCAGCTTGGGAACGGCGTCGGCGTGATTGATCAAGATTACTGCGGACCGAACGACCAGCTCTACGCCTACCTCTACAATATCGGTTCCGAGCCTTATACCGTCTTGAAGGGCGAACGTGTGATGCAAGGTCTCATCGTCCCCATCGCGAAAGCCATATTCGAAGAAGTCGCCGAACTCGAAGCCACCAACCGCGGCGGTTTCGGCACAACGGGATCATGAGGTATAATGCAGGGAGTAGTAGACTACCGCCTATCCCCTATGTCCAAATTCATTGTCGCGGAAGGAAACGAGGGGGCCGGCAAAAGTTTTTTCTTAGCCGAGGTAAGAGCCTGGGCGGCGCGAGAAAAGAAAAAGCTCTTCGATCTCATCCTGTTCGCCGAGCAGGAGTCTCGTCTACCCGCACCTGAGGAGCTCAAGGGCTATGATGCCCTCCTCTCCCAAGAGCCTTCCCCTGCATGGATCGGCAAGGCGATTCGCGAGGAGATGGTAAAACAATCCGAGAGAACGTACAGCGGACGGGAAATGGGAGAAGCTTGGGCGCTTGACCGCTTGATCCTCTATCGCCGCGTCATTCGCCCTGCGCTTGAGATGGGTCTCACCGTTTTCTCTGACCGTTCG
This sequence comes from Candidatus Uhrbacteria bacterium, assembly GCA_003505155.1. GTDB lineage: Bacteria > Patescibacteriota > Patescibacteriia > UBA9934 > UBA10169 > UBA10169. The sequence continues at coordinate 50,080 of DNYJ01000030.1, read as the reverse complement.
GTGGCCTCCTCCCTGGTGTATCAGCCCATCACCAAGCCCGATCCGATTCCGCTTGACGAGCTTATGGCGCTTCCGGGGCAACGGCTTGCGCTTGAGACGAAGATTGACGCGATGGCGGTATATCTCGTTGATCCGGACGAAAGCTTGCGCCGACTTGAAGCGCGCGAGAAGAAGGACGATGCCGTGTTCGAGAAACACGCCTTCATCGCACAGGTAGACGAACGCTACCGATCGGAGTGGTTCAGAAAGATGTTCGAGAGCCGCGGCACCGCAATCGAGCTCATCGACACCACGCACACGACCACGGAAGAAACTCAACAAAAAACCCGCACGTTCTTAGCTCATGCTCTTCTCTAACCATTTCCCATACCCCCTACTCCCTAACTCCACTCCTATGGCAAAACCAACCATTTCCGTCGGTGAAATCATCGACAAAAGCTGGCACATCTACAAACAACATTTTGGAGAATTCATGAGCGTCTCCGGCTGGCTTCTCGCGGTCGCCGTGTTGAACATCGTCGCCCTTGCCCTTTACCCCTCCGCCACCGTCGTCTTAAGTGCACGTCCCTACGGCGCGGCGGAGACATTCGGCACAATCCTCCTCATCCTTAACAATTTCCTCGTCGCTCCGCTGTTGGGCATCTGGATCACCGCGACGCTCGTTCGCTTGATTGACACGATCGTCTCCGGCTCTCAAAAGTCGCTTAAGACTGTGATGAAGGACGGGAGAAAATTCTTTTGGCCGTTCCTTCTCGTGAGCGTTCTCTTCAGCCTCGTCATCCTGGCGACCATGCTCTTCCTCCTCCCCGGCATCTTCTTCACTCTCGTGGGAAGAGGTCTCTCCGGCATGGGAACCTTGGTGGCCATGATCGGCGCACTCCTCCTTATCATCGGCATCGTGCTTTCCGCCGTCATGGCGATCCTTTGGGGCGTCCGTTTCTTCTTTTCAACATACACGCTCCTCGTGGACGGACACCGCGGACGCACCGCCCTTAAGGCAAGCTACCGATTGGTTCATGGAAACTTTTGGGAGATCCTCGTTCGCCTCGTTCTTCCAAAAGCGCTGTTCTTCATCGTCTTTGCCTTTGGACTGTTTATCGTCAACACAATCGCGAGTATGGTCATTTCGGGCGCCGCCGGACTCAACATTGATCTCCAAGTGCGTTTGACGACGATCGTCACCGGCGTCCTCGTCTTGATTCAAACCGTCCTCATCAACCCCATCATTCTCATTACTGATTATTTGATCTACAAAGACATGACCCGTTAAAATTATGCCTTCTGTTCTAGCGCTTCTGCAATTGACTTGGAGGCTGTACAAAGAAAACGTGTCTCTTCTTTTGGGATACAGCGCATGGATTCTTGTTCCGTATATTTTCCTGATCGTCGTCGAGATGACTCCCATCCCGTCCGGAATAGAGACGGCTGTCCAGACGATTCTGTACCTCTTGCAAATCCTCCTCATCGTCTGGGCGACGAATGCCATGATCGTGGTGACGTTTGCCGCCATTCGCAAAAAAGAGATCAAGCTCGACGTCCTCGGAGGCAAAGCTTGGCGCCTTGTTCCACCCGTCATCGTTGTGGCCGTCTTAAACACTCTCATCATTCTCGGAGGCTTGCTCCTCCTTCTCATCCCCGGCCTCATCTTCTCCGTTTGGTACGGTTTTTCCCAGATGGAAGTCGTCCTTCACAAAAAGCGAGGCTGGCAGGCGCTCGCCGCTTCGCAAACGTTGGTGCACGGCCGCTTTTGGCCAGTAGCTTGGCGCTTGGTGGCCGGACCCGTCATCCTCCTTTTGGGCTATGTCTTCATTGTGGCAATCCTCATCGCAACAACGCTCTTCACGGTATCTCCTGAAGCCGCGCTGATCGCCCAACCGACGCTGTGGCAAGAAGTGATTGCGAGCATTCTCGACATGCTCGCGCTTCCGCTCTTCGTCATTTACTCGACGCTCGTCTATCTGGATCTTCACGATTCGCGCAAAGGGATTTCTGCAAAAGAACAGCTTGTATGAGATACGAACCCGTCATCGGACTCGAAGTCCACATTCAGCTGAAAACTGCGTCCAAGATGTTCGCTCCCGAAGGAAGCGCGGAAACAGATGCGCCGAATCGTCACATTTCTCCTGTCTCCCTCGGCCATCCGGGAACGCTCCCCGTACCCAACAAGCGTGCGATCGAAATGGCCGTTCGCATGGCCACGGCTCTTGGATGCACCATCAACACGCACTCGAAGTTCGATCGAAAAAACTACTTCTACCCAGATCTTCCCAAGGGCTACCAGATCTCACAATTTGATTTGCCAGTCGGTTCGGGAGGCGAGATCGTGATCGAGACGCCGAACGCGCAGGGCGAACGCAATGTCATTCGCATCGGCATCGAACGCCTCCACCTCGAAGAAGACGCCGCAAAGAATATCCACCCGCCTTCGCCAGAGGCTACGGACGGGCAAGCTCCGGCGCCGAAGACGCTCGTGGATTACAACCGCGCGGGCGTACCCTTAATCGAACTTGTCTCCAAACCCGATCTGCGAACGAGCGAAGAAGCGAAGGCGTACCTCCAAGAAGTTCGCCTCATCGCACGCACGCTCGGCGTGTCGGACGCAGATATGGAGAAGGGGCACTTGCGATGCGATGCCAATATTTCCCTCCGCCGGCTGAACGACGACGGCACGATCGAGGGCGAGCTGTTCAATCCAAAGACGGAGATTAAAAACCTCAACTCCTTCCGGATGGTGGAGCGCGCTTTGAGGCATGAGATTGACCGTCAGAAGAAGCTTTGGGAATCTCACACGCCGCCTTTGGAGACGACCACGCGCGGATGGGACGATGCAAAAGGCGTCACGGTTCTCCAGCGCGTCAAGGAAGATTCCGCAGACTACCGGTACTTCCCCGACCCAGATTTGCCAAGACTCGATCTGACACAGATGTCGGAGGAGGCAAAACGCGCGCTCCCGGAGCTTCCCGCACAAAAGCGCCTGCGGTTCAAAGAAGAATACAAGCTCTCCGAAGAAGACGTGAGGATGGTCGTCGAGGATCCGGAATTGGCCGGCTACACGGAAGATCTGTTCTCCGAGCTTCACGCATGGCTTGAGGCTCGACGTCCGGATCTCTCCGAGGAAGAAGTCGAGGCCAAGACGTCGCAGATGGCGCGTCTTGTGGGCACATGGCTCCTCAACAAGTGGGTCGGAGTTCTCTCTGCGCGCAAAGAATGTGTCGGAGAGCGAAAAATTTCTGCAGAAAATTTCGCCGAGCTCATGCTTATCCTCATGGAAGGCGGCGTCACGAGTGCGAATGCGCTTAAAATGCTCGAGGTGATGACAGAGACGGGAGCGGATCCGAATCACGTCATGGAAGAGCGCGGGTTCGGAAAGATGAAAGACGAGGCACAGCTCGCCAGCCTTGTCGGCAAGACGCTCGACGCACATCCAGACGAAGTGAAGAGGTACCTCGCGGGCGAAGAGAAGATCCTCAAGTTCCTGATGGGTATCGTGATGAAAGAGACCGAGGGGAGAGCCGACCCAGGACTCGTGCAAAATCTCATTTCCGTAGAGATTGAATCACGACGACAAAAATAACCGAACCGCCGCCATCGCCTCTCCACAATCTTTCACCCACACGATTTCCTCCCGCCGCTTGAACCAGCGTCTCTGACGACGAGCAAAGCGGCGGGTGTTTGTTTTGATCATCTCAATCACCTCACACATTCCCATACCAGTAACGACGTTACTATAAACCCCTGTAATTATTGAAGATTCAGTAACGTCGTTACTAATTTTATCGAAAAAGGTACAGAGCTCTCGATACCCGATGCCCGACATTGAGGGAATATCGCAACCGTACAGATCTTTGAGCCGACGAACTTCTTCGACGAGACCGTCTGCGATCATCTCATCGACCCGGTTATCAATCCTCTTGTCGAGCTCCTCGCGCGAAACGTCTCCGGCAGAGCCGGATCCGGCTTTGCCGGACATGCCGATCCAAAGCGCATCGTAGAGCGCATGGCCTTTCTGACGAAGCTCCGAGAAAGTCTTTCCTGTCACACGACACACTTCAAGAGCTCGGATTAACCGGCGCTTGTTTTTTATGTCAACGAAATCGGCACCTTCCGGATCACGCTTTAGATACTCCCGCGCGAGATCATCCACCTCGCGCGCCTCAAGTTCAGATCGAATGCGATCGTCCGGCGGCACGTTGGGAAACGAGAGATTATCAACAACCGCATCCATCCAAAGCCCCGTCCCGCCTACAAGCACCGGCAATTTTCCTCGCTTTGCAATCTCCTCAATTTTCTTCTGCGCATATTCCTGAAACATGGCCACCGTGTACTCCTCGTCGGGGCTTGCAAGATCAACGCCCCAGTGCTTGGGTTCGGAGTTTCTAACCTTCGCTGTTCCGATATCCATCCCTTTGTACACCGTCCGCGAGTCCACGCAAATCACCTCGCCATTGAACGCTCGTGCAATCTTAACCCCGCACACGCTCTTCCCGCTTGCAGTAGGACCCACAATTGCGATAATCTTAAGCAAATCCATAACGCTCGAAATCATAGCATACATGTTCCGACGAGGAATAAACCCTGATGCCGGCACCGCTCACCCGTCGCCGGCTCAAATAGACCTGTTCCCTCCGAATGCCGAAACCCGAGCCCGAGAAGCCGAAACTCAAGCAGACAAGAACCTCGCCGAGCTTCTCAAACCGTTTTCCCAAAGTCTTGATCCCAACAAAGCCCAGCCGGAGATGCTTCGAGCACAAGGCAAAGAGCTCCTGCGGTTCGTCTTCGCGGCGCGCGGCCTTACCAAGTCGGGCACGCCGGAGGATCTCTACGCCGGACGCAAAGCGCTTGCCGCCGCGGAAGCGCTCCTCGGCCGGTATCAAGTCGCTCTCGACGAAGCAAAAGCGGAACCTCTCAATCCGGCAAAAGACTATCAGTACGACAGCACAAAATCCGCTGAAACGACGCAATCAATTCGCGGCATCGTCCCTGAAGCATTTAATCCATCAGATTTCTGGAAAGGCAAGCCATTTGGGACAACGCCAAAACTCTCCCAAGAAGAAAAGCCTTTGCCAAAAGCGACCCATCAAGCGCGGCTAAAACCACCTCTCCGACTCGAGAACGGGATTGAACCGCTTCCTGACTCCGCCATCGGATCTTTGGAAGAAGGTCCACCGCCAGTGCACGATGAAATCCCATCTCTTGAACCATCCCGATTGAGCGAGGCTGGCACAAAGTCTGGCGCTCCGCCAAGACGATTCGATCTTACGGACATGGATCTCGACGAAGAGCGGCTCATAGCTCACAGAAGCGAGTTAAGCGATGAGGAATTGCTCTCCGACCGCAATGTCATTGCACTTGCACAGGCTCCGGAAGGATACGGAACCGAGCACGACCGCATCGTCGCGGAAGTCAAACAACGCATGGCAGATCGTGAAGCGCGCCGGTTGAACGAGCCACCAAAGCACACTCCGGAACAAGAAGAGATCATCCATGGAGCTCGAAGTAGCCTCATGCAAAAAGCTCATCCGAAAGCTAGCGTCGAGAATGTAAGTATGGAGAACTTTCGAGAGCGGCGGCTGACTGACATCGAGGATCGCCTGCAACGATTGCGTTCAGAATACGGCTCTTTGGGATTCACATGGTTCAGCCGAGCGAAACGGGAACGCAAACACCAGCTCGAGGAAGCCATGTTGGCAAATCAAGAGCTCATCAACAGCCTCATGTCAGGTCAAGCACCGACGGACTTGGAACAAGTATCAGGAGATGAAATCGTCGAGGCTCCGGCAGAGGAGGTGGAAGATCAGGAAGAAATCGGCCTGAAACGCGCGGCCTGAACGAATGACAAAACTACCCGATCGGGTAGTTTTGTCATTCGTTCAGGGTTCAAGATTCAAGAGATTGACGGATGAGTTCGGATTTTGAAAGCGAGAGCTTTTCCTGCGCGCCGAACACGTTCACCTGAAAGTCCTCGCCTCCTATTTCCTTATCTCCCACAACAATCGTCCACGGAATCTTTTGCTTCGCCGCCTTGCGCACTTTCGCGCCGATCGTGTCGCTTGACACGTCAGCTTCCACGCGCACGCCTGCTTCCGAAAGCTCTCGAGCAAGATGCTCGACAAACTTCATGTGGTTTTCCCCAACGGAAGCCAAGATAACCTGCACGGGAGCAAGCCAGAGAGGGAACGCTCCGGCGTAATGCTCGATCAACACGCCCATGAACCGCTCGAGCGAACCCGAGATCGCGCGATGGATCATCACCGGCCGTTTCTTTTCTCCGTCGGAATTGGCATACTCGAGCTTGAAGCGCTCCGGCAAGTTAAAGTCGAGCTGAATGGTGGCAAGTTGCCACTCGCGTCCGATCGCATCTTTGGCAATAAAATCAATCTTGGGACCGTAGAATGCCGCCTCGCCAACCGCCTCCGCATACGCAAGACCAAACTCCTTCAAGAGGCCTCGCAAGATTTCTTCCGACCTCTCCCAGACTTCCCGCCCGCCGAGATATTTTTCCGGTTGTGCCGAATCCGAAAGCGAAAGTCGAGCGTTCAAAGGCATGCCGAACTTCGCGTAAAACGCCTTGATGATTTCATAAATCGCGCGGCACTCGTCCATAACCTGATCGGGACGGCAAAACACATGCGCGTCATCCTGCGTGATCGAACGCACGCGGGAGAGACCTTGAAGCTGGCCCGTATTCTCGTCGCGGTACACCGTCGTGACCTCGGAATACCGCAGAGGAAGATCACGGTAGGAACGCGGACGTGAGGCGTAGATCTGCGTGTGATGCGGGCAGTTCATCGGCTTCATGACAAAGGCATCATCACTCTTCTTGCTCGAGATGTGAAAGATATCGTCAGCAAACTTGTCCCAGTGCCCGCTTGTCTTGTAGAGGTCAGCCTTGGCCATGTGAGGAATATTCACGCGGCTATAGCCGTAGGGCTTCATGAGTGACCAGACAAAATCCTCGAGTAGGTGACGAATCACTGTCCCTTTGGGGGTAAAGAGGGGGAGGCCCGGGCCGACAAGATCGGAGAAAGCAAAGAGATCAAGCTCGGCACCCAACTTTCGATGATCGCGCTTTTTCGCTTCCTCAAGCATCTTGAGATACGCGTCAAGCTCCTCCTTCGTCTCAAAAGCCAATCCATAAATGCGCTGCATCTGTTCGTTCTCCGCCTTCCCGCGCCAGTACGCTCCGGCCAACTTTGTGAGCCTCACCGCGCCGATCTCCCTGCTGTTTGCCACATGAGGACCCCGACACAGATCAACAAAATCTCCCGTGTGATAGATCGAGATCGTTTCCACCTGTCCTGAGCTTGCCTGCAGTGAGCCTGTCGAATCTGCCGAAGGGCCGACGTCTTGAAGCTCCTCGGCAGAAATTTTTGTCGTGCCTCGTTCCTTAAGATCCTTTAAGAGCTCAACCTTAAACGTCTGCCCGCGCTCGCCGAAAAACGCCATCGCCTCGTCAAGCGACATTTCCTCTCGACGAAAATCAACAGCCTTGTTGATGATCCTCTGCATCTCTTTTTGAATGGCCTTGAGATCCTCTTCTACGAGCGTGTGGCTCGGAATCATGACGTCGTAAAAGAATCCGTTTTCAATGACAGGACCGACGCCGAGCTTGACGTCGGGATAGAGATGTTGCACGGCGGCGGCCAGCACATGAGCCGCGGAATGCCGCATGGCGTGAAGATAATCCGTGGAAGACATAAGCAAAAGGAGGTGCATCATTCGTTAATCAGCAATTTTATTTTATTGGGCGAGCGAGGAATGCGATTTTTCCATGACGGGCGAATGTTGACTTCGACAGTTTTGGCGAGATGATTTTCCTCGAAGTAAGCTACGACTTCCTGCGCCGTCATGCCGGCAAAGACTCCGCGAGAGAGCGCTCGGTGGGCGGCGGAGGGAATGGCCGATCCGGTGAGTTCAACTTTGAGCGTGGCGGTTTCTTCCTCAAGGCTGTAGCGATCAATCGTGAAGTCGAGCGCATCGGAGCTGACTCCCACCGGACGCAAACCCTCACCGATATCCTGATATAAAGACGACTCAGCCAGACGATAGAGTTCTTCCTCGTCAAAGAAGACGCCCACAACGCGGAACTCCGCCTTGATGCCGAACCGATCCGTCTCCTCTCCCACTTCCGTGTCGGATGCCGTCAAGAGATCCTCAACCATGAGAGCTCGGCCTTCAAACACGCCGACTTCTTCTTCTAAAGCCGCCTCGGCCGACGCCATCGCTTCTTGCCGGAGACTCTCGAGCGCCGCGTCGAAATCCGTCTGCGTGAGCATCTGCACATAGCGCAGTCCTCCCGTCATGGGCTCCGTCGTTTCTCCATACACCAGCGTCTGAAGAGACTCCGAGAGACCGGGGATGGTAAAGCGGCCAGGTCCCACGTCGCCCCCCGCTCCCGACGCGTCGGCTGTCATACGAGCTTCGATGCTTCCGAGGGCAGGAACCGTAACGCCCTTGTCAAGGCGAAAGAGCACGCCTTCGGAAGAAAGAAATCGCGTCTTCTCCACCAAAGGCTGTGCCGACGAACGCTGGTTGTAAACCGTCACGGCGCCGGACGACTTGCCTTCCACCGGCTCGGTATTTTCAGCCGGAGAGACGGTGAATGTGTCGGAAAACTCAACGTCGCGACTGACGACGCGGCCGCGCACTTGAGTTTCCTCGATCGGACGAAGAGCGACATCCACGATAAATGATGACGAAATTTCTTGTTCAAGCGGCGTGATACGAATCTCCGCCCGAACCAGCGAAGCGTAAATGACCGCCACGAGCACCAACGCTGTAACCCCCACGAATCCCAGAGCGATGCGACGATATAATTTCATAGTCCCTCTAGGATAGCACAATATTCTCCTCCCCCAAAAGGCCACGGAGTTCTTTGAGAATCGCCTCCGTGGGAGAGACCAAATAATCCGTCTCTACAACCCGCCAACGGTCGGCGGATTCGATACGCAGGACAACGCCAACGGGTCCGGATTCTTTTTTCAACACCTCGCGCAGGGCGGCAATAAACTCCCGTTCGGGACGGCCTCGCAAAGAAAGCGTGAGTGTTTGTTTCGCGGGAGCAGACGAAGCGGCGGTGTCCGAAACGGCGGGAGGCGCACTCCACATGCCCTCGCCAAGCATCGCCACAACCTCATTCACCGATTCGTCGCGCACGGGAATGATACTGTTCACCATGAGCTTCCGGTCTTCTCCTGCGCGCTCCGACAGCTTGGCGGAAACGAGACAGACAGAGCCTTCTTCCAAAAACGGACGAACCTCCTGGTAGACCTTCGGGAATATAATCAGCTCGATGCCGGCATGTCCGTCATTCAATTGGGCAAATGCCATCTCGTCGCCCTTCTTTGTCGTGATGACGGAGATGTCTCCCAGCACCCCCCCGACACGCACGAAGCTCTCGAGTTTTTGAGAAGCGAGATCTTCGATCGCAACGACATGGTTCTGAAACTTCTCCGCCACTTCCTTCCACGGATGCGACGTAACAAAGAGACCGAGAAGCTCCTTTTCCCAAGAGAGCTTTTCAGAGCGCGAAGCAGAGCCTTCTGCCGGATGCAGTTTCAACTTCTCACGGCTCAAGTCGGGGCTCAAATCAAACAGCGACACCTGATGCTGTTCCTTGGCGGCGAGAGCCTTCTTATTGTACGAGAGAATCTGATCAACATTTTCAAGAAGCGTCCGCCGTTCTCCAAACAGATCAAGCGCGCCAGCTTTGATGAGAGCTTCCAGCGACTTCTTGTTAAAGGCTCGATGGCTGATCCGTCCGGCCATATCCGCTAAATCCATAAACGGTCCGCGGGCCTTGCGCTCGGTAATCAGCGACTCGACGATTTCGGGACCGATCCCTTTAATGACCACGAGTCCGAAGCGAATCGTCCGGTCGTCGACATGAGTAAAATTTTTGTACGATTCGTTGATGTCGGGTGGAAGCACCGCGATCCCCATGCGCCGGCACTCGTTCACCGCCGCCGCAATTTTGTCGAGATCGCCGAACTCGGCCGTCATAAACGCCGTCATGTACTCCGCCGGATAATTCGCCTTCATGTATGCCGTCTGGTAGGCCACCATGCCGTAAGAGGCCGCGTGCGCTTTGTTGAATCCGTAAGCCGCAAAAGGTTCAATGAGACGCCAAAGCTCGACCGCCTTCGCCTTTGAAAGACCGTGTTCCACGAACCCTTCCAGAAGTTTCTCCTTCTGCTTCTGCATTTCCTCGGGAATTTTCTTCCCCATCGCTTTGCGCAGTTTGTCCGCCTCGAGCCACGAGTAACCGGCAAGGTGAATGGCGATGAGCATGACGTCGTCCTGATAGACGATAACGCCGTAAGACTGGTCCAAGATGCCCTCCATGCGCGAATCCAGATACGAAACGGTCTCTGGGTGATGCTTGCGGCGGATATATTCCGGAATGGATTCGATGGGGCCCGGACGATACAAAGCCACCATAACCATGATGTCTTCGATGCGTGTCGGCTTCAGCTCCGTCAGATACTTCGTCATGCCGTCTCCTCCAAGCTGAAAGACGCCCATCGTGTCTCCCCTCGCCAGAAGCTCGAACGTCTTGGCATCGTCCAAAGCCACGTTTTCAATATTGATATCCAAACCCTTCGTGCGCTTCACAATGGCAATTGCGTCACCCAAAATCGAGAGGTTCCTGATGCCCAAGAAATCCATTTTGACGAGCCCAGCCGCCTCCACGGATTTCATTTCATANNTGGCGAGCGCTACCTTCGATGCGGCGCGCCTGATCCAAAATGCGCCGAACGTCGGGCTCCGTTTCATAACGCCGGCGAAGCTCTGGCGTCTCTTCGAGCGCACGGTTAAGACTCATAGGAAACCCCTGGCTCCCCATCGGAACCAGCTTGGCGATGCCGTCCACGAAGTCATATGGGAAGCCCAGAGCGCGGCCGACGTCGCGCACACTCCCGCGCGCGAGCATTTTTCCAAACGTACAGATCTGGGCCACTTTGTCCTCGCCGTACTTCTTCGTCACATACTCCAAAACTTCGTCGCGGCGGTTGTCGGCAAAGTCGGCGTCAACATCCGGCGCAGATGGACGTTCGGGGTTCAAAAACCGCTCGAACGGCAACCGGTAACGCAGAGGATCAATCGTGGAAATGCCAACCGCGTAAGAGACAAGCGAACCGGCCACCGAACCGCGCGTTGTCGTAACGATCCCANNCCGTCAGCGTCCCGACCTTGTCCAAAAGCGCCGTGTACGCTTGTTCGCGCAAGATCTCCGCCGCCGTCTTGCCGGGAGGAAGCTCAAAGTTTGCGAAATTCCACTTGCCGAGTTCGAGCGTGAGCGAGCACCGGTCTGCAATGCGCCGCGTGTTTTCAATCGCTTCAGGCACGTCGGCAAACCGCGCCTCGATGCCTTCGGGGTCCACAAGCGAAGCGTCGAATTCACTCCCCTGGGTGCGTTCAACGTCGTCGAGTGTCCGCCCACCCTGAATGCACTTCAAAATCCGCCACGGCTCCTGGTCGTCGCGCTTCATGTAATAAACGTCTTTCGTGACGACGATGGGGATGTGAAGATCGCCGCCAAGTTGAATCAATTGTGTGTTCACGGTTTTCTGATCGGCAAGCTCCGGGCGATCCACGAGTTCGAGATAGAAATGCTCTGGAGGAAACATCTCCTTGTACCGCTTGGCAACCTCGGCCACTTTTTCGATGTCCGACCCTTGCCGAAGCATGGTGGCGATTTCGCTTGAGTATCCGCCGGAGAGACAGATGAGCCCGTCCGCATGCTTGGCAAGAAGCTCGTCATCCATACGCGGCTTGTAATAAAAGCCGTCGAGGAAACCGATCGAGGAAAGCTTGATGAGATTTTTGTAGCCCGCCTCGTTCTCGGCAAGCAGGACGAGCCGCCAGCTGTTCTTGTCGATGCGGGCGCGCTTTTGATGTAAGCCATTCGGAGCCATGTAAGCATCCATGCCGATGATCGGTTTTTTTCCGGCGTCTTTCATCTTTTGATAAAACTCGATGGCGCCGTAGAGATTGCCATTGTCGGTCAAGGCCATCGCGTCCATTTCCATTTCCTCGCAAGCGCGAACCAGCTCCTTCGGGCGCGGCAGAGCCTCAAGAAGCGAGTAGTGGCTGTGGACGTGGAGATGGACGAAACGGCTCATAGACTCTTGGCCCATTTAAGCGCGTCTGATAGAGCGTGATGCGTCGAAATCTCCCCGCCAACTTGAATCGCCTCTCCGCCGAGATCCATGAACGCTCGACAAACGGCATCGGTGTCATCAATGATGAGCGCGCGATGATTCTGAATCTCGTCGAGAGACGCTTCGAAAAAGCGCTCCGGTTCCATTTTGAAGCAACCGCGCTCGGCGGAAGTGAGCACGTCGTCAAAAACACGGTCGAGCTGTTGACTCGGTACGACAAATCGTCGAAAGTGCTCACCCGTGTCCGTGGCAAGAACGACACGCGCAGAGCGACGAAGCTCCTCGATGATATCCATGTATGCCAGATCGGCAAACCCCATCGTCTTGCAGTCATCCACAAACCGGTACCACAATACGCGCTCCTCCTCCCCCACCAGTTGGGAGACATCATGCACGAACTGCTCGCTTGTAATCTCTCCTCGCTTCCAGGCATCGAGATACACCCCCTGACTCTCAAACATCCGGGTCCTAATCTGTTCGGAGAGATACCGCTCCTTGGGCGATCCGTCCACAAAACTGTGCCAGAGGAGTTGATGTGAGAGGGTTCCATCCCAGTCGAGGAAGATCACGGGTTTCATAATGGAGGCAGTATAGCAAAGCTCGCCAAGTCGAGCGAACCTGTATTAAGAGCTCCTGACGCGCCTCATTTCCCACAGGAACCACAGGAAGCACCACAGGAAGCAGCATTGACAAAATAGTGTTTTTGTGGTAGATTGCGCGCTTGTTTTGCGCTTATTTTGAGCTTAGATTTCGGAAGACCTTCGAGATCTGCGCTCAAGAATGTGCTTGAGTTGCGGAGTGCAAGAGGGGTGCGTCCCCTCACCTATCGGGTGCGTCCCGAAGGAGCAAGACATGGATCTGAACATCATCATCGGCCTCCTCCTCGCCCTGACCCTCTTCGGCTGGGTCGTCTCGCGCCTCACGAGCAAGTGGCTCAACATGCGCGAGCGCGTCCGGAGCCTCAAGCTCCAGCTCGAGAAGGCGGAGGCGGAGAAGGAGCAGTCCTCCAAGACCCTGCGAGAGATGCGCGAGCGCTGCCGCAAGGATCTCCTGTACGTGTCTCCCAAGCTCTCGTGGATGCTCAAGGTGTTCCAACCCGACGACCAGGTCAACTGGAATCCGCTATTCCCAGGCCTGTTCCTCGAGCGGATCCACGCCCTCTGGTTCGTCCACGAAGGAGTAAGCCTCCTGGGCAGATACGAGATCCGATCGGCCTCCCCGATCATCTCGTGGATCGATGCTCTCCATGGGAGCTTCCTGCAGGCTGTCGATAAGAAAGGGGTGACATCCGGCCATCTCGCCACGTGGCGCACGGAGATCGCCGCCGCAGAGGTCTACCTCCTGCAGCTCGACGGCCGCGGTCGCATGGGCATGGGCGGCGGCAGGCGGCACTTCGGCGATGACGAGCTCCCCAAGCTCGTCGACCTCATGGGTGGGATGCGCTGGATCATCGAGCGCACGAAGACGGGCAACTGCCCGTTCCCGTTCGGCCCCTACATCGAGCGGGATCTCGAGGCGCTCATCGCGCGCATCGAGACCCTCGAGTCCACGGCCTAGCCCCCTCCTCCCTACCGTGAAGTGAAACCAAGTTTCTACTTCACGGCTCGCCCCGAAGACCCCCGAGCATCGCTCGCCCTTGGTCCTCGGGGTGTCTTCATTTCCGAAACTCAAAAGACAGGGTCTTTTAGCCCTGCCCCTGACGATGAAATCGTTCCTTTATTTCTTCTTGCTTGAACTCTTCTTCGTTGCCACCCTCTCCCTCCTCTTCCCTAAAAGCTCCATGATCTTTTGCCCGCCGTCAATGGCTAACATGAGGCCGGAGACCGCGTGGTCAAACCGGCCGCGGATACCAGAGAGCGCGCGTTCCATTTTCCCGAGCGTCTCGTGCGCGTCGGCGACGATGTCATTCACGTTTTTCAATATGGCGGCGATTTGGTACACGAGCCAACAGACGAAGGCGGTGAACCACAGCGCGCAGAAAGCGAGCACGATGAGTAAGATATCTTTGGCTTCTAACATATCCTCCTTAAAAATAACTTATGAACGCATGATAGCACCAAAGTTTGCTTCGAGCACATGACGAACCGTGGATAATTCTTTCTCGATCTCCTCCGTCGACAACGTGCGGTCGGGAGCGCGCAGAGAAAGATGCAGAGCCATGGACTTCTTCCCAACCTCGACACCCTCGCCCTCATAGACGTCGAAGACTTCCGCCTCCTCGAGAAGTTCGACGTGCGTTACGAGTTTCTCGCGGATGGCTCCGTACTCCGTCTTACGATCAACCGTGAAGGCAACGTCACGAATGGCGGAAGGAAATTCCGGCGGCGGGATGAATGACTTGTGCACGGAGGCATGCGGAATGACATGCGCCATGTTGAGAGACGCGAGCGCGACGCGCGCATCAAGCCCAAAACGCTCTCGCGCCGAGGGAGCCAATTCTCCCAAAAATCCGAGTGTCTCATCCCCAAGTTTGACGACCGCGCTTCGCCCCGGATGCCAGTGCTCGTTGAATCCTTCGCGCGCGAGTTCCCAACCCAGGATTCCCATCTCGCGCATGAGACGCTCAAACACGCCTTTCACCTGCAAGAGGCCACAGTCGCCGTAACCCGCAATGACAAGATGAGGCTCTTCGATCGGCAGATCGCCTTCGCGTGGCACATACGTATTAGCCAACTCAAAAAGAAGCGCCGAGGAACGGAGGCCTTGATTTGCTTCGATGTTGGAAAGAACACTCGGCACGAGCGAAACGCGCAGATACTTCTGATCCACGGACAGCGGGTTCGCAAACGCCAGCGCGTCCTTCGGAGCGTAGCCCCAGTTCGTGAGATCCGCCTCGCTCGCAAACGAATAGTTGTAAACCTCCGTGCATCCGGCGGCGGCCAGAAGTTCTTTCGCGCGATCTTGCCAGACCAGTAACGGGTCGCGCGACAACGGCTCGGCCGAGCTTGATGGAAGCGTCGAGGAGATTCGTTCGTACCCGTACACGCGAGCGACTTCCTCTGTAAAATCCACCGAGCTCTCGATGTCGTGGTCGCGCCAATACGGCACTCTCGCTTTGTAGATTTNNGCAATGTCTCTCACCAGCTCGATCGCGCGAGCAAGAGCCGCTGGAAGCGCTTCAGTCGAAAGTCCTTTCTCGAAGAGTTGTTGAGAGTCAGAGTAAAGATTGAGAGAGCGCGCCGTGCGACGGATGTTCACCGGCTCGAACGTCGCGCACTCGAACACGATGCGCGTCGTGGCAAATGTCGTCCCCGTCGGCTCCCCGCCCATGACACCCGCAACCGCAACCGGACGCTTGGCATCAGCGATCACAAGATGATCTGCGGTGAGCTCATAGGTGTTTCCATCGAGAGCCTCAATCGCCTCTCCCGCCTTCGCGCGACGCACGATGATCTCGTGTCCCTCGAGCGTGTCGTAGTCGAAAGTGTGGAGCGGCTGACCGTACTCGTGCAGAACGTAGTTCGTAATGTCAACGATGTTGTTGATGGGACGATGTCCGGCAAGCAAAAGGCGTTTTTGCAACCACCACGGCGAAGGACCGACCTTAACGCCATCCATCACAATGGCTTGATAGCGAGGACAAAGCTCGTGATCTTTGACGGAGACGTGGAGTTCGAGATCTCGATCAACTGATTCTCGTTCAAACAACGGCAACCCTCTATCTGCAGAGCGATCGCCGCCGAAATTTTCAACCGTAAACTCTGAAAATTTGACGGCAATCGCTGAAACGTCTGGAGAACTCCCCCCATTTCTTCCAGGTGTTACCGGCTTTGAGCGAAACCTTCCTGCTTGCGCCGCTCCCGCTTCACGTGCAAGGCCGATGATACTCATCGCATCTGGGCGGTTCGTCGTCACCTCGATGTCGAAGACGACATCCTCCAGATCGAGAGCCGTAACAAGCGGCGTGCCGACCGGAGACGTTGTGAGATGCGTGATGTCCCAGATCAAAGGACCGCGTTCGTCGTGTCCCGGCAATTTGTCAAACCCGATCTCTTCGGGCGCGACGATCATGCCGTAGGATTCCTCACCACGCACCTTGGCGACCGAGAGCTCCGTCCACTCCTCTTCGCCGTGCCAACGCACGCGTGAACCCGGTAGCGCAACGGCAACAAGTTGGTTCGACTCGAGGTTCACCCCGCCGCAGACGATGCTGACGACACGGTCTCCCACATCCGTCTTCACGATCTTCAACTTGTCAGCGTTCGGATGCGGCAGAACCTCCTTGATGACGCCAACAACCATCCCATCAAACCGCTTCGAAAGATCAAAGGTGTGCTCAACCGACATGCCAGACGCTGTCATCTTTTTGACGAATGATTTCACCTCGTCAGTGTCTTCAAGATAATCTTTGATCCAATTGTAACTTGCCAAGATGTTCATACTAAAACTGCTCAAGGAAACGGAGATCGTTCTTATACAAATCCCGCATATCCGGAAGCCGAATGCCTTCGCGCATCATGAGAACGCGCTCGACACCGAACGCGAACGCAAAGCCTCGCCATTCATTCGGATCGAGCCCGCCCGCGCGGATCACGTTGGGATGCGTCAGCCCCGCTCCCGCGAGTTCGAGCCAACCTTCTTTGCAAAGACGACAGGCCGCGCCCCCGCAGATCGCGCAGGAGATATCAATTTCAAAACTCGGCTCGGTGAAGCGAAAATGGTGCGGACGCAGACGAACCTTGCGTTCGCGGCCAAAGTATTCGTGCACGAAAAACTCAATCACGCCCTTGAGTTCCGAAAACGTGGCGTCATGGCTGATGCACTCCGTTTCAAACTGGTGATGAATCGGCACGTGCGAGACGTCGGACTGACGGCGGTAGGCTTTGCCGATGTAAAGAGCCTTGAACGGCGGCTCGAGTTTTTCCATGAGACGCACTTGATCGTTGGACGGATGCGGCGTTGCGACCATCTTGCCCTTCTCGCCTTCCGGCGCATCCATGAAATAGGTCTCCCAGTTGTCGCGCGCGGGATGATCCTGCGGCATGTTCAGAGCCTCGAACGCGTAATAATCCCAGTCAATCTCGGGAACGTGATGACGGGTAAATCCGATGCGATTAAAAATCTGCTCCACTTCGATGATCGTCTGCGAGACGATGTGCAGATGCCCTTCGCGGGGCGACGTTCCGGGGAGTGATAGATCAACCCACTCGGCCTCCGCCAGGCGCCCGAGCCGAGCTGACTTGACGCGATCCTCGGCTGAAGCAAAGAGCCGCTCCATCGCCATCTTCGCTTCGTTGGCCGCCTTCCCCGTCTCCCGCCGAGCCTCCGCGCCGAGATCTTTCAGCCCAGCCATCGCTTCTGCGAGTTTGCCTTTGCGCCCGAGAAACTCCACACGGACGGCCTCAAGCTCGCTCTCGGATGAAACCGTCTTCAGAGCCACGATAAGACCTTGAGCAAGTTGTTGGAACGCATCTTGCATACGTTAGGGAATCCCGTTAGAAAACCGATTTAACAGCGCCGAGAATCTCGTCTCCAAACCGAACTAAGTCCCGATAGGTTA
The DNA here is from genome assembly GCA_003505155.1 of Candidatus Uhrbacteria bacterium. Taxonomy (GTDB): domain Bacteria; phylum Patescibacteriota; class Patescibacteriia; order UBA9934; family UBA10169; genus UBA10169. Next base: position 32,416 of record DNYJ01000030.1, on the reverse strand, counting down.
CCAAAACGACGAGCCCGATCAACACGAGGAAACCGAGATTGTGGGTCAGAGCCTCGACACGCTCGCTCATTTTCTTCCGGCGCAATTTTTCAATCGCAAGAAAGAGGATGCGTCCGCCGTCAAGCGCCGGAAACGGCAGAGCGTTGATGACAGCTAAGTTGATCGAGAGGATGGCGGCAAACTGCAAGAGATAGGAAAAGCCGAGATCCGCCACTTCGCCCGTCATGACGGCGATGCCCACGGGTCCCGACACATCCACGCTTACGCTCGAGGTAACGATGAGATCGCGGATCAAATCAACAAACGCGACGACCACCGCGCCCGTCATGGTCACGGAGGTTACAACGCCGCGTCCTATAGCTTCAAAGAACGAGTACGAGACAAACCCTGTGCGCACGATCTGGATGCCGAGGAGATCGCCCTCATAGCCGTTGATCGCTCCTCGAGAAACCGTCTGCGTAACAAACCCGTCGCCACGGCGCAGGAGAAATTCCATCGGATCTTCCTGCGCGCCGAGATAGTCGTAGAGCGGTTCGACACCCGAGAAGAGTTGATCATCCACGCTTACCACCACGTCGCCCAGCTTGAGACCCGCCGCCTCCGCCGGAGAGTCGGTCAGTACTTGCACGATCCGGATCGCCTCGTCGCGCACGTGCGCGCGCGCGGACACGTCATCCAAAATCACAGATGGAAGTCCAACCATGAAGCCGATTCCAAAGAGCGCAGCGGCAAGGACGACGTTCATGCCCACGCCCGCAATGAGAACGAGAAACCGTCTCCACGCGCTCTTCGCGGCAAAAGAATCAGACTCGTCCGTATGAGACCCCGACTCGCCTTTAATCTTCACGAATCCTCCAAGCGGAATCCAGTTGATCGAATACGTCGTTCCCTTCCGCTTGATTCCAAACAACCGAGGAGGAAATCCGAATCCGAACTCATCCACCTTCATCCCCGCGCGCCGAGCCATCCAAAAATGCCCGAGCTCATGCACAAACACGAGAAGGGAAAGGAGCACGAGAAAAAGAATGATCGTTCCTATCATAGTCTCGCCCCATGATAGCGGTTTTTGGAAGTTCTATCAAAATAATAGAGCCTCAACACAAGTCCTTTTCGATGCCCTAGTGCATCACAAAATTAGCTGTTTTTTTGCCTGGCTCCTGAGCTAGCTCATGAGCTTGTCTAAATATTGGCTAATTTTAGTGAGTAGGAGATAGCGAAAAAGGCTGCTTCGCGACCGCAAGCGCATAAGGCTCGCCAGGAGGAATGGGGGTTCCCGGCTTTCGAGAAATCATCTCAACTCCTGCTTGAGGTTCCGGCTCGGGGCAGACAATCGGCTCGGCACTACCGTTGCGCAACACGATGTGGTATTCCTCGAACCCTTGGTTGAGCTTCTCCTGCTCCAAAAGGAGATCGAGTTCGTAGTCGCAGCCGAGAAGCTCGAGCACATGAAGCGTCAGTAGGGGTGTCTGTCCCGCTTCAACTTGCAGACGCGTAAAGATTCCCGTCGAAGCCGTAAGGCGCGGATTACACTCGATGAAACCCTTGATCTCCTCACCCTGCACGAGCACATCGAGTCCGAACCAGCCGCGATAGCTGGCTCGATGCATCTCGTCGCCGAACCGCTCCGCATGCTTCATGATTTCAAACGCGAGACCGTCCTCAATCTCCTTGTGCCAATTCCCGCACGTCGTGAGCGGATTGTCCGCGCCACACCATGGCAAGTTCTGCAATTGTAAAAAGGGTCGAGAGACGAGCGTGCCGTAATGCGTCACGCAAGCGTTGAGCGTCCATGTTTCTCCCTCTACGAACGGCATGAGCTTCGTTTCATAATCTCCCTGCCCAACGACGAGCCGCTTCCACTCATCCTCCGAATCAATGAGATAACTACCGGAACCGGCGTGTCCGCGTTCCGTCTGCACGACGAGTTTCGTTCCAAGACGTTCCAAGACGTCCTCCCAAGAAAGATCCTTGGGGCGGCTCACCTCAAATTGCAGACTCGGGAGGTTCGCCTGTGCAAACCCCGTCCCAATCGTGAGCTTGTTTTCAAACCGACGATTGAGTTCGCTTGAAACCGACACGAGTCTCCACCCGTGCTCGCGCGCAAGAAATTCAATCTTGGGTGCAGGTTTCATGAGGAGTAGCCTCGCACCAGCCGGAAGCTCTGCTTGAGTGCGTGCATCCTGCAAGAGAGCGGCCGTCGAGTTGAGTCCCGGACGATCCACGATAAAACGCAATCCCGGAAGCGCCATTTGCGCCCCTTCAAGATAAAGCCCATGCGGATGCACGAAAAAAAATTCTTCGTTGAACTCAATCTTCTTCATAGATCCGATCAACTTCTTCAAACGTCTCCGCGTGATAGACGTTGACCTTCGGCTCTTTGTCTCTTGTCTTCGATGCCCACGCTTTCCCAGACACCACCCATACCACATTCCCTCTCGGCTTCTTCCGCACAATCCAAGCAAACGCCGCCGTTGCTTCCGACGCCACTTCGATGCCATGCTCCCAAAGCAACGCTTGCGCCCTTTCGATCTCCTCTTTTGAAACGATGGCAACCTCTGCAACCATTGAAACTTCTTCCCGCCTTCCTCGCGCCGTCCCCATGCGCCCGACTTCCTCATTTGTCACCGCCACAAACACCGGACGCGGTTCTGAACAGTACCCCTTCGTCATCCCAAGCAAGCTCGCACCCGAAGTCATAAAACTGACCACGGTTCCCGCCCCGCCGTGTGCCCTCATCTGCTCGTCAATTTCTTCCCCAAGTGGCACAAAGCCGACAACCGCATGGTCGTCAACAGAAGGACGGAGATTGGGAAGCCGATGGTGCGCCGAAAGGTAATTGGCAAGGCGCATCGCCCGACGCGATTGAATCACAATGGGGTGGAAAGAGAGAAGCGTCTCGAATTTTTCTCCCAAGAGTTCGGGAGAGACAAGGGCAAAGAGCTTCACGCCCTGGTCGCGAGCTTCACGTGCAAGAGCGATGGCGGCATTGCCGGAAGATGAAACGACAGCCTCTGTCTTTCCCCGCTCGACAAGATGTTCGATCTGACGCTCCGCCGCACGTTCTTTAAAAGACCCGGTCAGCTGGAAGTCTTCGCGCTTCAAAAAGAGACGATCGATCCCGATCGCTTTGGCAAGGCCAGCATGTTCTTCCAAGGGAGTTTGCATGTGTTACAATAGTGCGCGTATGAATTGCCCTGACTGCTCTCAAGACCTTCCCTTTCCGGAAACCCAGCACATAGGGTCCATTTCCATCTGCGAAAACTGCGGCGCGGAAGTGGAAATCACGTCGCTTGACCCACTCATGGGGCGTGCGATTGAAGAGATGAAATAAGCTCTGCCACAGACAAACCTTCTTTCACCATCAGCCGTGACTGGAAAAAAGCTCCCGCCGGAGAGAGAAGAAGCGTCCCACCGCGGGGCGTTTTTTCAAAAGCGACTTTGACAGCTTCTCTCACCGTTGAGTGCGTCTCGATCGGAATGCCGAGAGCCTTTAGCACATCCGTTACTTCGCTTTGGACTCCGACGATCACCGCTCCGACGCGTTGAACGGTTCGGGCGAAGGGTTCATAGTCCACTCCCTTCGTCTCTCCGCCCACGACAAGGACGAACGGTTTGCCGGCATACGCCTCCACCGCTCGCCGCGCGGACTCCATGCTCGTGGCCGCAAGGTCGTTCACGATCGTACGCCCGTTAATCTCCGCCACGATTTCGAGACGCTCCGGCACCGCACAAAACGTCTTGAGGCCTGACGAAATTTCCTCGCCGGAGAGCCCCAAGCTCCGCACCACCGTGATCGCCGCAAGCGCGTTTTCAAGATTGTGTTCCCCAGGAAGACAGATGTCGGACACGTCACAGATAAAACCGCCAACATCGTGGATTTCCATTTTCGACACAAACGCGCCCACGGCCTTCGCGTCGGGATAGCGGGAAAATAACAGACGCTCCTTGCAGTGGTCGCCCATGTGGCGTGTACAGGCATTGTCGGCGTTCAAAACAGCGACGGATTCGGATCCAAGAAGACGTTCCTTCACGTCGCAATACTCTACAAAATTCTCGTACTCCGTCATGTGGTTCTGGGTCACGTTTGTGACAACCGCAATGTCTGGATGCTTGGCAAGGCCGAAGTTCAAGTGGCGATTGCTTACTTCAAGAACGAGGAAGCCTTCCGGATCGAGTTCTCGAATGCGCGAGAGGATCTGTTCACCTTCGCGGTAGTTGCCCGAAAGCCATGCCTTGCGTCCCGCCGAATTGAGAAGATGTGCGATGAGATGCGTCGTCGTCGTCTTCCCGTCCGAACCCGTAACGCCAATCGTCGCGCATGGAGCGAGATCGAGATACAGATGCATGATGTTAAGAAGCTTGGGTCGGAGAACGAAAAGCGGAGCATTGGCTTGTTGGTGAAGCTCCCAAGATTGCGGCGCAAAAATGACGTCTGCCTCCTCGATCCCGCGAAGATAGTCGTCTCCCAAACGCCGTTCGATGCCCCAGCCGCGAACGCAATCAAGAAGCTCTCGTTTGCGATCCGCGCCGCCAAGCTTGTGATGCGACAAGAGTTCGCGTTCGAAATCCTTACCCTCGCACATCGCATGTCCAACGAGATTTTTAAATCCTTCCGCCAACAAAAACGAGGCGACCGCCGCTCCCTCAACTCCGGTAACGCCAACCACATGAATAGCCGATCGCTTCTTGAGTTTAGGAAAGACGCGTTGTTCCGAGGAGATCATAGCGTTTCAAAACTTCCTGCAAAGATTCTATCACGACGCCAGAGTGGAAGAGACAAGCATGGAACACCTTGCCGTCTGCTAGAAGGAGCCCGACGTGATCCGTCGTCTTTTCGCGATGGCGAAGATTCAAAAGGTCGCCCGGCTCGCGCTCGTCATCGCGCAGGGAACGGCCAGCCTTCCATTGATCCGTCGAATGGCGAGGAATCGTCATGCCGCGCACGTGGGAAAAATAGCGGGACGTGAGTCCGGAGCAGTCAATACCTTCCCGCGTTGTCCCGCCATGCAAGTAAGGAACGCCAAGGTAGCGCTCCTCAAACTCCTTGCTCGTCAANNCCCCAACCGTCGTAAGCTTCGGAGAGAAGATCAACGGAAGGATCGTTCTTGGTGAGTTGAGTCGAGCGGTTGCGATCACGCGCCTGCGGCGTCAAATTCTCGAGGAGTCGTATCGGCTTCACCCACACGTTGACAACATCCTCTTTCGCTCTTGCAAACCCCTTGGGCACAGCATGCAAGGAACCCCGAATATCAGGAGACCGATAATCGGTGTAGATAGTTTCCATCATAAAGGAAGCATCAGCATAGTCTCTCAAAACCCCTCCGTCAACCGAAAATCCAGCACCAGGTGCTAGATTCATCAATGTTTATAGGACTTTGCAGGAGCTAGGCTCCTGCACTTGTAGCTCCTCTACACCCGCTTTCCGCCGATAAGAGTTGTGATTTCCTTCATTTTTTCCTTCATGACCGACTCATCCTCCGCTTCGAGCGTGAGGCGAACGATGGGTTCCGTGTTGGACGGACGGAGATTGAACCACCAGCCTTCGAAGTAAAATGTTACACCGTCAATATCAATGCGGCGATGGGCTTGGGGCGCATAGTTTGCTTCGATCCGCGCAATCGTTGCTTCACGGTTTTCAACCTTGAAATTTGTCTCCTCGGATGTCGCATACGTTCGAAACGGAGCGAGGAGTTCGGAGAATGGTTTCCCTTCCTGCGCCAACTTTTTCAAAACGAGAAGGACGACGAGTTCCGTCACCTCCGCATTGGCAAACTCCGTGAAGAAAAAGTGGCTGGAAAGTTCCGCACCGAACACCCCGCCTTCCTCCATCATGTGCCGCTTCACAAATGCGTGCCCTACCTCGGTGATTTTGGCGACGCCGCCAGCCGCCTTGATCGCATCAAACGTTGCCTGCGTCGAACGAAGGTCGCAGAAGATCGTTCCGCCGGGATGCCGCGCGAGTAGATCTTTGGCCAACAACGCGCAGATCAAATCGCCTCGCACATACGCTCCCGTCTCGTCGAGAAACCCCACGCGATCACCGTCGCCGTCGTAGACAATCCCAATGTCCGCGCCAACCTCCCTCATCTTCGCCCGAGCGTCCACGAGAGCCTCTTCTTTGAGTGGGTTCGCCTCGTGATTGGGAAACACTCCATCCGGCTCGAGATAAAGTCCGTGCCAAGCGCAATCAAGCCGCGCAAAAAAATCTTCCACCAACATCCCATTCATCCCGTTTGAAGCATCAACAACGACGGTGAGGTTCTTGACGTTTGGCATATCGGCTACCTCGAACACACGATCGAGATAGGCATCCTTCACCTCAAGACTCGAGATAGAACCCACCTCGTCTGCATCTGCAAACGCGCCCGAGATAACCAGATTCCGAATCTCCTCCATCCCCATTCCTTTGCCGATGGGAAGCCCATCATGCCGCGTCATCTTGAATCCGTTATACTCCTTCGGGTTGTGCGAGGCCGTCACCATGATGCCCGCGTCATGCCCTTCGTATTGCGTTACCGCGAAATTAAAAAGCGGCGTTGAGCAAAGACCGATCTCGACGACGCCCACTCCCGCGCGCGTAACGCCTTCCACCACAGCCCGAGCGAACGCGGGACTCGTCAAACGCATATCATGCCCGACGACCACCGTTTTTGCGCCCGTATAAGCGACGACCGCTCGACCGACGCGCTCTGCCAGCTCGTTAGAAAGTTCTCCGTCAACCAACCCGCGGATGTCGTATGACTTAAAAATGTGTTCAGATGTTTGCATAGCGTCTTTACTTTTGTGCCCAATAAACGTAGCATGATTGTACTAAACCTCTAACACTTCTACCACTTCTAACGCTTCTATGCCTACCTATCTCCTTATCATTATAGCCGTCGTCGCGATCCTCGTTCTCTGGCTTGTTGCCGTCTTTAACAGCCTTGTCACCCTCCGCAACCGCGTGCATGAAGCATGGTCGGATATCGAAGTTCAGTTGAAGCGCCGTTATGATCTCATTCCCAACCTCGTGAATGCCGTCAAGGGCTACACGAAGCATGAGGAAGGCGTCTTCACCAAGGTGACGGAAGCGCGCGCGAACGCGATGAAATCACAAACACCCGCCGAGCATGCCAAGTCGGAAAACATGCTCACCGACGCCTTGAAGAGCCTCTTCGCCGTTGCGGAGAACTACCCACAGCTTCAAGCGTCCCAAAACTTCCTCTCGCTCCAGAACGATCTCACCGACGCCGAGGACAAAATCCAAGCCGCTCGCCGCTTTTACAACGGGCAGGTTCGAGACCTCAACACGAAACTCCAAGTCTTCCCCAACAACTTTGTCGCCGGCTCTTTCGGCTTCAAGAAAGAAGCCTTCTTCGATGCCGAGGATGAAAAAATCAACCAAACTCCGGAAGTGAAGTTTTAACTGCCATGTACAACCAAATCACTTCCAATAAGCGCAAGAGTCTCGTCCTCATCACGCTCTTCGTCGTCATCCTTCTCGCTCTCGGATGGGCATTTGGCATTTATGTAGAAGACGTTTACGTCGGACTCGCCCTGGCCGCCGTGATCTCGGTTATCATGACGTTGGTCGGATACTTTCGTGGCGACAAGGTGGCGCTCGCAGTCGCGGGAGCCAAAAAAATCGAGCGCCGCGACAACGAAACGCTCTATCGCCTTGTCGAGAACTTGGCAATTGCGCAAGGCATGAAAGTGACGCCGACGATTTATCTCATTGACGACCCATCCCCCAACGCCTTTGCCGCCGGACGCAAGCCGGAGAAATCCGTCATCGCCGTTACGACCGGACTTCTCGCCACGCTCGAGAAGGTCGAGCTTGAGGGGGTCTTGGCGCACGAGCTTGGCCACATCAAAAATCTTGACATACGCTACATGACGCTCGTCGTCGTCCTTGTAGGCACCATCATTCTCATCTCGGACATCCTCACACGAACATTTATCTTTGGCGGCCGCGGCAAGCGCGAGAACGGAGGCGGCGGAGCGATTCTCATCGTGGGACTCGCGCTCGCCATCCTTTCGCCTCTCATCGCCGAACTCATCAAGCTAGCTGTCTCGCGGCAGAGGGAATATCTCGCCGATGCCACCGCCGCCATGACCACACGGCATCCGGAAGGACTCGCGAGCGCGCTTGAGAAGATCGCAAAGATGGACCTGCCCCTGCGCCGAGCCAACCACGCCACGGCGCACCTGTATCTTGCCAACCCATTCGATCCGCACGTCACCAAGAAGAAATTTGAAACCATCTTCTCCACGCACCCGCCGATCGAAGACCGTATCGCCCGTCTCCGAGATATGTAAGCATTCGAACTACTCCCTACTGCCTAATCCCTCCCCATGCAAGACATCGTCAACAAATTCACAACGCATCTGAAAAACGTCCTGACGCGCGCGCTATGTTTTGCCGTTTCGGAAGGACAAGACCGCGTTCTTCCGGAGCATCTCCTGTGGGCGCTGGCCACCGAACAGGGTTCGATCGCCGCCGAAGTTCTGCATAGACATAAAATCAAACTTGCCGCCGTGCACACCCTCGTGGGAACCGACGGCAAGGAACTCAAAGAGAGACCGAATCCTCGTTCGCAAGGAACGCCGGCACTCTCCGACACGGCCAGGCGCATGATCGAACGCGCCGTCTATCTGGCGAACGCCTACCACCACCGCTACGTGGGCACCGAACATCTCTTGGGCGGAATCCTCCATGTCACCGACGAACATCTCCGCGGTTTTTTCGCCTCTCAAAAGATCAATGTAAACGCTTTGCAGGATCAGCTGGCGATGGTCTTTCAAAGCACGTCTCGTTTTCCGGAAATGGAGGCGCTTCTCGCCCATGCCGCCGCTTCGAGCGTGCCATCGACATTCCTCGCTCCCGCGATCCTATCCAATCAAGAGGAGGAGGAAGAAGAGGACGACGGTACGGAAGCAGACGCCACGCCGGCACTTGATTTCTTCACGCGCGACTTGACCTCCGACGACATCGCACAAACGATTGATCCGGTGATCGGGCGCGAACGCGAAATCGAACGAGTCATGGAAATTCTCTGCCGGCGCACCAAGAACAATCCAATCCTGACGGGCGAACCCGGCGTGGGAAAGACCGCCATTGTGGAAGGCTTGGCCAAGCGCATCTTTGAAGAACATGTCCCTCCCGCCCTCGCGGGCAAGCGTATCCTCGCGCTCGATCTTTCCTCCGTCGTCGCCGGCACCACGTATCGCGGAGAGTTCGAAGGCCGCATCAAGCAAATCGTGGAAGAGACGCAAGCGCACCCGGAAATCATCCTCTTCATTGATGAGCTTCACACCATCATCGGAGCCGGCGCGGCGAGCGGATCGCTCGACGCCGCCAACATGCTGAAACCCGCTCTTGCCCGAGGCGAGATCCGTTGCATTGGAGCCACTACACCCGCCGAATACAAAAAACACATCGAACCCGATGCCGCGCTTGAACGCCGGTTTGGCCGCGTGGTCATCGAAGAGCCTTCCGCGGAAGCCAGCCTCCGAATTCTGCAGGGAGTCGCTCCGTATTACGCACGCTACCATCGCGTCGCCATTCATCCCGCCGCGCTCGTCGAGGCTGTACGCTTGAGCGGACGCTACTTCCCCGACCGATTCTTCCCCGACAAGGCTATTGACCTCCTAGACGAGGCCGCTTCCTCCGTGCGTGTGGCGCAGACGCAAGACACCACTGGCGAAGGAGCCGTCCGCAACCTCGAGAAACAGCTTTCGGATCTCCGAGATGAAAAGCGGCAGGCGATCGTCGAGGAGCGTTTCAAAGAGGCGCAAGCGCTCAAGGAGCGTGAAAACATCATCAAGGAGGACATGAAGCGCGTGAAAGCGAAGCAAACGATCGAACTCGTCGGAGAGGTCAGGGTGGAAAACATCCTCTCTGTCGTCAGCCGCGCAACCGGTATTCCTGTGGGCGTCTTGCAAAACGAGGAACGCGAGCGTCTTAAAGGTCTTGCCGCCGCTCTTTCAAAAACCGTCATTGGGCAGAAGACAGCCGTCGAGGCGGTCGCGGAAGCGATTCTGCGCTCGAAAACCGGAGTTACCGCACAGGGGCGGCCGCAAGCCTCCTTCCTCTTTGTGGGACCTTCGGGCGTGGGAAAAACCGCCCTTGCGCAAGCGCTGGCTCAAGAGCTGTTCAAAGACCGCGACGCGCTCATTCATCTTGACATGAGCGAGTACGCGGAAGGCTATGCCGTCTCCAAACTCATCGGCTCCCCTGCCGGCTACGTCGGCTATCGCGAGGGCGCGAAGCTCACCGACCAAGTTCGGCAGAAGCCCTATGCCGTCGTCCTCTTCGACGAGATTGAGAAAGCGCACCCCGATGCGCAAGCGCTTCTTCTGCAAATTCTTGAAACCGGAACCCTCTCCGACGCGACGGGACGCGCGATCAACTTCCGACAAACCATCATCGTGATGACCACGAACGTCGGACTCGAACGCTTCGGCGGCGGCGCGCTGGGCTTTGACGAGGATGCCTCAAGCGCTTCAAGCCTGCGCGTCAGTATCCAAGAAGACTTGAAGGAACGCTTCCGGCCGGAGTTGTTGAACCGCGTGGATCGAACACTCGTCTTTGAGCCGCTCAACACCAAATCTTTGGAGACCATCGCCAAGCAAGGGCTTCAGGAAATCAAAGCGCGTCTTCTGGAACGTGAGCGAACGCTTCACATCGAAAAAGACGTCGCCCAGTTTATCGCCAAAGAGTCGTACGATCCCTCTGCTGGAGCCCGTGCCGTGCGCCGCTTCCTCCAAACCCATGTTGAAACACTCCTGGCGGAAAAACTCCTCGCCGCCCGCTCTCCAAAAACGCTCCGCCTCAAACGGCAAGGCAACCGTCTCACGGTCACGCAAAAGTAAAAGAAATATCCAAAACAAGCTGACACAGCCTGTTTTGCTTCGCGCGGAAAACGGAAAATGGTATGATGGTGAGCGTTATGGCAGAAGCAGCCACACAATCTAATCCTCTGAACGAGCGAGATGCTTACCTTCGGTTTATTGCGGCGCGTGGCGTGGCACGCAGGACTAGAGAAGCGGGAAATTTTGACAATGAAGCAGACCTTTCGGCGCGTGAGGAGGAGGCAGAAAAAGCCTACGCAGACGCCGTAGCAGAGCGATGGAAGAATACGAATGTCATGGATCTGAAACCGATGAATCAGGGTTTCGGCTCGAAGGCGGGACAGACGGAACCGGGAAGCGCAAAAGACCGACTCACGCGAGGACAAGCGCAGGCTCGCCTTCAATCGGCAAAAAAACAAGAACAAGCCGTTAACGCGGTTCAAACCGCTGAAACAGCTGAAGCGAGCGCTCACGACGCGGCGGCGGCAAAGAAAAAATCGGAAAAAGACAGGCGCAAAATCGTCCGCCCTATGCAAAAGGCTCTCTGGTCAACCGGAGCGATCGGTTCGGAAACGGTCATCCTTCCCATCCTCGCTTATCCGCTCTGGGGACTTTGGAAGTTGGCGGACATCTACAAAACGAAGACGAACAAAGACATCGGCATCCCCATCGTGGACGAGTTCGTCGTCCCTTTCGGCTTTATCGACTGGTTGCAATTCATCATGGGACTCTTCGGGATCTTGTTTATCTTCACGATCATCGGCCTCATCTTCAGCCTTATCGTCTACTTCTTTATTGATCCGGCGGGGTTCTCCGCACTGTTTTCATCATTGGTTGAGATCTTTCAATTCCTTTTCCCATAACTTATGTCCGAGAGACTTAAACGTGTCCTTCTGATCATCGGCTTCGTGCTGGTCGGCTTCGCCATTGCCGCCGCGCTGTACGTTGTCTTTTTTCGTGCGCCCGCAGAGGTCACCACGACCCCCGGCACACAGCCAGAGATTCCCGAAGGCGTGAACGAAGGACTGCCAAGTGCAGGCGTTGGCGCGCCGGTCGGAGCCCAAGAGGAAGTGGGAGGCACTGCGGCGCTTCCCGCAGCCGCGCCGATCGCGGACGGCGGCGTCACGAAAACACAGGCGATCACCACAGGCCGCGTCATTGCTCCAACCCTTGCCGCCGACGGAGCAAGCATGGCGTACTATGATCGGACGGATGGACGATTCTACAAAGTCAACGCGGAAGGCGACGTCGAGCGTCTCTCGGACAAGACCTTCCCTAAAGCGGAAACGATCGTTTGGAACGACGCGGGAGAAAAGGCGGTAATCGAGTTTCCGGACGGAGGGAATATCGTCTACGACTTTGAGAATGAAAAACAAATCACCTTCCCATCTCACTGGGAAGATTTCGACTTCTCGCCCTCCACTGATGAAATCATCGCCAAAAGCATCGGACTTGATCCAAATAACCGCTCGCTTGTCATCGCTTCCGCCGACGGATCGCGCACACTCTCCATCGCGGCATTGGGCGACAACGCCGACAAGGTAACGGTGAACTGGTCCCCAAATAATCAAGTCGTGGCGTTCTCAAGAACAGGTCCCGGCGTGTCGGGCGCCGGACGCCAGATGATCATTCCCATCGGGAAAAACCGTGAAAATTTTCCGGGCCTGACGATAGAGGGCCTGAACTTCGACGCGCAGTGGAATCCGCGCGGCGACAAGATCGTCTACTCGTCCGCCGGAGCGCAGGACGAGTACCGTCCCCAGCTCTGGGTTGTTGACGGCAACCCGGGCTCGCTCGGGGAGCGCCGCCGGAGCCTCGGTATCAACACGTGGATCGACAAGTGTACCTTTGCCGGCAACAGTACGATGTACTGCGCCGTCCCGCAGGCCATGGGTCCCAACATCGGACTCCAGCGCGCTATTGCGGACAATATTGCCGACGGCATCTATCGCATTAATATCGAAACGGGCGCCTCGGAACGCATCGCTATTCCACAAACGCCGCAATCCATTGACGCCTTAACCGTGAGCCGAGACGGAAGTCGGCTTTTCTTTACCGATAAAGCTACCGGCATCCTTCAACAACTCCAACTCAAATAACATGGCAACACAAACACAACGATGGAGCGCGCTCCTTGTTCTCCTCTTCTTCGCGGGAGTCATTTTCCTGTTCTTCCATCTCTACTTGCGCGTCCCCTCCCGGGATAAAGAGACCGAGGCGCCTCAAGAAAAGAACGTCGAGCTTTTAACGCCCGAGGTAAGCATCGTGAACCCCACGCGCGGAAGCGAGAACGCCTCAATCACCCTTGTGGAGTTCGGGGACTACCAGTGCGAAGCGTGCCGCGACTTGTCGGAGTCACTTGAGACCATCCGTCGGGAATTTCCGAATGACGTGCGTCTTGTTTGGAAGGACCTCCCGAACGAATCCTTGCATACGGAAGCCGTGCCTTCCGCCATCGCCGCGCGCTGTGCGCAGGAACAAGGCGCCTTCTGGACGTACCAGGAACTCCTCTTCACGCAAATGAACCTCCTCGGTGCCTCTACCTACACGGCGATCGCCCAAGCGCTCGAACTCAATCTCGACAGCTTCAACCGCTGCGTCTCAAGCCGCGCATCTCTCCCAAAAATTCAGCGCGACTACGAAGAAGCGCTCGCTCTCTCCCTCACCGCCACGCCAACGATCTTTGTGAACGGCGAACGTTATGTGGGCGCGCTTTCCGAGGACGAGCTTCGAAGCATCATCCGGAAAATTTTGGAAGCTCTATGAGACTCGCCGCCGCCCTCACGTTCGTCTTCCTCCTGTTCCCGAGCTCGGCTTTCGCGGAGGTGACTGCCATCCACGAGTGCGTTTGCACCTACTTGCCAAACGCCGCAACGGCGGAGGTTAATCAAACCTTCGAGAATCTGGAGTGGGTGCCCCGAGGGGAGACGCCGAACGGAGAACTCTGTCAGAAATTTTGCACAAGCTATGCGGCGGGAGCCGGAGGGACGTTCACGTCGGCCGCCTACTCCCTGCGCGAGGAAGAAGTTTTTAAAGGCCTCAAGCCCGTGCTGGGCGTGGACATCCCCGGCTTCGAGGGTTTTCAGGATCCCGTTCGTGTCAACGGCGTCCTCCAAGTCGGTTTCATCGGAGAATACATTGCGGCCATTTACCGCTGGCTCATCGGCATCATGGCGGTCTTCGCCGTCATCATGATCATGGTGGGCGGGATTCAATACATGTTGCAAGGGGGATCCCAGCAAGGAGTAACGGAAGCAAAACAGAGAATCACCAACGCGCTCGTGGGCATGGTCATCCTCCTCGGGAGCTACACACTCCTCTACACCACGAATCCCCAACTGACCCTCTTAAACGCCATTCGAATCAAGGCGGTTGATTCGATTGATTCGACCTTGTCGCCGTCGGAAGGACCGGCAGTCGCATCGTCCACAACCACAGCTATAGGAACAGCATTACAGTCATGTAAAGATGCCGAGCAAGCGGCCTACGCAAGAACCTGTCCGCTTTCACAAACGTATAAATCTCCCGTGCGTACCTCCTACAGCTGTAACTATCACTTTAGAGCAAACACTCCAAACTATGACTCATCAAAGATGCGAGGGCTTGATTACGCCGTTCCGTGGGGAACCGAAATCTTCGCGCCGCAAAACGGAACGGTTCTCTTCAAAAAAGGAAGCGCGTCGAATCGGTGCGGCAACCAAATTGACGTGATCTTCGACGGCGCCATTCTTTCGATGTGCCATGTGAAAGATTTTATCGGGGAGAGCGGACGCATCGTCAAGCAAGGCGAGGCGATCGGGCATTCGGGCGGCCGCTGTTGCAATGGGGAAACGAAACCGACGGGCGGAGCTTGGGCCACGGCAAATATCTCCGGAACCTGCACCTATTCCGGAACGCCATGCGCGGATCCATTCTCGCAGGAATCCTGCACCTGCCAACCCATCGAACAATCCGGCAATACGACAGGCCCGCACGTGCACACCACTTTCAAGATTGCGGGGGACGTGTTTGATCCTCTCGTTTGTCTGCGATAAAAGAATTCCTCGAACCTATGTTCACGTGTTCAAAATGCGATGCGCAACAGCTCAAGTGGAGCGGGCGATGCCTTGAGTGCGGCGGCTGGGGAACGTTGAGCGAGAGCGGCGGCGAGACGGGAGGAAGAGCTTCTGCGGTTGCGGAAGCGAAGGCGGCGGATGTGGTAAGACTCGACAGCGCTGATCTCAAGTCAGCCGAGCGCAGAGCGACAACCATCGGCGAGCTTGACCGAGTTCTCGGAGGAGGAGTCGTGGCGGGATCTCTCGTTTTGTTATCCGGCGAACCAGGCATTGGAAAGTCCACCCTGGCCGCGATGGTGGGAAGCGCATTTGGTAAAGCAAAACCCATAATCTACGCTTCGGGCGAGGAATCCGCTCCCCAGCTTTCGGGACGGCTTAAACGGCTTGGCGTGGAGTTGAATCGTATCGCCTACGTCGGCACAACCTCCGTTGAACGCGTCGCAAAGACGATTGAGAAAGAACGGCCGCCGCTTGCCATCGTGGATTCCGTGCAAACACTCACGTCGTCCGTGCTCGATTTTGCGGCGGGCGGCACGAGCCTTGTGCGCTATGCGACAAACGTCTTGCTCGAAACCGCCAAACAGACCGGCGTGCCAATCCTTCTCGTGGGACAAGTGACCAAGGACGGCAGTGTGGCAGGCCCGAAGACGCTTGAACATCTGGTTGACGTCGTCTTGATGCTCGAGGGCAAATCCGGCTATCTGACTCGTCTGCTTCGAGCCGGAAAAAATCGGTTTGGTTCGACGGAGGAAGTCGGCATCTTTGAGATGAGAGAGGAGGGGCTCGTCGGAGTCGCGAACCCTTCGGCACATTTCTTGGAAGAGCGCGCGCAGACGCCGGGATCCATCGTAACCGCAACGCTCGAAGGCTCGCGTGTGTTCTTAGTCGAAGTGCAAGCGCTTGTGGAGACGTCCGTTTTCGCTAATCCACTGCGCCGCGCGACGGGATTTTCTGAAAAACGCCTTCTGATGCTCTCTGCCATCCTCTCCCGCAGAGCCGGAGTCAAACTCGCCGACAAGGATATTTATGTGAACGTCGTCGGAGGACTGCGTCTCACCGAACCCGCCGCCGACCTCGCCGCCTGCCTCGCCATCGCCGGAGCGCTTGAAAAAGTCTCGCTCAAAGCACAAACGATCGTGTTCGGCGAAGTGGGCTTGGGAGGAGAGCTCCGAAAAGTCCCCGGCATGGAACGGAGAGAAAAGGAAGCCAAGCGTCTCGGCTTCGAAACCGTCATCTCCCCCGCCACGGCAAAAACGCTCAAGGAGCTGTTATCGTAATCCGCCTCCTAGATTAGGAGGGGAGGCCACGCCGCTTACTCGAGGTGCAATTCATCCGACTTGGCGAGGAGGCCGTCTCGGAGAAGAGGATGACCTTCGAGAGTTGGATCTTCTTCCAGCAACCGAGACGCCAAGTCGCGGGCTTTTTTCATGAGGGGGACGTCTGCAAGTGTGGCGAGTTGAAAATCGGGAAAGCCGGACTGCGCATTGCCAAAGACGTTGCCCGGACCGCGAAACTCCAAGTCGAGCTCGGCAAGTTGAAATCCGTTTTGACATCGCACCATCGCCTGCAGACGCTCGAGACTTTTTCCTTGAAGAAATCCACTCGGACGCAGGAAGCAGTAAGACTTTTTGTCCGACCGGCCGACGCGGCCGCGCAGTTGATGAAGTTGGGCAAGACCGAAACGCTCCGCTCCTTCAATCACCATCACGGTCGCCTCCGGCACATCCACTCCGACTTCGACAACGGTAGTTGAGATGAGCACGGGAATCGAACCGTCTTTAAACTTTCTCATTGCTTCCTCTTTTTCCTCCGTCTTCATCCGCCCGTGAAGCTCCGCAACTTTGTAATCCTTGAGATGTCCTCGGCGCAACCGCTCGGCGGTTTCAGACACGGAAGCCACGCCAAGCCTATCGGATGGGTCTATCAGGGGGCAGACGATGTAAACACGGTAACCCTCGTCGAGCTGGCCTCGAACAAACCTGTACATCTCCGTCTCCACTTTATCGAAAACCACTTTCGTTTCAATCGGCTTCCTTCCCTTTGGCATTTCCCCGATCACAGAGAGGTCGAGGTCGCCATAGATCGTGAGCGAAAGCGAACGCGGAATGGGCGTGGCCGACATGGAGAGAAGATGCGGAGCGATGAGATGCCGCGCAAGAAGCTCATGGCGCTGGCGCACGCCCCATCGGTGCTGTTCATCAATGACGATGAGCGCAAGTCGATCGAACCGCCAATCCTCTTCGAGAATCGCGTGCGTGGCAACGACGACCAGCGCGTCCATCTTGAGACGATGCTGGAGACCGAGGCGATCAATCGCTTCGCCTCCGACTTCACATTCGGCGCGCGTGAGGAGAGCAACGGATCCTCTCGGCAACAGCTCGCACAAAGCCTGATATTGCTGTTTCGCCAAAATCTCCGTCGGCGCCAAGTACGCCGCTTGATGAGCAGAGCCAAGAACCGCGTTGATCGCCATCGCCGAGACCACCGTCTTGCCGCTCCCCACGTCGCCCTCGAGAAGCCGATTCATCGGATGCTCCTTCGCCAAGTCTTGAATCACCTCCCATGCCGAGAGTCTCTGTGCATTTGTGAGCGCAAACGGAAGCGAAGCGACAAATGTTTTGAGCTCGGACACCGCAATCGGGATTTGATACGCCGATTGTTCCTTTCGATCCTTCTTCACTTCGGCAAAAAGAAGCTGGTGCAAAAAAAGTTCGTCGAATTTGAGACGCGCAACCGCTCGATCAAGTTCCGCCATCCTTCCGGGAAAGTGAATGGAGCAAATCGCTTCCGCAAGACTTGGGAATCCTTCCGCCTCGCGGATCGCCGCGGGCAGAGCGTCCGCTAATTTCGACGCCGCAGAGAGAGACTCCTTGATGGCGGAACGCAGGCGTTTCTCGCCGACAGTGCCCGAACGCGGATACACGGGGACGATGCGGCCGGTATGCACCGTCTCACCATCTGGAGAGATTTTCTCATAGCGAGGGTTCACCAACACAAGTCCTGCGCGAAGATCCGTCGCGCCGGCAAGCGAGACGCGCGTCCCGGGCTTCAAACTCTTTGTAAGAAACGGCTGATTGAACCACTTCACCGTGAGTTCCCCCGTCTCATCTTTCACAAGAGCTTCCGTTACCATGACGCGACTCTTGCGCGACGGCCGAGCTTCGATCGAGACGATCTCCGCCGTCAGAGAAACCGTCTCGCCCGGAATCAGCTCGGAAATCGTCTTCACCTTGGAATAGTCCTCATACCGGAACGGAAAATAAAAAAGAAGATCCCGCACGGTTTTCACTCCAACCTTCGCGAGCGCTTTCGCTCCCACCGCCCCCAAGCCATGAAGAACGGATACTTTGTCGTACAAGGTTGCCATACCTCTCCGAAGCTTAAGCAAAATTTATCTTTGCTTTTCACTTTCCGCTCGAGCTTTGAGCAAAAAGATGGTTTCTGATTTTAATTTGGCACGGGCCCAATCTTTCTGTGGTTCGGTAAGAAAATCTCCCAAGCCGTCAAGTATGTGCTTATGATCCAGTTTTTCCAATTGCTCGGCTGTCAATTGCAAAACCTCCTCGAATGTTTTTCCTGAACGTCGTTCGACAATTTCTTTGTTGATTGGCCAGCGATTTTCCAAGAAAAACCAAACGTCGTACACATCACGGCTCGTTTTGCCTATGCGTTCATGCATAGCCATCAGCTTATGCGCAAACATATCTTCCTGCGCCATCACGAGCATGGATATGCCAAGCAAAGTCCGAAGTTCATATTTGGAGCCAAAATTTCTCCGATTAACTTCAACTTTTATCTTTTGCGCTCCCGTTGCATACGAAAGAACGTTCAATAAATTAAACTTCTTAATTCGGGAGTCAACGACTGTCCCGTAGCTCCCAATAATTTTTTGAATCTTCTCGAACACTTCATTTTCTTTGTCTTCGTTCAACAAATCAAAATCCAAATCAACCGAATCACGAGTTAGCCCATAAAACAGTAAGGCGGCCGTTCCGCCTTTGAAACCCAGATGCGGCGCAATGGATGTGTCAGAGTACACGTCCTTCAAAATCTGAAGCAGAATGTTTTTGTGTTTTGAGTAATCTAATTTCATATCTGTTCAGATTTAAAGTAGGTTTTTACTTTCTTCTCTAACCGTTTATTGTTGTAGATGGGTAAAATCTCAAAAACTTTATCCCAATCCAATGCATGTAAATTATCAAAATGGTAATCCTTGCTGACGTAAATTCTATCCAAAAACGCACGCTCTTTGGTTGCGGTGGCAATGCCATCCTGATGCTCAATGCCAACCGTATTGCTCAAAACATAGTCTTTCATCCGGATGAATGAAATCTTTTGGTCTCCAGCCTCAATGTCTCTGGTCACATACGAAGCAACGAAAATGTTGCCGTAGAATTGAAAATTAATTCCGGCTCGCGTTAAGACCGTCTCAAAGCTTATGTAGGAAGGAGTATAGATGCGTGTGGCCAATTCAAAGCGGTTGTATTTTTTGTCTTTGGCATAGATGCCTCGCCTAATTCTTATCAACTTCCCAGACACGACATACCTATTCAGCCGAATCGCTACCATCTGCTCTCTTTCTTCTCCCCACAACAAAGCCGCATCTTTAACAGAAAAGATGGTTTTGGGAGATCGTAACAAGACATCTAAATATTCACCTTTACTAGGTTTATTATCCATATATTGACTGGGATATACTTTAAAGGTTAATTCCAGTTCAATTATATACTCCTAACAGACTTAAAACAAACCCGCCTCTGGTGTGAAGTAGAGTCTTCTCTCACTTCACACCTCTGGCGGGAGCTACGGACACTCGCCTAAACAAAAATCACCACTCATGTGATGACCTCTGTGGTGCGCTCGNNATCCAACTGAGCTACGAGCGCATGGCTCAAAGTTTATACACTCTTGCGATCATCTCCGTCAAGGACTCTTCCACTCTCTGTAAATCTTCCGGAAGGAACTGAAGCAATGTCTTACGCACGGTGTTGGGATCGGTGTCTTCGAGCTGGATTTTGATGAGAGGACGCACGCGTTTCTCCGAAACGAGGTAAAGGCACTTGAGGTGCGGCGGCTCGTAGAGGATGGAGAAGTTGCGGAATTCGTAATAGGGATGAAAATGATCGCCGATGAGAATGCCCCCAGCTGTCACGGCAAAGGGAACCTGCTCCGGCTCGCGCTGGGACGTGAGGAACATAATGAGCCCCGCCATCACGATGATAATAGCGAAGAGAAAATTGGCGGTGAACACGCCCCAAAGCACCAGCGCAATGCCGATGATGCTGGAGGTGAGATACCACTTCCAGCCGCGTTCGTGTTTGACGTACTCGGGAATCGCCCAGGAGACGAGCATGCCGTCATTGTTTTGAGATGTATCTTCCATAAAAGCTATTGTAACACTTCTGTCCGAATTTTATAAGAAACAAAAACGAGAGTTGTGCACTCCCGTATTTTGTTTGACATGGGGGGATCCAACCTACTCTGTCGTATCGGAGACGACGGGAGTCTCATCCACAGCATCGGGAGATTCGTTCTGCGTCACGACCATTTGTGTCAGCTCCCCATCCGTAAAGGCGTAGGTGTCGTATCCGCCCTCCACGCCGCCGATGGCATCAAAGGCAATCGTTCCCGATGCGCCGTCGAAAGAGAGCTCTTTCAGAGATTCCGCGATGGAAGCTCCGGAGACATCTGCAGAGCGGGCTTCCAAATCCTTCAGCATCATGCCCAACGTCTGAATCGCATCAAACACTTGAGCGGCATAGACACCCGGTTCGCCTCCGGTGGCCGCGGCGAATGAAGTCTTGAAAGCTTGATCGCCTCTCGTCAGATCAAAGAGGAACAGAAAGAGCCCTTCGCGAGAGACGCTTGCAAGATCTAATCCATCGGCAGGAAGAAGACTCTTGGAAGCGAGGACGTCCACAAACAGGTCTGTCTCGGCAATTTGAGCGAGGGCCGCGGCGAACGTATCCGCCTCGTCAAAAGACAGCACCAAGACATCCGGGTTGGTTCCTTCAAATGTTGCAAGGTCTCCACGCACGTCCGTCGCGCCAGCCTCGACGATTTCAGAGCCGACGATGTGTCCGCCCAATTCCGGAAAAGCAGCCATGAGATTTTCTTCCAGCGCGGAGGAGAGAATTGCCATGCGCTCATTTCCAAGCTCACGCGCTAGACGCGCGGCAAACGCCTGTTGAGATGCCCCACTTGGAACCGTGCTAAAGAGGAGTCCTGACGAGGCCATCTCCGCATCGAAAGGAGAGAGCGTCAAAACCGGAAGGCCGGCCGTTTGTGCGGAAAGAAAAGATTTCCCTTCAAGCATGGGACAACTGACATCAACAAGAAAAACGAGACCTTTATCAGAGGTCAACCGATCAAAGGCTTGATTAAAAGTTTCCGCATCGCAGGTGACATTTTCTCGCACAAACTCCACCTTGTCCTGATTTGGAAGAACCGTGGAGAGCGCCATCTGCACAGCATCATTAATGGCTACCGACCCTGCATCGGAAAGAGATTCAATAAGACCGACCCTGATCGGTTCAAGGCTCGCTTCTTCCTGCGCCGGACGGGTGGAAGAAAGCTGATAGATGGCCCAGATGACGATAAGGAGAACCAGTAGTCCCACGATCGTCTTAAGTGTTTTTCCCATAGGAACGCGTTATGAATAAACCTCCTTATATCTGCATACGGTATATCGAATTTGATCCGGAAACGCAAGGCACATGTGGAAAACAAAAATCCAGGAGCTTTCCTGAGATTTTTATGGCGGAGGGGGTGGGACTCGAACCCACATGCCCTTGCGGGCGCTAGTTTTCAAGACTAGTTCCTTAACCAATTCGGATCACCCCTCCCCAGCTTTACTCTTTTGAGTAGTGTTCTTCAGCGTGACAGTTTGGACAGATTAACTCAAGATTATCCAATTCATTATTCTTCCGGTCTCTATCTTTGTGGTGGACATGAAGAATCTTGTAATTCCCATACTCGCACCGCTCACACGTTTTGCCTCTTCGCTTGGCCAAACGCACCTTCAGACTCCTTTGTGTCTTGACCTTGTTCTTCGTAGGCCATCCCATCTTGTATCTCATCCCAAGCCTCTGCTGATTAGCACATTTCCTGCTGCAGGTTTTCTTGTTAAAGCTTGCCAAGATGGGACTACCGCAGATAGTACAGGGTTTCTCCTTACGACAAGAAAATCCATAGCAAGCCTGCGAACAAAAGACCTTGCCTGAACCCCTTTGTATTTCAATGGGACGTCTGTAAATTTCTTTTTTACAGACACGACATTCGATATTTGGATTGCGCTTATAGTTCTCAGACACTCATCCAGTTTACCACAAAGAACTTCTCTGGCGGAGAGAGAGGGATTCGAACCCTCGCGGGCTTTTACACCCCTAACGGATTAGCAATCCGTCCCCTTCAGCCTCTTGGGTACCTCTCCATACTTGTAAAAGCGTAGGGATTGTAGCTTATCCTTAGGCTCGAATCAAGGATGCCGCCTCCCATGCAATCTCCTACTTGTTGAGTCGCAAAGAATCGTGCTACAAAGGAGACCTATGACCACAACCTATCGAATCTTCGTAACAATTCTCGCCTTGACAATGATTGGAACCGTCGGCTCTTCTGATATTGCTAGAGCGGCCGTTTCGGGAAACCTCGTCGGATCTTCATGGAACACCATCGGTTCCGTCGAGCGCGCGAACGGCATGGTTACCTTGCGTGAAACGTCTCGCGAGAGCGCTCACGCTTATCAGGATTTTTCCGTCTCACAAACTTCCGGCAACCGCCTTCTTCTCATTTCCTATACGCGCGCGGAGTCCGTACGAACGGGAGGAGACATCACCGGCCTTCCTTATCTCTACGGTTACGCCCTCAACTCAAGAGGCACCATCCTCTCGTATCTGCAAAGTCCGTCTTTGCGCCACACAGCCGTCTCCGGAAACTGGGCGGTCGCTTCGCAAACCTTTTCCCTCCCGCGTGGCACGACTTCCGTGCGCCTGTTTTTGAAACAGGCCTCGCGCCGAGGCACAACCAAGGACGGACGCGCGGCAAGCTTTTACGCTCCTGGAGTATTCGTCTCCGACTCGGATCGCGAGTTGATATCCATCACCGAACAGTACCGAAGAGATCTTCCTTCGGTGCCAAATCTCCCAGCGCCCAGGGTCCCTCCGACGCCCGCCTCTCCTTCCTTTGACATGGTCTACAACGGCTACGGCACCGTCGAGCTTGGACCAACTATTCTCCTCTCGCCCAGAGCGTCCACACGCTCATCCGAAACACACGCCGCGCTTGTCACGTCGCGCGAGATGTACCGAGGAAATTACGAAGCGAGTTTCAAGCTCACGAACCTCGCTCAACTGCGCACCGGCTCGATGTCAAACCCATGGGAAGTCGGCTGGTTCGTCTTCGGCTACAAACCCGATGCCACCTTCAAGTATCTCATTCTGAAACCGAACGGCTATGGCGTCGAGCTCGGCGAGTCGCTTCGGAACGACCGGCAGAATTTCCTCTACACTTCTCCCGTTGGAACTGACAACTTCCCCGTCGGCGTGACCTACAACATGCGTGTGCGCGTCGAAAACGGCGTGATCACCCTCTTCGTTGATGGGATCGAGCGCATGCGTTATCGCGTCTCTTCGCGTGATCTTCTCTCCACCGACGGCAAAATCGGATTCTACGCCGAAGACGCCGCGGTCAAAATCGAAAACATCTCAGCCCGCGCCCTGTAATCTCGCTTTCTCATCTCCCTACCCCCCCCCCGCACAAACTCTGATATACTTTCTAACATAAACATTTTAATCTTCTCACCCATTTCTATGAGCACGAAACTATCTTTCCACTGGTGGATGGTCTCATCCATGGCTCTCATCCTTCTTGGTGTGGCCGGCATAGGCTCATCCGTCCGCGCCGCCAGCCCGGGCGACCTCATCATGTGCGACGATAGCAAAACCGTCTACTACATCGGCGAAGATAATAAACGCTACACCTTCCCGAACGATAAAATTTTCTTTACGTGGTATCCCGATTTCGACGCCATAGAACACGTTACCTGCGACGAGTTGCAGACTCATACGCTCGGCGGGGTTGTGAAATACCGTCCGGGCATGCGCCTGGTGAAAATGCCCAGTGTGCCGGTTGTCTATGCCGTGTCTCCCAATGGAGTTCTGCGCCCCATCAAAGATGAAGATCAAGCTAAGAAGTTGTATGGGAACGCTTGGACAAATCAGGTTGACGATCTCTCCGAGGCTTTCTTCCCACAATACTCCGTAACGACAGAGCTTAACGAAGAAGAATTGCCGGAAGGCATGCTAATTGAGAGCGAGACCGGATCAATTCTGCAAGTTGACGAGGATGGAGAAGTGGTTGATGTTGACGATGTATTGGATCGCAATCAAAAAGCGCTCCTGCGACGCAGTACGGTTAAACAAGAAAACCTCGAAGCTCGTCTCGGTCAAGCCATCGCCCGCATCAGCGAGCTCGAGAGTGAAATCGAACGCCTTGAACGCGCCCTTGAACGATTGAAAGCGGTGAAGACTCGTCAGAGCACAACCTCAACCGACACTTCCTCATCAAGAACACGAACGCAAGACACAACACGGACGCGCGATGACAGCAAAAAACTTCCTGACCTTACCGTCTCGAGCATCAGTTTGAGCGGATCCGCCATTCAAGCCACCGTCAAAAACATCGGCTTGGCCAACGCAGGATCTACACAGATCTACTTCTGGCTGGATGGCGTGCTTGAGTGGACGTACTCTTCCACCACCCTCGCAGATCAATCTTTCCTTCTCTCCGGAGGCTCCTCCTTTATCACGCCCCAGCAAATCGTGGGTGAACGCACCATAAAAGTCTGCATTGATCCGCTCAACTCCGTAACGGAATCTTCTGAATCGAATAACTGTCTCACACAAACGCTCAACACAGGTGAGGAGGGAGACTTTACGATATTGAACGTAGCTACCTACATGCTCGACGCGCTGGGAAATCCCGACCCCGTGCAACGCACCTTTGGCTTTGAGGTCTCCGCACCCATGGATCACTTCGTGATCACAGTCTATAACCCAAACGGCAGTATTCACGATCAACTCACTCAACAATTGAACAACGACACCGTACTGTCCTGGTATGTCAGCCCATCGTGGTTAACACCTCTCCAGTACAGCACGACTTACACGTATACGATTCATGCGGAAGAATATGGAACGGGAGACGCGGATACGGTGAACGGAACATTCGTCACCGGCGCCGCTCCGACACCCCTTAGTTTGACCGTCACCTACTACGATACGAATCCCCACGCGTCCGCAACAGCCTCTCCCGGTGACGACGTCACGCTCGCAATCTATGAGTTTGATGCACCGAATGGCGATGTCTGGGTCGATCAAATCTGGCTCACGGCTCTTGTGGAGGATAATGTAACAAGTCCACTCGGAGCTTTCTCTGTGGGAACGGATGGGCCTGTCGTGGCGCAAGACCACTTAACCAACTGTCGACTGATCAACACAGCCGACCAAAGCGTCCTTGCGGGTCCAGTTGGTATGTACGGACCTTATCCAGATCAGATTTATTTCTACGATACATTCCTTGTGTCACAAGGGTCTACACTTAGCACTAACGTGAGATGTACGTTCTCCTCGCTCGCTCCTTCGACGAGCAATGTGGATAAAGGAGACGGCTTTGCGGTCGACATTCCATTAGCCAGCGATGTTATTGCGAATGAGAATAGTTTGGGTACGGGCGCGAGTGTCACAACCAACCTCCCGGTTTCAAACGGCAATCCACCAAATTTCCACATCCTGTTGCAATAGTCCGCGCGTCCCATGAGGTTCACATAACAAAAAGTGTCCGATCGGACACTTTTTGTATGGTGTTTAGCGTTCCCATTTATCCCTTATCCTTTCATTCGCTTACCCCTTCGCGATCACAACCCCCCAAACATAGGCCACATCGACTCGATAGCAAGGATGCTTCTGATACAATAGATCCGTATGGTTATCATCACCAACATATCCGCCAAAGCCGAACACTTCGTCAAGGCAAATGGACGTGAACTGATTCGGCGCTTTGCCAATCCTGATTTGTATACCCCAAGCAAACAACCAACTTCTGTTTTTATGGCCGGATCGCCCGGAGCCGGAAAGACAGAGGTCTCCAAAAGACTCATTGAACGTTTTGCCGATCAACCACCTGTGCGAATAGACGCAGATGAGATACGAGAACTCTTCGAAGACTATGACGGTGCGAATGCTCACCTTTTCCAAAACGCCTGTACCATCGGAGTGAACAAGCTTCTTGATTACGTCATCGCTAAGAACATCAATTTCATCCTGGATGGAACGTTCGCCTATGCTCATGCCATGAAAAATATCGAACGCTCTTTGAATCACGAGCGGCAGGTCGTGATCTATTACATCTTCCAGAGTCCCTCGACAGCATGGAAATTCACTCAAGCACGTGAGATCAATGAAGGACGTCGAGTGACTCGAGATGTTTTCATCAACGCCTTTCTTGCAGCTCAAAAAAATGTAACCAGGGCAAAATTGGAATTTCAGGATCGTATTGAGCTTAACTTGATTGTCAAAAACTTCACTTCTAACAAAGAGAGCTTCTTTTCGAATATCGACTGCCTTGATTTGCTCCTTCCAGAGATGTATAGTCGAGAAGAGTTAGAGAAGATTTTATGATAAAGCTTATCAAACAACTCTTCAAAAGACGTTCCCATGCTATGGGAGATTTCTCCTCGTTCCACAGATACGCCTCGCCGAAGGAAAAAGAAAACCTCCTGCGAGAAGTTGTCCGGCAAGCCAACAAAGACCAGAAGGATCTCATGGAAACCTACGCCCGCTCTCAATAACCCACCGTCCTCATAGATGGTGGGTTTGTTACCCCTTCGCGATCACAACCCCCCAAACGGAGGTTGCTCCCGCGTCGCGGCAGGCTTTTGCGGCCGCTTCCATCGTTGCGCCGGAGGTAAAGACATCGTCGCAGAGAATGATACGGCCTTCGATGGATTGTCTCGCGCGGAAGGCGCCTTTGAGATCTTGCTTTGAGCGAAGATCCCCGTCAGATTTCGTCGTTCGAGCAGGCCGACGAGATTGCTGTTTGGTGTAGCGCGTGCGCTCAAGAGCGTTCACAGCCGGAAGATGAAGGTGGTCCGCCACCGTCTTTGCGATCCAAGCGGCTTGATCGAACCCGCGCTCGCGTTTCCGGCGTTCGTGCAGGGACACCGGCACCACCGTCCAATCATCGCCCCCAAGAATCTCCGCAAGCGGCAGGCGTTCAATGAGGCGTTTGAGATGCGGCTCCACCGACCGAACGTAATCAAACTTCCACCGACGCAGGAGTCCGTGCGTCACGGAGTTTGCATACGGCATCGCAAAGAGAAGTCCGTCCAAGAGCGATGTGCAGCCCGCATGGCGCGAGCCGATCACAGAAGGTTTTTGGCACGAAGGGCAGACGAGAGCGACAGCCTCGCCAAACGCAACGCTCCAGCACGACGAACACACGTCATCTCCTTCTTTTCCGCAACGCACACACGCGCGAGGAAACAGGACATCCGTTATTCCTTGGACCACTCGGCCCCATCGACGAGCCATGAACCGTTTTCAAAAACGAGATTGAGACGAAGCGTTTCATATTTTGTCGCCATGTTCTGCGCAGACCCTCGAGCCTCGATGCGCTGAAGGGACGCGTCCACTACAGCCACAGAGTCGGTAAACAACACGGCCGAAAGCGATACGATCTTCGAGGTTACACCATAATATTCGTCGAGCGGCTCCGCAGACTCAATGAAAACTTTCTGCCGCGTCCGAAACGCATCCGTCATTATCGGAAACAAGTCCGTGATATTGATAAAATGACTCTCGGCCGAGAAGCTCGCATAACGCTCGGCAAACGTGCGAGCGACCGCTTCCGCGCTTGCCTGCGAGGGAGTCGGAACTTCACGCTCGATGAGAGGAGCGACGAGCGACGTTTCGGCCACAGGCGCGGGAGAGGCCGATGGTGTCTCTGTCAGGGGAGCCTCCGGTTGCTTCTTCTTCGGCCAGAACAAGAGAAGGAGAATCAAAAGGAGAACGAGAATCCCCGCGATGAGTACCAGACGTTTTTTCTTGTCGTTCATAAAATGCGGTTATGGTTGCGTCGGCGGTTTCTCAAGAAGTTTTTCCGGCGCCTCTAAAGCGGCGGCGGCCTGCAGACGCACGCTCGGACCGGCTTGCGCGACTTTCTCTTGATCTACTGTAAACGTTGCCTCTTGCACCTTCCGTTCCTTTTCAATCTTCAGAAGCTGTTCCGGATTCGTCGTGATAATCCGATCCTCGTTGTAGGAAGCCACAACCTTGATTGCCGCGTGTTTGGACCCGGCAAAGAAAATCCCCTCTCCCACGCCGGACTCGAGAAGGAGATACTTTTCACTGTCGGTAAGATTGAACGTCTCTTTCACTACATCCACTCCCGCCGGCGACTGCTTCATAAGAAGTTGGAGTGAGGAGTTCGTCACGATGGCCTGACCGTAGGCGGAGCGCAGAAAGTCATTCACATCCTGCGTAATCGTCGTAACACCCAGGTAGTATTTGCGCGCGCGCTTCACGAGCGCAAAAATA
Source organism: Candidatus Uhrbacteria bacterium (assembly GCA_003505155.1). Taxonomy (GTDB): domain Bacteria; phylum Patescibacteriota; class Patescibacteriia; order UBA9934; family UBA10169; genus UBA10169. The sequence continues at coordinate 3,936 of DNYJ01000030.1, read as the reverse complement.
AACTTCGCCGAGTCTTCATGTTGCATAAGCCACCACGCCTCGTCAATAACGAGAATGCGTTTCTTGCTCTCCGACCGCACGATGTTCCAAATGTAATTCACGATCGTGTACACCGCCGCCGGCCGAAGCTCGTCCTCCAGATCGCGCACAGAGAAGACCACAAGCTGGTTCCTCATCTCAACGGTCGTGGGCGAATTGAGAATTCCCGAGAAGGTGCCCGTAACATACTTTTGCAAACGCTTGACCAAATTGTCCGCTCCCTCCATGCCTTCCAAAACGTCAATCAAATCCTGCATGATGGGAGGTTCCACGCCGTTCAGACTGTGGAGATCAGGCGTGATGTCCTTTTTCGCGTATGCCTCGATGAGCGCGCGATCCAGCATGGAATCTTCCTCCGGCGTAAACCCGATATGCCCGCTTCCCCCAATCGGCTGGCCAATCATAATGCGCAGAAGCCCCTTGAGCGTGATAACCGCGGAACGGATGATGTCGTCCACGGCCGTCTCCTCTCCTTTTGGCCTGGGCAAATCGAATGGATTCACTTTGGCTTCCGAGGAAAGCGAAATGTTGATGTAGGTTCCGCCGACGGCCTCCGAAAGCGGCTTGTACTCCATTTCCGGATCAATCACAATCACGTCGGTGCCGAGCATCATCGAGCGGATGATTTCGAGTTTGATCGCGTAGCTTTTTCCCGCTCCCGAAGTGGCGAACACAACGGAGTTGGCGTTTTGCAGACTGAAGCGGTCAAAGAGAATGAGGCTGTTGTTGTGGCGATTGATGCCATAGAGAATGCCGCCTTCGGAAGTCAGGTCGGAGGAAATGAACGGGAACGAGCTCGCGATGGGCGAGGTGTTCATGTTAAAGCTGATGAGAAGTTCGTCGTTGCCCACGGGCAAGGTGGAATTGAATCCCTGCTCGGATTGGAAAAAGCCGCGCTTGGTGTAAATGAGCTTACTGCCGAATTCGGACTCGATTTCCTCCGTCAGTCCATCCAACTCGTCTTCGGTTTTCGCGTAGATAGTGAGGTAGAAAGCAAATTGAAAGAAGTGCTCGGTCCCTTGAGTGAGGTCGTCGCGCAATCGTTCAATGTCGCGCAGAGCCGTCTCCTTGATCGGGTCCCTCGGCTTGCCCTTCTCGTTGTCAATGGAAATGCCCGCTTCCAGCACGCCGACTTTCTTCTGCAGCTGTTTCAAAATGATCGTCGCCTTGACCGGATAAAAATACATGGCAATGTCGAGCGTGTTGTTCAAATTGATGATGGGCGCCGACCAGCCGACGGACACATAACGCGGGTACGTAACGACAAACAGCGTGCGCACATACACGCCCGAAAGCTGAAGAAACCGCGGCGTTACCTGAAACGATGCCGGAGCGATCAGGTCACGCACGGCGGCCGTGCCCCGCACGTAAACGCGCTCCTCTTCGAGCAGTTCGCGTTCTTCCCGAGCCGCGATTTCCTTTTTCGAGAGCTTGGGCTCGGAGGGCGGCGCCGCGCGTTTTTTGTCGAGATCGAATTGCGATGATTCAAAAGCCATATCCTGTTTTAAAATCCTTCTTCCATGCGCAACTGGCTCATGTCCGCCAGGCGCTCGGATTCGAATACGTCCGGATTATACGCGTTGTAGTACAGCTCCATCAGACCTTGCGTATCAAGCTGGACGCTGTTGAGGGACATGGATTGAAGAGCGCCTTGAATGATCGAAACGCGCCGATCAATCTGTTTCTTACGCTCGGCGAACTGAACCGATTTGAGCTTCAGAATGCGCGCGGGAGAAAGCGTCTCGCCAAGCCGCTTGAAAAATCCCTTCCCTTTGTCGGTCAGCGGATCGTAGGGGATCACAAGATAAAATTTCTTCTGCATGATGTCCCCGAGACTCACGAGTTCCTGAATGAACGAACGGTAGTCGAGAATTTGATTGCGCAGGGCATCATTCTTCGTGGCGCGCTCGGCCTCGCCCAGACTCCCCAAATAGGCATCAATGTTCATCTTGCGCGACTGGATAACAATCTGAATTGGATACTCGAGTGAGTTCAAAAACGACATGTACCCCTGAATGATCGCCTGCTGTTCATCTTCGCTTTTGAGAGCGAAGTTGATGCTTGAAACCATTAAGACGGCGCGCAGAGTCCCGTCCTTCAACACGACAATCCCTTCCCGAATTTCGGCGATGTCCAAATAGTTCTGCGTTGGAGGAGCCTGCTTGGCCTTCTTGTTGCGCATCTCTTCCCTTGTTTTTTTGCCGTTCTTTGCCATATCACGCTTCCTCGTCAGGATTGAACATGCCGCCGGTGTTTACCAGAAGAGACAGGTCTTGAATGTGGGAACGCATGAGCGGCGCTTTGCGCGCCGTTGGGAGCGGCACCCACGCCGCGTCGGGCTTCAAACGCTCGCGCAACTGCTGATTCGTTACCGTCTTGTCCCACACACGCAACTGCGGCCGGCGGAACGTTTGAATCAGATTCAACGCGAAAAAATGAACCGACACACCGTTGACTTTGAGAAACGCGAGGATGCCGGAGGCGATGAGGAGCGGCGCGCCCGTCAAAAGAAATAGCGTAAAGTCAAAAAACTTGTAGAACAGCGTGGCAAACAGCCCGGCGACAAGAAGAATAACAAACTGCCGCACCGTGATGGGTCCCAAGATCTTGTCTTCGGCATCAATGAATTGTGGAACGGTGAATTGCGTCATCATAGACGTATTCTATCAGACTCGGAGCATTCCGTTGAGTTTGACAAGCGCTTTCATCTCTTCAAGCTTAAACATCTCTTCGCCCGAGCTCTCATGCGAACGCAAAACCGCCTCCAGACCGAGGCCTCCCTGCAGAGCTTCCGAAACCACCGAGACGTACGTTTCATACAATGGACTGCGGCGCCAAGCGGAAATGCCTTTGAGACGTGCCGCGTAGGATTGTTCCTCGAGAAGCTGAAAGCGTTCCTGAATTTCTCCGGCCGCTTCCTCTCCCGTGGAACCAAGTCGGCGGAAGTCGGCAATCGTCATCCCCGCAAGTTCTTCCACCGGTCCAGAAAGCTTCCGAGGTGCCGTTACGTCTCTCACCTTTCCTTTCCTCTTCAGCGACGGCGGGAGCGTGGAAGTTTGCCGAGCGGAAACGAATGGCATGTTCGATGAAGGCAACTGAGGAGCCGAGTCGGCTTGGTCCCCCGCTCGGCCTTTTTTGAAGGCCGGCGGGGGCGACTCGGTGAGCACGTAATCAGCGGCTGCCGCTGGAGCAGACGCTGATGGTGCCTTCACGGACATGCCATTCGTTTCCGCTCCGTTGGACGCAAACCGCGCAACGCGGTTTGCCACGTACTCCCGCTTCTCACGCTGTGCTTTTTCTACTCCCGCGGCTTCCAATTCCGCGTACATTTTCTCAATCGCCTCGAGCGCCTGCGTCAACTCCCCGCCCGACCAGCCGAGTCCCTCGGTTGCCTCGAGTGCCGCACGCGTCTTGTACGCATCACGCAAGCCGTTCAGCCTCGTCTTCACGATCGCGTGGAGCTTCTTTTTCCCTTCCTCGTTGAGCGTCCCAGCCGCCTTGATTGCCTGCATCGTCCTCTGCGCCACAGCCTCCATGTCATGCAGAGGCTTGGTACTCGGCACGTTTTCCTTGTGCGCTTCAATTTCCTTCTCATCCTCCGCATGAACCATTACCGGATCAAATTTCACGACCATCCGTGGCGGCAGAGGCTTGGGTTTGGGTTGTGAGCTTAAAATTTGTCTTGAAGAAGACGACAGGCTGGTAACGTCTCGACGACCTCCAGAGGTTTCTGCGGTTGCCGTCAAATTTTCAGAGCTTGCGGTTGGAAATTTCGGCGGCAACCGCTCTGCAACTCCAGAACTGCCGGTGTCCTGCGAGAAGGCATCCGACCCCACCTTTGCCGAAACGTGTTTCGAATCCTTCAGCAATCCGTCCAAAAGCCGAGCCGAAGCGTAC